>DAOTAV010000105.1:0-8560 GCA_035382785.1 Salinivirgaceae bacterium | reverse complement strand
AAATCATACTTGCCACTGATTTGCGTGTCTGGAACGATTCTCGCAAGTATGGCCATTTAATAATTAACCGATACTCTTTGATTCGGGCAAGTTGAATTCCTGTATATCGACGTTGGTCATTATCACGGTCTAATGAAAGCGGCGATAAATCGTTTATGTACAACAGATATTGTTTCCAAAGCGGTTGGTCGAGACCAAGATCACGTCTAATGTTTCTAATGGTTTCTTCGTCTGCTCGTTGGCCAGTCAGCATTCGTGCCGGATCGCCATGCAAAATGTTAAAAAGAAAAAATAGTAGAGAGACGATTCCCCACAATACTAAGATTAAATAGCACGATTGTTTAATTAATCGTTTCATAAAACAATGTTCCGGTCGATTTCTAGAAAAATGATTTATCTACACCCTCTCTTCCTTTCTTTTGGTTTTATGATTTGTTTATAGATAAAAACGCCGATTTATATGCTTTTTGGTGTATAGTCCGATCCATTCAAGAATAAGTGAAATAAGGACAATTATCAAAAGATAAAAAATGGTTTGCATCATTGGATTGGGGCTTCCTTTTTTCATTGCTTCATTTAAAAGTCGGTATTCTGTAATCTCAAGAGGATCAAAAAATGCTCGATGGTTCCATTTCTGTAAAACAGTTCCTTTATATAAAAAGACAATCCCGCCATTATCGCGAACAATGGTTTTAAGTGTAATGGGATCGGCAGTACTAATAGAGAAGGTTGGTAAATAATTCCTTTCGTATTGTTCAATTTCGCTTGGAGTTGCGGAGGTAACCATGATTGTATAAATGTTGCTTTCTTGAGCACGATAGGCAATTTGATTAAAATAAGTAGCCTCTTGTTCCGAAATTTTAGAAAGATCCCAAATGCAAATCATTAATACTGGTTGCTCATGGTTCAAGATACGATCGGTAATATCGTTACCGGAGAGACTCATGAGATGAAAATTTTTGATTTTGGGAGAATAACCCTCTGAAATTGTTCGATTGATAGTTTCAACCCAATTCCAGGTTGAATCGGGCAAGTTGTTCAACGAAAATGATTGTTTTACGCCATTTTTTTCATAAATCAAAGTGGTTTCAAACAAGGGTTTGGGAGCTCCCACAAGATGCTCTTTGGATGCTAAAGCTATATTTTGGCCCACTCGATATGGGCGAAAATCTATCAAGGGAAGATACTTCAGCGAAACACCGATAACAACAGCAACTATTGTTACTCCAACAGCAGACTGGAAGAACATCCCCAATTTTTCGAAACTGCTTTTAAAGTATTTACGTTGCCAAAATAGGATGAATGTCGGAATCAGAATAACAAGGTTTTTATAGAATGTTTGCCAATTGGTTAAAATAATGGCATCGCCAAAACATCCGCAATCGGTCACCGGATTTTTAATGGCAAGAATAAAGGTTAAAACTGTAAAAAACAGCATGAAAATTAAGGCTATCCATGCGAAAAAACGAGTAAAGGAATTGTTCAGCAAGGCAAATCCAACGATGAATTCCGTAGCTGCCAACATAATGGCAAACACCAATGCTAACGGCATGAGCCATTCGATTCCAAAGGCCACAAAATAATCGTTGAATTTAAATTGCGATCCCATGGGATCAACCGCTTTTACAAATCCGGAAAAGAGGAAAACAAGTCCCACGAGTAATCTTGATATGTTTCTAATAATTTTCATGACCTTAAAATTTAAGCATTTGAACACTCTTTTTATCAAACCGATTGCAATTCTAAAGGTATCTTTCTAAAACCATTAAAAGTAGTTTTGGATATACTTGATCAGCATGCTGAAAATAGTATTTTCGGAAAGCATTTGGTTTTGTTCATCATAACAAATCAAACGCCTAAAATCGTCATATTCTGTGCAAAATTGCGCATATTCTTGATAAACAGCTCGTTGGAAATCGATATCCACTTCGTGAATATCTCGTTGATTTTGCTCTAAATATCGGCGATCTTCACTTTCGCGGTTCGAACTGAGTTTTTTTTCAACAAAGGCTAACGGAGCATCGAGCCAAATATTTATATCGGGTTTAGGGATTTTGAATTGTTCATACTCAAGTTGAAAAATCCAATCACGGAGCTTTTTCTTTTCCTCTTTATCGGCAATTTTTGATGTTTGGTAAGCAATATTCGAATAAACATAGCGATCAACCAAAACCAACTTCCCTTGCATAATCCAATCATTGATGGTTGCCGCTGCATGCCAACGATCGGAGGCATAAAGCATTGCCACTAAATAAGGATCAACCGAATGCAGAGTTCCAAATTCGCCTCGTAGAAAACGGGCTATGAGTAACCCAAAAAAAGGATCTTCTAGACGTGGGAAATGAATATACTCAAAAGGAATGTTATGTTCTGATAAGTAGTGACACACTTTTTTCACTTGCGTTGATTTGCCCGAACCATCGAGCCCTTCGATAACAATAAATGACATAGAAAAATTATCTTAGCTGGGGTGAGTATTTTTCAGTTCGATATTTCTGATTTGTTTGCTACTTTTGCATCAACAAATATCGAAAAAAAGCAGTAGAAAAAAAACGAAAATCCATTCTCATACCAAAAAAATCAATGGCATCATGAATTTATCGCTTAAGGTTAAAGGAGAAATAAGGGAATGGAATCGCCCGGCAGTTATGGGAATAGTTAATTGTACTCCCGATTCATTCTATTCGTCGAGTTGCATGTTAAACGGCAATTTGTTCTCTCACATCGATCGAATTATTGCCGATGGAGCTGATTTTCTTGACATTGGAGGAATGTCATCACGACCGGGTGCCAAAATTATTGATCAGGATGAAGAGTGGGAACGAATTAAACCTGCCTTGGAATACGTCAATGAACACTATCCGGAAATTCCTGTTTCGGTCGATACTTTTCGTTCTGAAATTGCACGACGAGCATATCATAACTACGGCGTTGACTTAATCAACGATATCTCCGGTGGTCAAATGGACGATAAAATGATTTCCACTGTTGGGGAACTTGGAATAGGTTATATCGGCATGCATATGCGTGGAAATCCTCAAACTATGCAATCGTTAACTCAGTATCAGAATTTAATGTTAGATCTTTCGCAATATTTTGGACAATTGAAACTAAAATGTATTGAGAATGGTATATCAGATTTAATTATTGACCCGGGAATCGGCTTTGCAAAAAATATTGATCAAAACTATCATATTATCAATAATTTACACATACTTAAAGCGTTGAATCTACCAATTTTGATGGGAATTTCACGGAAATCGCTTATTTATAAATATTTAAACATTCTTCCTGAAGATAGTCTTCCCGGAACCATTGCGCTCAACGCCCTGTCAATTGTCAACGGAGCCAATATCTTAAGAGTTCACGATGTAAAAGAATGTGTTCAAACCGTATTAGTAGTTCAAAAAACGTTAACCTCCAATTAAATGATATCGTTGTTTATTACATTTGATTTCTTTGATTTTTTGGATATTCTTATTGTTGCAATTCTCTTCTATGAAGTTTATCAATTGATTAAAGGAACCATAGCTATCAACATTTTTGTCGGAATATTTCTGATTTACCTGTTTTGGCAAATTGTAATTGCCTTCAAAATGGAACTTTTGAATACTATTATCGGACAGTTCATGGGGGTTGGAGTTTTAGCAGTTATCATCATCTTTCAACCCGAGATCCGACAATTTCTTTTGATGTTAGGAAATCGCGATTTTCTCGATAAAAAGTTCAATTTTGATACATTATTCAATAAAAATCCTGAAATAAGTTTACAGAAGATAGACGAAATTGCTTATGCATGCGCCAACATGTCGGGGACGAAAACCGGTGCCTTAATAGTTATTTCGGAATACAAAATTCCCAAATCAATAATTCAATCGGGAGACATTCTGAATGCAGAAATTTCAGCACGATTACTGGAAAATATCTTTTTTAAAAACAGCCCTTTGCACGATGGGGCGGTCATTGTTCGTAACAATCGCGTTCTTGCTGCGCGCTGTATTTTACCTTTATCAAGTTCAAGCGATCTTCCGCCAAGTATGGGAATGCGTCATCGTGCAGCCATAGGAATCACGGAGGTTACAAATGTCTTTGTTATTGTGGTTTCAGAGGAAACTGGCAAAATTAGTGCATTTAAGCCTGGTGAACAGTTTATCGATATCGACACAAGCACACTGAAAGAATTGCTCGCAGATTATCTGGGATTGACTGAAAAAGAAATTATTTAGTTGTCGGGTTTCTTAAAGATATAGGTTTTGTTTTCCTTTCCATGTCGTAATCGTTCAATATTAGGACGGTGAGTTAGAATCATCATAATCGGCACAAAAATGGAAAAACTTTTCATCCAAATCGAAGGTTCATGTTGAATAAAAAAGACAATCAGAGGAAAGGTCATACTTGCCAATATTGAACCCAAACTTACATAATGAGTTGTAATCAGAATGATACTAAAAACAATTAACGCAATGAGAGATGCAAGAGGATTGATGCCAAAAACAGCTCCCAAAATGGTAGCTACACCTTTCCCCCCCTTGAATTGAGCAAATATTGGGAAAATATGCCCCACAACGGCAACCAATCCGGCAACGATTTTTATCCATGAAAGTTCGTCAATGCCGGCCAAATGCATTATTTCCCCGGCCACAACCACGGCTGCAAATCCTTTTAACACATCGATAAGAAGAACCACAATGCCAGGGCGTTTCCCTAAAACCCGAAATGTGTTGGTTGCACCTGCATTCCCACTACCGTGTTGCCTGACATCGATACCGTAGAAAGATTTTCCTATCCAAACCGCCGTCGGAATACTACCCAACAGATAAGATAAAAGCAACGAAATTGTAAGCCAAATCCAAAGCATAAGAATATTATTTTGTTAGAAATTCATTTAATAAACTTTCGAGCGAATCAATTGAAAATCGTTTTGCGACAATCTTTTTGTTCTGATCGAGTAAATACAGCATTGGCGTAGAATAAACATCATAAAGAGTCCTGAAGTTGGTAAAATTAAACGGATCGTAAACATTAATCCAATCCTCGATTTGAAAATTTTGAATAGCTTTTTTCCATTCATCAACATTGTTTTGTGTGTAAAAAGCATATACATCGAATCCTTTTTGATGATATTTGTGATAAAATTCTAAAATCTGTGGTATCTCTTTTTTACAATGTCCACAATCCGGATCCCAAAATATTAAGAGTATTGCTTTACCATTAACCGAATGCAGAGGATAAAAGTATCCATCAGGAGTTTGAGCCTTCTCCAGATTAGGAGCAACATTTCCAATTTGATTATAACGCATGCGCTCAATACGTTCTGTTAGTTTTTTCTTAAAATCGTCGGTTATCCAAGGTGTTTTTCCACGTAAATAATAAGTATCCGCTAGATAAACCACCACTTTATCGTGTCCCATGATTTTGCTTTGGCTATACTTGTTGAAAAGATACTGCAAAGTGTATGAAAAAAATTCAGAATCTTCAGGAATTTTCGCAAAAAGAACTCTAGATGCCGCAATAATACTATCCGATATGGGTGCTACCACTTTATCATAAAAGTTTGCTAAGCGTGCGTGATAGACGGGTGTAAGAACAAGACGTCCATCGCTAAAATCCACGTTATCAAAATAATGATCTTTATAAAAATTGTATTGATACACCGAGTCGACACGAATGCCATTGATTTCATCACCAATGGCAGGCACTTCAATATCGAGAAACATTTTTACTATTTTGGCTAACAGACTTTGTGGATATTTTTGGATAATTTCCTGCTGTTTTTGCGATATTTCTTTGGTGAGCTTGTCAATTTGTTCTTGAGCCTTCTGACGGGCAAAATCAGATTTTTGTTTGTCATTCACCACTACTTTCAAATCCATAATGGCTTTAGTTCGTTCAAACATGAAGAGTTGATACTCTTTGAAAATTTGGTTCGGCTCGGAACCTTTTACCGATAGTTTTCCTACCATTTGTAGTATATCAGATGCATTAGAAAATTCAAGCGTAAATTTTTGATTCCCTTCAACTATAAAATCAAGATAATTTCTTGATGGCAAAACAATTAAGTACAAACCCTCTTTCAAAGATTTGTCGCCTTTAAACACACCAATACCTTTCGAATTCAAGATAAGAGTGTCGATGATATAGTTCTTATCGCCATAATATTGTGCTAAAATAATTTTTCTTCCGGGTAGATCTTTGATTTTTACAGTAATCTCATATTGTCCAAACATTTTGATTGACAAAATCAGTATTAGAGCAATAACGGTGATTTTTCGTTGCATAAATATATTTTTACGTAGTAGGTTTAATTACTAAAATATTGATATATAGCTGTGACTTATTATTGAACTCTTCGTTATTTTTGTGTGCAATTGTAGTAAATTTTATACGGTTCTGCAACATTATTGCTACTATCTTCCAAAAGGAAATTTGTTAATCCTTCAAAAATTAAATATCTTTGGCAATCCCAAAAAGATAAATCAATGGATCACGAAGTCAACTATCTTCACAATCAGCTATCATTGCTCGATAAAACAATATTTTTGTTTAGCGATATCGCTGAATTTGACCTTAAGATTCAAAAACTATTATTAATCATTCAACAGTATTGCAATATTCAGTGCATCGGATTCTACTTGCACGAAAAAGGAGCAACAGCTATCCGACGAAAAAGCTACATTTGCGAACAACACCAGTCGTCCTTAATATTTCCGGAAGTTGTTAATTTGCGATTGAATTCACATTTCCGTACCTTGTTGGAAAGTTCGCAAGTGTTTTTTACAGGAACCGATGTAAATAAACAAGATAGAATTCTTGCCGACCGACACGGTTGGAACGACGAAACAATAGTTTTTATTCCTATCCGTATAAACAATCAAGAGACTTTAGGTCTTCTAATTCTCCATCTTCCCGATAAGAGAATGGATCCGTTTGATTCTGACTTTTGGAAAACCTACACCCAATATCTTGCACAGGTAATAAAACGATATATTGATTTCCATAACTTGTCGGATGCGATGGTAAAAGCAGAATCGGCCATTCGAATCAAATCGGCTTTTTTAAGCCACATGTCGCAAGAGATTCGTAATCCGGTGAATTCCATTGTAGGCTTTAGTGATCTGCTTGCTGATCCTGATCTGACAACCGATCAGAGGGAAGAATTTATAATGCTAATCACCCAAAGTGCCCGTTCATTAGTTAAAATTTTCGATAATATCATCGATGCAAGTAAGATTCAGGCGGGAGAATTGAATATTAAGAAAGAATGGGTCGATTGGCAACCCATTCTGAATGAGATGATTATGTTGGGTAAAAATTTTGAAAAATCGTCCGATCTAAAATTTAACATTGAATATCCCGAAAAAACCACCGATCTCAGTTTGTATATCGACTCGTATCGACTCAAACAAGTGGTTTCGAATCTGCTGGAGAATGCCTTTAAATACACCCAGAAAGGCAATGTTACTTTAGGATATCGATTCATGAACAATAATGATTTAACCATATATGTTCGTGATACCGGCACAGGAATTGCTCCTGAACAAAAGCAAAACATTTTTGATTTCTTCCTTCATAGTAACTCCTACACACGACAAAGTGGAAGCGCAGGGTTAGGATTGGCTCTAGCTAAAAATATCGTTGAACTATTGGGAGGAAGGCTTTCTTTTGAAAGCCAAGAAGGCAAAGGTTCCACATTTTATGTTACCATTCCGGGAAGTTTGATTAAGCAAGCGGAAAACATTTCGGTACCTGAAAATATTGAAACTCCCAACTTTGATAGCAAAACTATTTTAGTAGTTGAAGATATCCATGTGAATTATATGCTTATTCATGAGCTCCTTGCACCTACCAAAGCCAAAGTTATTTGGGCAAAAAATGGAGCCGAGGCTATTGAATTTCATAAAAATCAGAAAATCGATCTTATTTTGATGGATTTACAGATGCCTATTATGAACGGTTACGACGCTATTAAAACCATACGAGCAGTTGATAACAAAACTCCGATAATAGCCCAGAGTGCATTTGCTATGAATAACGAAAAAGAAAAATGTTTTCAACTTGGAGCCAACGATTTTATTACAAAACCTATAAGATCTAAAGAGCTTATAGGTTCAGTTATGAAATACATAAATAAAACAAGTAGCTATTTACAATAATTATATAAAGCAAAAGGAGCATCCTGATTACCCATTTTCTTGGCCTTTTTAAAATCTTTACATGCCTCTTTTGTACGATTTAAACCTATCAAAATTCTGCCACGCAGCAGAAAATATTCTGAGTTTTCTGAATCTAATGCAATAGTTTTTTCGATATAGTCAAAGGCCTGCTCCCATTGCCCCATAGCAACACAAGCTGTTGCAGCTCCATAATATCCTCCCGCAAAACATGGTCGTAAGGCAATGATTTGATGAAAGTTTGCTAAAGCTTCATCCGGTTGATTCATCCGGATTAAACAAAGGGCTTTTTGATAAAGAATGTTAGGTTCGTTTACCCATATTTGCAGTAATGAAGGTAGTATCCCTAAAAGTGTGTAATGTAAGTTAAATTTGGTTTCAAATATAAT
>DAOTAV010000104.1:0-8563 GCA_035382785.1 Salinivirgaceae bacterium | reverse complement strand
GGTCGGTCAGGGTATTCCTGACAGGTTGTTCCTCAGCAGAGCCTGTTTCTGCTTATCGGACATACAAATTAATACTATAAGTTTCTTTTGAAAAGCATTAAAATAAAAAGCCTGAAAAATGTCCATTAGGACAAAGTATCTAAAAAATAGCCTGAATTTTGTCCATTACGCCGAAAAAAATCAAAAAATTATTCCGGAATAAAAAAAAGTTGTATATTTGCACACGCTAAGCGGGAATAGCTCAGTTGGTAGAGCACAACCTTGCCAAGGTTGGGGTCGCGAGTTCGAGTCTCGTTTCCCGCTCAGACCTTTACCAGCCTTGGTGGTGGAATTGGTAGACACGCAGGACTTAAAATCCTGTGGACCGAAAGGTCCGTTCCGGTTCGAGTCCGGTCCGAGGCACAGAAAGCCTTGATTCTATTCAAGGCTTTTCTTTTTTATCTCTTTTTGCTATTTTGATGGTTTGGGATGACTCACCAGCAAGTAAACTTCAAAGTATCCTGCTGAGTCTTGGAAAATAGCTTTTTCTACCATGTTTACTTCTTTCAACGTAGCTTCAACGGTGGTTTTGGTAATGTTTCCTTGAGTTTCGGTTTGTACTTCAGAGATTTTTTTTGCCAGTTCGGTAAAGGCTTGCAATCTTGCTTTTTCAAGGGCAATTTCTTCCGAAACCGATTTCCCGTATCCCGTTGCGAATAGCAATTTTTCTGATTGTGGAAGAGTTTTTGTCCATTGGGGAGGGAAGGTGGCGGAATTTTCTTGCGCCTGTTGGCATCCGTAAATTGATATCACGGTTACCAAAAGGATTAACTTTTTCATAATGTTGATATTAGGTTTGATGGTCGAAATTTACAAATTGTTTCAAAAAATCAATCGTTTATTAAAAGGTTGCAACCTCGAGTTTCGCTGTAGTCTATTCTGCCAATGATCTCAAACGAGCCATCAGCAAACACAGTTCCCACATCAGCAGTTTGAATAAAAGCACACGATTGTTGATTAGCAAGATCGATGATGTTGATTCCTCCCCGTCCGCTTGGTTTTGTCTTCAATGGGTTATAGAGATCGTAAATCATTATTTTGATCCAGTTGGGAGTTTTAAAGATTCCGTTGGCTTTTGAATAGGCTTGGGATAAAAGTTCGGTCATTCCATATTCGCTATGGATAGCGTCAACTCCAAAGGCCTTTTTTAGTATGTCGTGCAATTGTTCTCGTGGCATTTCCTGCTTTCGTCCTTTCATTCCACCGGTTTCCATAACGATAGTGCTGTGTAGTTTTATTGGAAATTGCTCCGCAAAATCTAAAAGTGCAAACGAAACTCCGAAAAGGATGGTGGGGATATTTTGACGTTCGTTTTCTAAAAGTTGTTGATAAAGATCGATATGGTTGTATAGGTAGAAACCACTTTGTGCGTAACGGCTTGTTTTTATGAGGTGCTCTGCCATAAAGATTAACGATGAGCCTTCACGTTCAAGATAAGAGGGCAATAGACATAGAAAACAATACTGTTTGGGATCTCCATAGAATAGTCTGAACGATTCCATGAATGTTTTGATGTAGTATTCCGGATTTTCTACGTAATGGCGTGATTGCCCGGTATTGGTTGTAGAACTGCTGAGGAAGACTTTTTGTGGAGGTTCTGATCCGCAGTAAATTGTCTCAGTTTTAAAAAATTCTATCGGCAAAAAGGGGATTTTTTCAATAGAATTAATTTCGGCAGGATTTACTCCAAGGTGATAAAGAAAACGTTTATAAACAGGAATATTTTCAGCCTGAAATCGAAACAGTGAAAGGGAATATGATTCAAATGTCCGGCTTGTGATTTGAATATGATCGAAAGTCATTGTGTTTTTTTATGCAAGTTAGCCATTTAGTGTGGGAGTGCAAGGTTTTTAAATAAAGAAATTGTTAAAAAAAAAAGACCGATGTGTTTCGGTCTATTTTGTGGGTCGTACCGGATTCGAACCAGTGACTTCTACCCTGTCAAGGTAGCACTCTAAACCAACTGAGTTAACGACCCTTTTGCTGTGCAAAAATAGAAGAAATTTTTTCTCAAACCAAATCGGTTGATAGAGTTTAGCAATATTTTGGATTAAACATGAGTTCAACAATTTCGCGGCGATCGTCGTCTGTTAACCGATGAACATAACCGGCAGCTCGATTTCTGTTTAACCCTTCGAGGATTTGAGTTTTGTGTTCGGGTTTAATATTTTGCCAAGGAAGTTGGGTTGGTGTACCGATTTGATTGAAAAAGCGAACCAGTTGGCAGATCGTTTCTGCTGTGGAATCTACACCGAAAATATGCTTCCCAAGTTCCATGATCTCGTTTTTTCGTTGGTTCTCAAAATAAGTGAGCCAAGCGGGATACACAATGCTAAGGCTGGCTCCGTGAGGAATATCGAACTGAAGGCTGAGTTCATGACCAATGCTGTGCACGCCCCAATCGCCGCTTTCGCGACAAACGTCGGTGGTGCCGTTTAAGGCAAAAGTAGCTGTGAGCATCAAATTAAATCGAGCTTGATAATCCGAGGGTTGGTTGATTGCTGCCAAACCATTTTTCATGGCTTCTTCGATTATGCTTAAAGTAAACCGATTGATTAGATTCGGAGCCGGCGTTCCGAACCAGGCTTCCATGGCGTGGGCAATCATATCGGCAATACCATAGGCGGTTTGTTCTCGCGAAACCGTTAGTGTGAATTCGGGATTTAAAAAAGAGTGTTTAGGAAATAATAATGGGTTCACCAGGGCTATTTTTTTTCCAGCTGTGTTGTTCTCTACTACTGCAGCTTCGTTCATTTCAGTGCCGGTTGCTGCAAGCGTTAAAACGGTGATTAGGGGTAATGCCCGATTGGGGGTTATTTTTCTTGTCATCACCGACCATGGGTCAAGATTGTCCAATACACAAACCGAGGTTATTTTGGCTGCGTCAATTACGCTTCCGCCACCTAAGGCGACAATAAATTCAGCACGGTTTTCACGAGCAATGGCTACTGCTTCCGAAACTTGCTCGATGGTTGGATTAGGAGTTACTTTGCCATATTCGAAAACCGAAATCTTTTCTTTTTCAAGAAGTTCGCGTATTTTGGCAAGATATCCGAATTTGCTCGTGGATTTTCCCCCATAGATCAAAAGAACTCGTTGGCCATATTCACGGGCAATAACACCAAAATCGGTTAAACAATCTTTACCAAAATGAAGGTTTACCGGATTATAAATAGTGAAATTTTCCATAGCTGATTTTTTATTTCTTATTAATCAACAGTTTGTTAAGTTCTTTTTTGTCGATAGCACCAACCGGATACAAATTTAGTTTGTTGTCGTAGTAAGGAGTTTTGGCGTAAAACCATTCCAATTGTTTATATTGATCTGCATTTGGATTTTCTGACTTCCATTGCTCGAATTGTTCTTTCAAACCGGGAATAGAGTCGAACATAGCTGCTGCCATAGGCTCCATGACATAAGTTTCAAAATATTCTTTACGCTCAAAAATGGCATTAAAAAATCCGTTTTGAAGATAAGAGTCGGGAGAATATGGTTCAAACATATAAACAATCAACGGTAATTTCTGCTGTCGTGTTGGAACCACAATAGACCCTTTGGGCCATGTTGTGATGCTTGAGTCGGGATGAATGTCAATTTTTTTCAGCCAGAAACGACCTTCGAATGGCTGAGGATTCCATTCAACGCCGGTTAGTCGCCAGATTTTAGTTGAAAGGCAAATATCGCTTTGGAGTTGGAAGTATTCTATTTTATGCCAATCGAGGCGGTCTTTTAAAAATTGCCATTCCGGTCCGAAAATATAACCTTCCGGGATGTTAATAATACGTTCCGGTTCGATGTGTGAAAAATATGGTATTCGAAATGTTTTGGGTTGATCAGGATTATAACGAAACCATTGACCACCGGTTATGCTACTTGTAATCGGTGAATATTCGACACCTTTAAAATCGATAGTGTCGCAGCGGGGCGAGGTTTTAAAGGTTAGAGGAATCGAATCTAGGTTAACGGTCTCTTTGTCGGCAGTGGCTATGGCTTGCAACAATGAACGGTGATTTTTCTCGAGAAAATCGATGGTATTTTCCAAACAAGCTAGCGTTGCTTCAACCCTTTGTTGAAATGGTTTAAGAGAATGGGCTTCGAGTAGGAGCCCGATTCGGTTAAGAACCGAAACATAGCCGTTGGAGAGGAGTGGGCGAGGAGGTCGGCTGTAGATACCGCTTCGGGGATCGTGCCAATTGCGGAATGTAACATAAGGAAACATGGGAAATCCGGAAGAATCCATCGTATTTGTCAGGAAATTCAGGTAGTTGTTTTTCCATTGTGTCAACGAGGAGTTTTCCGGAGTGTAGGTGTGCAAAACGTAGGTCATAACGTATTGATAGTCGGCTCCATCGGTAACATGGCAATCTATGGTCATGTCAGGGAACCACTGATGAAAAAAAGTTAGCCAAGCTTGCATTTCGGGCGATTCGGCTTTAACAAAATCGCGGTTCAGGTTTAAATTTTGAGCAGTAGTGCGCCATCCCATGGCCTTCGGCCCGTTTTGGTTGATGCGATTGTAAGCATTGAATCGAGCTAAACCGTCGGGATTAAAAACGGGGAGAAAGAGGATTGTAACGTGGTCGGGGAATCGCTTTTCTGAAATCATTTTCTTTAACAACAGCATTCCCGCATCGTTTCCATCGGGCTCTCCCGGATGAATGTTGGCTTGAATGAGTAACACCGTTTTCCCGGATTTTCGAACTTCTTGAGGCGTGAATTGCTTATTTTTATCAACAATCAGCACCGGAATAGGTCGTCCTTGGGCGCTTTTTCCTATGTATTTAAGTTGAACTTGGGAACTTAGTGAGGAAAAGGCTTCGCAGAGTTGAATGGTCTGTTCGTAGGTTGCGGTTTCTTGTCCATTCGATTGTTCGAATGGGGTCTCGGGAAGTTTCTTGCCAGAATTTACGGTACAGCTAAGGGTTGCAAGCAAGAAAATTAAGGGGGCAAAATAATTTTTCATGGATTCAGCATTTTAGGTTGACTGCGAAATTATAAAAACGGATAAAAAATATCGACAATTCAGCAGAGCTTTTTATCTAAAAAAATCACCAATGTTTCGTTTTTTTTGACAATAGATTCATCGAAATCTGTCACGCAGAACATGATAGAAAAAACTATTTTTTTTGTATTCAATTTTGTATCGCTGTCTAAGTTTTGCATGTAAAGGTCTTTGGGGAAATTTGTAAATCACAGTTTTTCAGGTGGTTGAATTTTACTAATTATCTATGCCATGCCAATAGAAGAAGTTAGTGGAATGGTATTTTGATACTTTATTGGTATGCGTTTAAGCAACATGGGTAAGCCATGTTTAGGAATGGATAGCATAAATGAAATCTTGATTGCTAAATACTTGAAAAGATAATGCTAAACGTGGAAGGCTTCTTTTTAAATTCGAAAACCTTTTCAAATTTCTGTATTTGACAGTCGAAACTAAAATTCTTTGAAATCTCAAGTGGCGATGCTTATCTGAATAAAATCTCGCAAAAAATCAACTTTCGATGCAGATATGGGATATTGAACCCCAAAAAATTTGGAGTGCCTGAAGGAAGGAACACAAAACAGAATTGCTTATAGGATATCAAAAAAAAAAGATAAAGAAATGATTTTGTTTCTTTGAAAACATTACTTTTGCATCGATATTTTGACAATGGGGGTGCCTTACTTTCAGGCTGAGATTATACCCTTTGAACCTGATCCGGGTAATGCCGGCGAAGGGAATTTTCTGAATCTCGCTCGCAAATATCACTCTCCATTGCTTTAAGTTTAACCTTTAAAGCAATTTGTTATTATGAAAAAAATCGTGATGTTAATTTTGTTGGCCTTTGGCTGGTGGGGCATGCTGGCCCAAAATGCCATTACCGGAATGGTGAAAAATGAAGAAAATCAGCCATTGGAAGGAGCGCATGTGTGGATAAAGGAGTTGCGAAGGGGCGCTATTACCAATAATCGAGGTGAATTTTCGCTTGAAAATCTTCCTTCACAAGGAGTTGTACATCTTCAAATCAGTTTTCTCGGATTTAAAACCGAGAAGTTAACCGTGGACTTGTCAAAACCGGAACCTGTTTTCGTTTCTCTTAAGGAGCAAAGTATAATGGGACAAGAGATAATTATTTCTGCAACAAGAGCAAAAGAAACAACGCCCACAAGTCATGTAACTCTAACATCAGAGAAAATTCGACAACAGAATAGTGGACAAGAAATTCCGATGTTGCTACAAATCGCACCATCGTTGGTTGCTACTTCCGATGCCGGGAATGGCGTTGGTTACTCCACTTTTCGAATTCGGGGTACTGATCAAAGCCGCATCAATGTTATGGTAAATGATATTCCGTTGAACGATGCGGAATCGCATGGTGTCTTTTGGGTAAACATGCCCGATTTTTCCGAGAGTGTTAATATTGTACAAATCCAACGAGGAGTTGGAACTTCGGGTAACGGTGCTGCAGCTTTCGGAGCTTCGGTAAACTTATCCACTAATAATCTTGAAGAAGATGCTTATGCAGAAGTCAACAATGCTTTTGGTACGTTTAACAGCCACAAACACACGGTGAAAGCATCAACCGGGCTATTGTCGAATAACACGGCTTTTGATGTGCGACTATCTCAAATAAAAAGCGATGGATTTATCGATCGTGCTTTTTCCGATTTAAAAAGTTTTTACTTCAGCGGCGGTTATTATTCCGACAAACATGTGCTTCGTACCAATATTTTTTGGGGCAAGGAAATTACTTATCAAGCTTGGGAAGGAGTTCCTAAAGTTAAGTTGTTAAACGATACGGCTCGAATGCGCCAATTTGCCCAAGACGCCGGTTATTCTGATGAAGAAACTGAAAATTTATTCAATTCCAATCCACGAACGTTTAATCGTTATCTCTACCATAACCAAACGGATAACTACAAACAAAATCACTATCAAATTTTTTATACCTACACACCAAACCAATCGTTGAAAACCAATTTGGCGTTGCATTATACTCAAGGATTTGGTTATTATGAGTCGTATCGATACAACAAAAAGTTATCGAGTTTTGGTTTGCCGAATATCAATATTGGTGATACAATTATTAAAAGAACCGATTTAATCAATCGGAAATTTTTGGATAATGATTTTTATGGAATTGTGGCTTCTGTTATTAATAAGCTGGAAAAATTGGAAACAACTTTTGGTGGAGGATTAAATCGTTACGATGGTCACCATTTTGGCACTATCATTTGGTCGAAGTTTAATAATGGCACTATAATACCCGACCATGAGTATTATCGAAACCGCGGCATTAAAGACGATGGAAATGTTTATTTGCGTTCAACTTTCAAAATTACTGAAAGTCTATCGTTCTATGGCGACTTACAATGGAGAGGCATTCATTACAAGATTGACGGTGTTGACGACGATAATCGAAATGTTACTCAAGAACATCGGTACTCCTTTTTTAATCCCAAAGCCGGGCTATTTTACGTGAGAGAATCTCTTTCTGCGTTTTTTTCCTTCGCTCAAGCGCATCGGGAACCAACACGAAGTAATTTTACCGATGCTGATCCAACTCGTGGAGTTCCGAAATATGAACGATTAAACGATTTTGAAACCGGAATTCAATACAAAACATCCAAAGGGCACTTGAGTTTAAATGGATATTTCATGCACTACAATGATCAGCTTGTATTGACAGGAAATATCAACGATGTGGGTTCTCCCATTATGGAAAATGTGAAGGATAGTTATCGGTTGGGAGTTGAAATGCTCTTTTCCGTAAAAATCTTGCAAAATCTACAATGGACAGCAAATACCACCTTAAGCAAAAACAAAATACGAAATTTTGTGGCCTATTTCGACGATTGGGACACTTGGAGTCAACGTGTTGATACTCTTAAAGAGATCGATATTGCGTTTTCTCCATCCGTGATTGCAGGTTCTCAGATGGAGTGGGAGCCATTGAAAGGATTTTCCATGATTTTATCCGACAATTTTGTTGGGAAACAGTTTATCGACAATACATCTAACAACAATCGAGCTCTTGACCCCTATTGGGTTTCTAATCTACGCCTAAACTACCGATATCGTATTTCAACAGCTGTCGCTCACGTTTATTTTCAAATCAATAATTTGTATAATCGTGAATATTGCAGCAATGCATGGGTTTATACCTATTTTTCGAATAATGAAGAGCGAATGTTGGATGGATATTTTCCACAAGCAGGCCGACATTTCATGATTGGGTTGAATGTAAGGTTTTAGAATATTAGCTTCTATCATAAACGAAACGCGTGTGTATTATGTGATTCCGAGCCTGTACAACAAGTACACACGCTTTTTTTTATAATCCCGCTGTTTTGTAAAATCAAAAATAAATGTAGATTTGAACAATGCTTTGAAACGGTTCATTGATGTAGCTAATAGAGAGTGTCTAAATTCAATAATGAAAAGCCTATGAAATCGTATCGAAAAGAGTTGTGGTTTAATACGGAAAAACGGCGGGAATTTATCAATATTACACCCGTTGTTGAGCAGTGTTTACGCGAAAGC
>DAOTAV010000103.1:0-8604 GCA_035382785.1 Salinivirgaceae bacterium | reverse complement strand
TTTTTCTCTAATTTAAGAACTAACTCACTTTACACACTTTTTGGGACAGTATCTGAACTTTTAATCGGATTTGTTAAATAACTTGATCAAATTTTTTTATTCGCTGGTGAAAAGGCACACAAAAAAAACGGGCAAAAAGCCCGTTTTTTTTTATTTGGAACGATCGGGATCGGCAGGTATTAGCGGAAGTGGTTTCACTTGTTTCATTTTTTCCAGAATCACTTCAATTGCCTTTCTCAATTGCGCATCGTCGCCCATATATTCTTTATAAGGGTCGTTTTCAACTACAATATCGGGATCAACACCATGCCCTTCAATGATCCAATCGCCGGTTTCAACGCTGTAGCTTGTGAATTGGGGAACTCTCAAGTCTGCTCCGTCAACAAACGGCAAGGATCCGGAAATGTCTACTATTCCACCCCAACTTCTGACTCCAATGATAGGCCCTAAACCTAGCTGACGGAATCCATAGGGAAACAAATCGCCGTCGGATGCTGAATATTGGTTAATCAGAGCCACTTTGGGGCCATAATGAGTTTGCGCCGGGATTGTTGTTGGTGTGTTAAAACCACGCCACATGTTCAGTCGATAAACAGTTCGTCCCAACCGCTCCAAAATCATGGGCGATACATTTCCGCCACCATTTCCGCGATCGTCAATTATTAAAGCCTTTTTGGTGAGTTGTGGGTAAAAATATTTTGAGAATTCGTTTAATCCGGCAACACCCATATCGGGAATATGAATGTAACCCACTTGTCCGTTAGTGGCTTCTGAAACTATTCGGATATTGTTTTGCACCCAATTGTAGTAATAAAGCGACGATTCATCATCAATGGTTTTAACCAGAACTTTACGACTTCCGTTTTGTTCAGGTTTAGAATTTATGGTTAACTCCACAGTTTTATTGGCTTTGTCTATCAAGGTAGTATAAATATCCGGTATTGACTTTAAGTCGGTTCCGTCAATGGCAATAATAAAATTTCCTTCGGCTGCATTTACTCCGGGAGATTGCAATGGTGAATAGAGCGAGGTGCTCCAATTGGCTCCTTCAAGAATTTTATCGATTCGGAAATATCCGGTGGTGGGATCTTTACTGATTTTGGCCCCTAACAATCCGGTTGATATTCGTGTGGGCTCAGGCCGATCGCCGCTGTTAACATAAGCATGTCCAACATTAAGTTCTCCGATCATCTCACCAATAATGTAGGTTAAGTCATTTCTATGTCCGACGTAAGGGAGCAATTGGGAATATTTTATATACATGGCATTCCAATCAACGCCGTGCATATTGGCTACGTAGAAAAAGTCGCGCATTTGCCGCCAGCTTTCATCAAAAATTTGTTTCCACTCTTGACGATAATCAACCCAAACCTTCATGTTGCTCAAATCGATAAAGGTTTCAAGATTAATCTTGGATGTTGGAAGATCGATAACGGAATACTGTTTGTCTTTTCTAACCAACATCTTTTTGTTGCTTGATGAAACCACAAAACTTAAACCTTCGCCTAATTCAGTCTCTTTTTGTTTTTTAAGATCGTAAACAAACGTTTTGGATTTGACATTTCCCCGATTACTAAAATTGTAATAAACCTTATTATCGATGCAATAAATATTGTAGTAATTTCCCGGTTGGGTGGGAAGGGCAACGATTCGTTGGGATATTTGATCAAAATCAATCGACACTTTTGGTATGGTTGGTTGGGAAGGTTTGCCTTTGGAATCGTTGTTTTTATTGTCCGTCTTGGTGGCTGATGATTCATCTTGGGGTTTAGGTTCATTATTTTCGGGTGCAAACGGTGATGGAGTGTCTTTTGCAAGCAAAATCAGATAGATTCTATTCATGTCAACATAAGCATGATTCCATTCGGTTTGGCTGTAAATCGGGTTAAAGTCACGTTCCGAAACAAAAAGAAGATATTTCCCGTCGGAAGAAAAGGTTGGAGAATAGGAATCGTACCAACCGTCGGTCAGTTGGTTTGTTTTTTGGGTTGTGACATTAAAGACATAAATAACCGAAAAACGATTTGAATCGTTGGTGGAGTAACTAATCCATTGCCCGTCGGGCGACCAAGTGTAGTTATAGATTAAACTATGAATTCCTTTGGCAACGAGCGTTATTTTTTTTGTTTCGATATCTACATATTGCAATTCACCATTTCTATTATTGAAAAGAATTTTTTTGCTATCGGGCGACCATTGGATAGAGTAGAGGTAGGTTGAGTTGTTCGATGTGATTTTTTGTGCCGGAGTTTTTCCATCGTGAGCCTGAATGTAAATTTCGTACTCACCGGATTGGTCGGAGAGATAGGCAATCCATTTTCCGTCGGGCGACCAAAATCCCTCGCGCTCATGTGCATTTGATGTTTTTGTTAAATTACGCGTGATTCCCGATTCTCTGGGGAGTGTAAATATGTCACCTCTTGCGCTGAATACAACACGTTCTCCATCGGGGGATAAGTCAACGTTGGAAATGCGTTTAGAAGCATCTACCCATTGATTGCGTGCATAAATTTGATCATCGGCAATTGTGATTTCAATTTTTTTGATATTGCGCGATTTAACATCAAAGGTGTAGATGTATCCACCTTTTTCAAAGACAATGGTTTGTTGATCGAACGATGGAAATTTAATATCAAAGTCGGTGAAGTTGGTGATTTTTTCTATTGTTTTTGTTTGCAGATTGTACACAAACAGGTTCATAGTCCGATCGCGATCGGAAATGAAATAGATTTCGTTGCCGATCCACATTGGGAAAATATCTTGAGCAGGATGGTTTGTAATGTTAATAATTTCTTTGGTTTCGAGGTCGAAAATTCTTATATCATCGGCCATTCCGCCTTTGTAATACTTCCATGTGCGAAACTCGCGAAAAACATTATTAAACGCTAGTTTTTTGCCGTCGGGGGAGAAGGAACAAAATCCTCCGCCGGAAAGGGGAATTTCTTGGCTCATTCCGCCCTGAGCCGGCACAGTAAATAGGTTGCCTACGAAACTGTTGAAACTTTGCTTTCTTGACCGATATACAATGTTTTTGCCGTCGGGAGTCCAGGTCATAACGATGTTGTTTGGACCCATGCGATCGGCAACATCATCGCGGTTTAATGTGGCTGTAGTGGTTATTCGTTGAGGTATGCCACCTTCTGCAGGTATGGTAAACACTTCGGTGTTTCCATCATATTGACCGGTAAAGGCAATGGTCTTACCGTCGGGTGAAAATCGGGCAAACATTTCGTATCCTACATCGGAAGTAAGTTTACGAGCTATTCCCCCATCAATACCTACAGTGTAAAGGTCGCCCCCATAAGTGAATACAACTTGTTTCCCATGGACTGTAGGAAAACGTAACAAGCGAGCTTCGTCCGGAGAGCCGTAAAGCAACGCTGTTAGAATCAGCATTAGTAAGGTTGTTAAAGTTTTCATGTGTCTGAATATTTGAGTTACAGAAAATATGAATATTATTCAAATTTTGTCACTTGTAAAAAAACGGATATTCTCCTGTTTTAGAAGGTTAGATGAAATGGGGGAACAATCTGTTTGACTTTATGTTCTCTATTTGGTATTCAAAATTTGGTCGATAGTTCTATTTTTCGATAGTTATAATGTTCAAAAAGTTATCAAACTTCCAATAATCCATAGATTCACAATCAAAATGCTTACGATGAAAAAGGCATACTGTTTTCCGGGCCAAAGCTTTGGGGTATTGTCGATGGTTTGTAACGAGCTGCTGATTGAAAATCCAAGTAAAACAATAACAGATGTTAATACGGCAGTAATAAATCCTTTGAAGAAAATATAATTTATGAGTTTCGGCATTTCCCATGCACCCAGAATAAAGGTGTTGGTTATTCCGAAAAGGGTAAACGATAGTAAAGCACTGGCCGCAGTCGTCAGGGGAAGGTAAACTTTTGATTTTGTCGATACAAAAGTATAGATAGTGAAGGATAGCATCTCATAAGAGATGCCAAGAATAGCAAGAGCTAGCGGATTGCAAAGGAGAACATTGGCAGTGCAGGAATGAAAACCTAAATTGTTAAGTTTATACAAAATTGCAATAACAATAATAAGAAACGAAGAACCTGATTTGGGCAGATGAAACCGTGCTAACGAAAGCAATGAAATGGATATAACATTGACAATAATCGATCGGTACGGGATTGCCATTCCCCCAATGAAACTTTCATTCACACCAACTAAAGTTCCATAAAAAATAATCATCAGCCATTGCCACAATGCAAATCCTGCAAAATTGGAGTTGCTTATCGTTTTCTGGTTCATAATCAACGAATTTTAATGATAATTTTTTGCTAAATTAGGAAATATTTCTCAATCCTTGTTTTTGTTCTAATTATTTTGAGTAAAGTTCTTTAGATTTAAAAAATCAGTAACTTGCATGAAAATGATTGATATGACAGAGAAATTTAATCTTAGCGCAGTTAAAGAACCTAAGGCTTTCCATGCCATATTTCCCATACTGGTACTTTTGGGGTTATTATCATTAAATGTTTGTTTTTTTGGAGATGGAACTTTGGGAGGCGCAAACCAAATAGCATTATTATTAGCAGCGGGGATTGGAAGCGTTATTGCAGTCAGGTTGGGATATCCATGGATGTATGTTCGTTCAAGAATTGTGAAGAGTATAAGCGATGCGATGCCATCGATGTTAATTTTGCTTATGATAGGTGCTTTGGCCGGTACTTGGATGTTGAGTGGCGTTGTTCCTGCTATGATTTATTATGGGTTAAAGATTTTGCATCCAACGTTTTTTTTGGCGGCTACCGTCATCATTTGTTCATTGGTTTCGTTAGGGACAGGAAGTTCATGGTCAACGGTTGCCACCATCGGTGTCGCTTTGTTAGGAATCGGGCAAGCGCTTGGATTCAACTCGGCAATCGTAGCCGGAGCCATTGTTTCGGGAGCCTATTTTGGTGATAAAATGTCGCCACTTTCAGATACTACTAATCTCGCACCGGCTATGGCCGGAACCGATCTATTTACACACATAAGGTATATGGTAATCACTACAGTACCTTCCATTATACTGACAATAATAATTTTTGCCGTCATTGGTTTCACCAAATCTATGGCCTCTTCAGAAACAGGAATTGAAAGAACATTAAACACACTGCAATCCACTTTTTACATTTCTCCATGGTTGTTTATTGTGCCGGTAGTATTAATTGTCGTAATTTTGAAAAAAACAGCACCGTTACCTTCATTGATGATTGGAACCTTGTTGGGGGCAATTTTTGCTGTTATTTTTCAACCGCACATTATACGCGAAATCGCCGGATTTGAAGGAAATTATGCCGAGGTATCCTATGTGGCTGTTATGAAGAGTATGTTTGGGCGTATTTCTGTAATAACTTCCGATCCTAAAATAAATGATTTGCTCACCACAGGAGGAATGGGAGGGATGCTTAATACAATTTGGCTCATCATTTCTGCCATGGTTTTTGGAGGTGTGATGGAATCGTGTGGTTTGCTTGCCAAGATTACGTCTTATATTATTCGTTTGGCTGTTAACACGGCCTCATTGGTGGCTTCAACGGTTGCTACGTGTATTTTCTTCAACATCACAGCCTCCGATCAATATTTATCTATTGTTGTTCCTGGCCGTATGTTTGCAGAAACCTATCGGAAACGAAAATTGAAACCTGAGTTATTGAGTCGCACTTTGGAAGATTCAGGAACCGTTACTTCCGTTTTGATTCCATGGAATACGTGTGGAGCAACACAGGCTGCCGTGTTGGGAGTTCCGGTGATTTCGTATATGCCATACGCTTTTTTTAACATTATTTCTCCGTTTATGAGTATCTTTATCGCGTCAATCAATTATAAAATTCGACGCATTGACGACGATGAGTCCGATGATAATGTACAATCCCAAAATCATTAGATATTATGCTACGCCGAATATTCACTGTTCTATTTTTTATTGTTGTTGGTCAACCTTTTGCGCAAAATAATTTTGAGCCGGCGCTTCAAGATGCTATGCTCAAATCACGAGGAGCAACAGTTTATTCAATCTTTCGGTTAAAACCACAATGGAATGCCGATAGCGCTGTTAAAGCAGTGAAATGGCAAAAAAAATCGGCCAACCAAAGAGCCTATGATGCTATAAAATCTATGAGACAATTCACGCAATCGACTCAGCAATCTTTTTTAAATAGAGTTGCAGCTCTAAAAAGCCAAAGATCGTCGGTTGTTAGAGTACAAGCTTTTTGGTGTGCCAATATAATCGCAATTTGGGCAGATGAAAACACTATCCGAAGGCTAGCCATGCATCCTGATGTTGACTATGTTTATTTGGATCACACAAATTATCGTTTGTTACCGGTTGAGCAAGGTGTGTATGCTGACATTCAGGGTTTTGCTACTCATGGACTTCGTGCCATTGGTGCCCGTCAGTTATGGGCTTTGGGATATTCAGGACGAGGACGTAAGGTGTTGGGCGTTGATACCGGAGTCAATACCTTTCATCCAACCTTTGCCGGGCGCTTTTTAGGAGATTATTTGCCGTTAGATCAGTCCTATTTCCCATACAACAATCCTGTGTCGGTTGATATTTCTTCTTCATCCCATGGAACCCACACCATCGGTACCGTTTTAGGAACAATCGCTTCCAATGGCGACACTATTGGCGTTGCCCCCAAGGCTTATTTTATGGTATCCGACCCGATTGTCAGTCAAATATCTGAAGTACGCCGATTGAGTGAAATTTTAGAATGCTTCCAATGGGCATTAGATCCCGATGGAAATCCGGAAACAGTAAACGACATTCCCGATGTAATTACCAATTCTTGGGGGCTTGAGAATAGTGGCAATGCCGCTGATTGTGATTTGCCGGAAACATTAGTATTCAATGCTTTGGATGCCGCCGGAGTCGCGTTAGTATTTTCGGCAGGGAACAGCGGCCCGGGTAGCCAAACAATCGGACAACCTGCCCACATTGCCCGTTCTACTACCAATATTTTCAGTGTGGGAGCTTTAAATACCTCTGTAAGTGAATGGTCGATTGCTGACTTTTCAAGCCGAGGCCCAACAAACTGTCCGGTTGAGGCAGGATCATCGCTCCATATCAAACCCGAGGTAGTTGCTCCCGGTGTTAATGTCTTTTCGGCTCAAGGACTTAATGAATATGGAGTTTTATCAGGCACAAGCATGGCTGCACCTCATATTGCCGGATCTGTACTTCTGCTCAAAGAAGCTTTTCCGAATGTTGCTTCTACCGAAATTTTAGAAGCACTCTATTCAACATCTACCGATCTTGGCGACATTGGCGAGGACAACACTTTTGGCAACGGTTTAATAAATCTTTGGAATGCTTATCAATGGTTATCACAAAATCACACACCTTTAGTTCCTCAAAACGGAGGTGATGTGAAACTTTCCGCCATGGTATCCATTATTTTTAATGGTGCAGATTCAATATTTCGTTTTGTATTTAATCTTAAAAATATTGGGACTCAGTTTACATCCATTGAACGCATTGATTTTAAGATTAATGAATATGTTTCTTCTGTCGATACAGCTATGGTTATTGATACGGGAGTTGAATTATCCTTTTTTCGCGATTACCTTGTAACACAGTTCCCCTTGGAAGTTTACAACCGTTTTGAGTTTTATGCTCATCCCCAAAATCAATCAGACATCGATACAATTAACAACCATGCTTGTGTAGAAGTAATTCGCCCCTACACAGTATCGCTGCCCTTCACGGAAGATTTTGAAAATGCTCAATTCGACTTAAAAGGTGCTAAAGTGGTTGTTGATAATCCCGATAAATTGTTTACATGGCGCGCCGATACTATTCCGCAATTTGGTGGCAGCACAAAATCGGCAACCATGAAATTTCGTTTTTATAACCAAATTGGTCAGGTTGATAATCTCAATCTTTTCCCCATATTGCTCAATAATCCTCCCGATTTAAAATTATCGTTCCGTTATGCCTATGCAGTAAAATCGGCTTTTACAAAGGACACTTTAAAAGTTACAGTTTCAACTGATGGTCAAAATTTTAACCATGTTGTGTTCTTAAGGGCTGGTACAAACCTCGCTACGGTAAATCAATGGATGTACAACAATCTGTTTTTGCCCAATTCTCAGGATCAATGGCGCTATATCACCATCGATTTATCGGATTTCAAAAATGCTGAACGACTTTGGATTCGGTTTCAAACGATTAATCGGAATGGCAACGATTTATTTATTGATAACATTGCAGTCTATTCGGGACAAGATCCGTTACCTGTTTCGGAGAGCGTGAATCAACCCGATAATATTCCGATCATATATCCCAATCCTGCCGGAAATGAGTTTTTAATTCAGTTCTCGAATCTTCAAAATCCTCATGTTCTGCTTTGGGATGTTACCGGGCGAGAGATCAGGGGCAATGTTGAAACCGTTGACGATCACACTTTGCGAATTGTTACTGAACATTTATCCCAAGGAGTTTATTTTGTTTCTCTGATAAGTGGGGAAATTATAAAAACACAGTCGGTTATTATTTCAAGATAATTTTATTTTCATGGAACAAAAAATTGATTTCATTTTTGGAACACGTCCGGTGCTGGAAGCAATGGAGAGCAGACAAACTATCGATAA
>DAOTAV010000102.1:0-8635 GCA_035382785.1 Salinivirgaceae bacterium | reverse complement strand
AAACCTATGTATTTTTTGCCCATGTGGCCAAAAAACAAGCCCACAACAGGGCTATGCTTCAGGAGATGATGAGAAAGAAAATTACGTTAATAGATTATGAATATCTCACCCACCCTGAAGGTCAAAGAATTATTGCTTTCGGACATTGGGCCGGGGTGGTTGGGGCTTTCAATGGCATTAGGGCTGAAGGTCTTCGTTCAGGGAAATTCGACATCAAACCTGCACACGAATTTCACGATATGGCCGAAATGTATTCTGTTTTGCGTAACATTCAATTACCCCCAATAAAAATTCTGATTACAGGAGAAGGTCGGGTTGCAAGCGGTGCATTACAAACTTTCGATCAATTGAAGATACGTAAAGTCTCGGTCAATGAATTTTTAACTCAGGAATTTAACGAACCTGTACTTTGTCAAATCGGGCCCAAAGATTATGTGAAGCGTTCTGATGGAAGTATGTTTGATTTCGATTTTTTTGTAAAACATCCGGAACAACATGAGAATAACTTTACAAGATTTGCCAAGGTTACCGATATGTTGGTTACTTGTCATTTCTGGGATAACCGATCACCCCGTTTTTTAACACCGGACGACTACAAAGCCCCCGATTTTCGCATTAAAGTCATAGCCGACATAAGTTGCGATATCGATGGACCGCTACCCAGTACATTGAAAGCTTCTACAATAGCTGATCCGTTTTTTGGGTATAACAAATTTACCGGAAAGGAAGACAAACCTTTCGGCTCGGACGATGTTGTGACTGTAATGTCAATTGATAATTTACCTTGTGAATTGCCCCGTGATTCGTCAAAAGATTTTGGCCGAATGTTTATCGACAAAGTTATTCCGCACTTTCTCGACGATCGTTATGATGTGATTCAGCGAGCCACTATTCTGAAAAATGGAGAATTGACTCCTCGATATCAATATCTGGAAGCCTACAGCCGGGGAGAAGAATAATCTCCGGCGGGCTGTCCGCTAAAGAAACATCGGAATAATTTTTTTCAACATCGCTACAAAATAGTCGATTTCATCTTTTGTGTTATAAACTGCAAACGAAGCTCTAACCGTGCCCACAATTCCCAATCGAAGCATTAACGGTTGTGCACAGTGGTTTCCGGTTCGCACGGCAATTCCCGTTTTATCGAGTAGAACACCGATGTCGTAGGGATGAACTCCGTTGACCAAAAATGAAACTACACCTGCTTTATTTTTCGACTTCCCATAAATAGTAATCGAATCGATTTGCAAAAGCTTTTCCTCAGCATAACGAAGCAAATCTTCCTCATGGTGCGACACACTTGAAAGCCCAACTTGTGATATAAATTCTAAAGCAGCACCAAGCCCAATCTGTCCTATGTAGTTTGGCGTCCCGGCTTCAAATTTATAAGGTAAAGTATTAAATTCGGTGTGTTGGTTTGTAACTTTTGTAATCATTTCTCCTCCAAATCGATACGGTGGCAGCTTGTCGAGCCATTTTTCCTTTCCGTAAAGGACTCCGATTCCGGTGGGGCCATAAATTTTATGCCCTGAGAAAGCATAAAAATCAACATCTAATTTTTGAACATCTACAGGGATGTGTTGAACAGCCTGAGCACCATCAACCAAAACCGGAATATTGTGGTTGTGAGCAATAGCAATCGCTTTTTCAATGGGATTAACAACCCCAAGTGCATTGCTTACATGTCCCAAGGCCACAATTTTAGTTTTTCCATTGATTTTCTTTTGGAAATCGTTCAAATCCCATTCTCCCTGTTCGTTGCAACCGAAAACAACAAGAGTGGCATTTTTGCGAAGAGCTATTTGTTGCCATGGGACAAAATTGCTGTGATGTTCGGTTTGCGAAACTAAAATCTCATCGCCTGGTGAAATGAATTCTCTGCCAAAAGTTTCGGCAACCAGATTGATTGAATCGGTGGTTCCTTGGGTGAAAATTATTTCGTGTTCGTGAGCTGCATTGATAAAATTTGCAACTTTTTGACGTGCTCTCTCGGCTGCCTCAGTACAGTAATTACTCAAGAAATGCACTCCACGATGAACATTTGAATTCCACAGAGAATGATACTCATTAATTGTATCTATTACCACTTTAGGTTTTTGTGTAGTGGCTGCATTATCGAAATAAACCAAAGGTTTCCCGTTAACTTGTTGTTTAAGAATGGGGAAATAATCTCGAATTTGTTGAATATCCATTTATTTGCTTTTTATTCTCTTTACAAAAGTACACAATTTTTCACCTAATTTAGGGGTAACAACATCGATAGACTTGTAAATTACCTCCGAAGATAATAGCAAAATAATTTTTGAAGGTTTTAAACGTTAATGGTAAAAGTGTAACTTTGTCGCTTAATTTTATGCTGCAACATGTTTGACTATATCAAGGGAGAAGTCGTGGAATTAAATCCCACCTATGTTGTGCTGGAGTGTAGAGGAATCGGTTATTTTATTCACATTTCGTTGAATACATTTACCGGTTTGCAAAACCAGGCTCCATCGGTAAAAGAAATGAAAATATTCATTCAAACGATTATCCGTGAAGATGCCCATCTCCTGTACGGTTTTCTCACAACGGAAGAACGAACTTTGTTTCGACAACTCATTTCTGTTTCCGGCATCGGAGCTAACACTGCACGCATGATTCTTTCATCGATGAGTCCCACGGAACTTGTTGCAGCAATCTCGGGCGGCGATATTACCTCACTAAAAAATGTTAAAGGCATAGGACTCAAAACTGCTCAAAGAATTATTGTTGAGCTGAAAGACAAAATTTCAACCGAAACCGTCAGCGACCATTTTTTTGTTACACCAAACAATACAATTCAGCAAGAAGCGTTATCTGCTCTTGTCATGCTGGGATTTCCTAAAAAGTCGGTTGAGAAAGTCGTTGCCGATTTAATCAAAGAACGACCGAAAATTACTGTGGAGGAATTGATTAAAAATGCACTTAAGATACTTTAAATCATTAGGAGGAATCGAGGGGAAAATATTTTTGTTTGTTCTTTTATGGACAAATCTAACCGTTTGGGCACAAGAAACTCCTGAAGGCACTGCAAAAAGACTTGCATATCCGTTTGAGGATGATAGTGGACTATTATTTGATACAACAAAAGTTATTTCTCCACTGTCTTTCCCCATTGACGATTTTATTCAAGAAGATGTCATTTATGATCCACTAACAGGCGATTATCTTATTCGGAGAACCATCAAAGGAAAAGTTGATTATCGTCCACCGGTGAGAATGTCGCTGAAAGATTATCTGGAATACGATTATAACAAATCCCTACAAGAATATTGGTATAAAAGAGCACGCAGTGAGAGTTTTCAACACCAAAGCGGAATAATTCCTAAACTTTATATTGGCGGAAAGCTTTTTGAAACCATCTTTGGATCAAACACCATAGATATTAAAGTTCGCGGACAAGCCACCTTAACGTTTGCGGTACAATACAGCCAAACCGACAATTTTGCCCTACCCCTCACCATGCGACGCAACGTAACGTTCGATTTCGACGAACGTATTCAAATCAACGTAAACGGGAAAGTAGGCGAAAACCTTGAGCTGGAAATAAAATACGATACTGAAGCAGCCTTCGATTTTGAGAATAAAACCAACATTCGTTTCAAAGGAGATGAAGACGATATTATTCAGCGAATTGAAGCCGGAAACGTATCGCTACCCTTGACCAGTTCTCTTATTCGAGGCAATCAAAGCCTCTTTGGGATTTTAACCGAGCTTAAATTCGGAAAACTTAACCTAACAACCGTCTTTTCGCAACAAAAAAGCGAAACCAAATCCATTCAAGTGGAGCGAGGTTCTCAAAAAACCAAATTCAAGATAAAAGCCGACGAATACGATGAAAACCGTCACTTTTTCCTTAACCATTCTTTCAGAAATAATTATGAAAATACGCTCAGAGCATTTCCTTTAGTACAATCAGGTATCACTATTCAAAACATTGAAATTTGGGTGCTCAATAGGCAAGCATCAACAGACAACACAAGAAATATTGTGGCATTTTTAGACTTAGCCGAAAACAATCCTCAAAATCTTCAAAACCCATTGATAAATACGGGGCAGTTTGCTCAACCTACCAATCAAGCTAACTCTCTATACCAAACAGTAATAGGATTACCCGGAATTCGCGATGTTTCGTTGCTGGCAAACACCCTCTCATCACTGGAAAGTCAGGGATTTCAAATCGGGCGCGATTACGAAATTATCGAAAATGCTCGTAAACTATCAACATCAGAGTATCGGATCGATGCCACTCTTGGGTACATTTCATTGAACACCCAGATCCGAAGTGACGAAGTTTTAGCAGTGGCCTACAAATACACTTTCGGAAACGAAACCTATACCGTAGGAGAGCTTTCGAACGATCTTGAAGCCCCCAATGTTTTGATTGTCAAACTCCTAAAAGGGACCAATTTCAGTCCACGATACAAAAACTGGGCACTCATGATGAAGAATGTTTATCGTTTGGGCGGAATGCAAATCAATCGCGAAGGTTTTGTATTAGACCTAGCCTATAACGATGTTGTAACAGGAAGAGAAGTTTTTTCACTAAGGGCCCAAGGTTATCCCAATGTAGATGGAGTTCAACTACTTCGCTTGATGAACCTCGATCGTTTGAACAGTCAGAATGAGCATACCGAAAATGGCGACGGAGTATTCGACTTTGTTGAAGGAATTACCATCGACCCACAGCGGGGATTAATTTATTTCCCGGTTCTGGAGCCATTCGGACGTCATCTTCAGAAACAATTCGGAACATCACAAGCCGATCTGGCGGCAGCAGAAAAGTTTGTCTTTCTTGAATTATACGATTCAACTAAAACCATTGCGAGACAGATTACCGAAAAGAACAAATTTTATCTGATTGGAGAATACAAATCGGGCGGAGGGGCGGAAATAATGCTCAATGCCATGAATATTCCCCGTGGATCGGTAAAAGTTACCCATGGTGGACGCCTTCTGCAAGAAAACGTCGATTACACGGTTGATTATATGATGGGGCGACTCACAATTATTAACCAATCGGTTTTAGAAAGCGGCACCCCGGTAAAAATTGATTTGGAATCGCAAAATTTATTTTCCATTCAAAATAAAACCATGTTGGGAGCTCATATAACCTACGATTTCGGTAGTAAATTCAACATGGGAGCAACAATCCTCAATTTAAGAGAAAATCCTTTTACCAAGAAGGTAAATATTGGCAATGAACCTATCAACAATACCATTTGGGGATTGAACGCCAGCTATAAAAACGAAGTGCCCTTTTTGACCAAGTTGGTCGATAAGATTCCTCTGCTCAGTACCAAAACCGCTTCATCGATAACTCTCGAGGGTGAGTTTGCGCATTTAATTCCAGGACATAACAACATCATCGATAAAGCGGGAAAGGCTTTTATTGACGACTTTGAGGGAGCCACCTCCAACATATCTATCAACCAATATTTTGAATGGAAGTTGGCTTCAACACCCCGATTTTTTAATGAAAGTCTGGTTGCTCCCAACGATTTGAGCTACCGAAGCCGCGTTGCCCACCTATCATGGTATAACATTGATCCAAGCTTTTATAATTCCGGTTCTCCGGTTAGTAAAAATGCCATTTCAAGCCTATTCACCTGTCAATTTCGTGAGAACGAACTCTTTCCAAACGTTGATAACCAGTATAGCCTTTATAACAACCTAGTAACCTTTGACCTCACCTACTATCCAAATATCCGAGGAGCATATAACTACGCATACGAGCGACTTGACGAAAACGGAAATCTGACCAATCCGGAAAGCAACTGGGCTGGTGTCCAGAGAGCTTTATCGTCATCGGATTTTGAAATGATGAACATCGAATATGTGGAGTTTTGGCTTATGGATCCTTATGCCGAAGACGAAGAAACCGGAACCATTCGAAACGCACAAAATCCGGCACTTTATATTAATCTTGGAGATATAAGCGAAGATATTTTGAAAGACGGTCGCAAAAGCTTTGAACAAGGCCTTCCACGCACCGCCGAATTGGTAAATGTAACGCAAACAGCTTGGGGGCGCGTGCCAACACGACAAGCAATATCACCGGCTTTCGACAACGACCCCAATGCGAGGCAATTTCAAGATGTTGGGCTCGATGGTCTAAATAACGAAGACGAACGGCAATTTTTCCTCCTAACTCATCCCTGGTACAACAATCCATTAGTTCCGCAATTTGTGAAAGATAAAATCTTTTCCGACCCATCGGGCGACAATTTTCGATATTTCAGAGGTCAGGCTGTCGATCAAGATCCTCTTGCCGCGGACAATGTGATTGAACGATATAAATATTTCTCAGGAACGGAAAACAACTCTCCGGTAAATAACAATAACCTCTATACTGAGCAATCAACTTCGCGACCCGACAACGAAGATATCAACAACGATTACACCTTAAACCAATCGGAAAACTATTTCCAATACAAAATCGACCTTTCAAAAAATAACTTTGAAATCTTTAAAAAGCACATTGTTGATGAAGTTGTGATCAACAAGAAAATGCCTAATGGAAACACGAAACGGGTGAAATGGTATCAATTCAAAATACCGGTTCGTAAACCCGATAACAAAATTGGTGAAATCAGCGACTTTCGCTCCATTCGATTCATGCGCATGTTTTTAACCGGATTTGATCAACCGGTTACTCTTCGATTTGCGCGTTTAGATTTGGTTCGCAGCGATTGGCGACGCTATGAATATGTTCTTGAGGAAAACTCAGAAAGCCTAAACCCCAACATCAACCTCGATCAAATGACGTTTGAAATATCAACCGTCAACATTGAACGAAACTCGTCTAAAACTCCGGTAAACTACTTGCTTCCGCCTGGAGTTGACCGAGAAATTGATCAAGCCGGAACACAAGCTGCACAACGCAATGAGCAATCGCTAGTGTTGCGTGCTATTGGCCTCCCCGATGGTTTCGCAAGATCGGTATTCAAAAATATCCAAATCGATATGCGACGCTATGGAAAACTAAAAATGTTTGTCCATGCTGAATCTGCCGTTCCGGAAGATCCTGTAAGCGATAACGAAATAACCGTCTTTGTGCGAATCGGAACCGATTTTCGAGAAAACTACTATGAATACGAGGTGCCGGTACAGATAACCCAACCCGGACGATATCCTGATAACACATGGGGACGAACTCAAGTATGGCCAACTTACAACAATGTTGAAGTTGATCTCGAAGCCTTGCGTAATGTGAAGAACAAACGAAACCAAGCCATGCTCGAAGCCGGAAGCACCATTAATCTCCAAAGTGAATTTGTAATCCAAAACGGGAAAAACCGTATTAAAGTGAAGGGAAATCCCAATCTTGCCGATGCACAGGCAATCATGATTGGGGTTCGCAATCCTCGAAACGACGGTCAACCCAAATCGGTCGAAATTTGGGTAAACGAACTGGCTCTTACCGATTTTATTGACAATGGCGGATGGGCTGCCACCGGACGGCTCTCAACTCAGTTAGCAGACTTTGCCAACTTCTCAATATCGGGGAGTACTTCCAAAGCAGGGTTTGGAGAACTTGGTGACAGAATGCAAAACCGACAAATGGAAAACATCTCCCAATACGATTTGTCAACCTCTATTGAACTTGGAAAATTCTTTCCAGCCAAAGCAAACATACGCCTTCCATTCTATTTCGGATACGGAGAAACATTCATTACCCCACAATACAACCCTCTCGACCAGGATATTTTACTCAAAGTATCGTTGGACAATCCAAATTTAAGCCCGGAACAAAAAGAATTCCTGCAAAAAATTTCACGCGATTACAGCCGCCGAAAAAGCTGGAATTTTACCAATATCAAGATTGGCAAACCCTCATCGAAAAATCGTTTTTGGGAGATTGCACACTGGACCGCGGGTTATTCCTACAATGAAACTCATATCGAAAATCCCAACATAGAGTACAACAACCAACTGACCCACACTGCCACCCTTGGATATGTATATAACAACAACCCCAAAGTTTACGAGCCGTTCAAATCGGTTAAAATTCTTTCACATCCGGCTCTTGTACTGATAAAGGAGATTAACTTCTCCATAGCTCCATCGCAAGTAGCATTTAACACTCAAATAAATCGTCGATATAATGAGTTACAGCGGCGAAACCTGAACAACCCGAATCAAATTTTTAATCCCACTTACGATAAAGATTTTCGTTGGACTAGAAATTATCAAATCAGCTACAACCTTGCACGCAATTTAAAGTTCGATTTTCAAAGCAATGTTCTCGCAAGAGTAAACGAAGTGGAAGGTCGATTGGATCGGGACATGTCGGATTATGAACAACTTCGGGATACGATTTTGCTCAGTTTAAGGAATCTAGGTGAGATCACTGATTACAATCACAACTTCCAGATTAACTATAATGCTCCTATCAACAAAATTCCCGGATTTAAATGGATATCCGCCTCTTTATCCTATTCCGGCCGATACAATTGGAAAATATCACCCAGGTTAGGTCCTAACGTACCAAACGTAGGAAACCAGATTCAAAACAGCAATCAACGTATGGTATCGATCGGAATGAATTTCAATCGAGTATTTACTTCGGTAAAATATGTTGATCGGGTTCACAAAAAATTTAAAATTCCGCTTG
>DAOTAV010000101.1:0-8704 GCA_035382785.1 Salinivirgaceae bacterium | reverse complement strand
CGCTTTGAAGCAGCAGATTGAGGTAAATATCAATCATCTTATCATAGTTTCTCATTAGAAAGTAGAGATTGGCCAATTCCTGATCGTACGATTGATTTGGATTCTTTTTCTGTGCGTCAAGATATAACTTTTCGGCTCGGTCGAATTCTCTAAGATTGATGAATCGGTTTGCAATCAGAAAAAATTGCGATTGATCGGATAATGCCAACGCATGGGCTTCATCGTAATATTTTTCGGATTTCTTAAGCTCTCCCACTGTTTTCAAGGCACTTCCAACATCGACTAACAAATCAGGATAGTTTTTGAGTAAACGCTTTTGATTTTTGGCAGCTTGTTCAATTTCTTTGCCTTTTTTTTGTTCACTCAAAGTGAGAAGGTAGTATTGAAATATTTGTCGTTCGGGTTTTTGTTGCAAGAGTTCAAATAATATGAATTCAGCCTTTTCCCATTCGCGATTGCGATAATATTCCATTGCCAACATAAAATTGTTTTGAGCGTTGGATGAATAAAACATCACACTCAAAATTAGCATCAGCAAAATGGTTTTACCCTTTTTCATAGAGGCCTGATTTTTTAAAATGTTCTTTAGGGTAACCTTTTAATTTTCTTGAGGAACGATGTTTTGAATCCGACCGTACTTTTTTTCTATGATTGAGTCCGCACTTTGTTCAATTTGTTTAAAATCTTTGGGTAAGGTTTTCAACGTAAGAACCTTTTGCACATCCAGTTTGATAACAGCAAAATTATTCGCTTCGAAGGAAACATAGCCTTTTATGCTATCGGCGGGAATCAAACCATGTTGAATATCATTCTTTAAGTTAGTCAACTGTTGGCGAGCAAATATCAAACCGTCGATTGTTTTATTTCCAAGTGCTATCAAATCTTCAACACTTTTCATGTAGTTTGAATATTCCGATAAGATATTTTGTTCGTCGGCGCCTAATTTTTCGAATATTTCGGGCTTGTTTTTTATCGTATTAGCAATGGGATAAAACTTGGTTAACAAAACGCGATGCAAACTGTCAATCGGAAGGGTTTTGTATTGTTCAACAATCAATTGAATTTCAGCTAATTCGTCATTTAATATTGCAAGTCCTTCTTTCTCTTGTTTTGATTGACAGGAAACAAGGTGAAGCGTAATAAAGATTGCAGTAAATATGAATTTTTTAAATTGAATCATAGTTAAAATTGATTTTCTTTGACGGATCGTTGTTATTGATTTTCGTGCTTTAGTTTATTTCCCTAGGATTTTTGGCATAATTTATCGAATTCTGTCGATGGAACGCACCAACTCTTCATCTTTTCTAATAGCACGATTGGCTAATATTATGAAAATGAAAGCCATCAGTGGGAAAATTGATGGATATCGTAGCATGATTTGCCATGGAGTATGAAACAGATAAAATTTCACGATTATTGGAAAAATAATAATCCAACCTATCCACCAGAAAAGGACAATGTTGCCGGTAAAAAGCTGTTTCTTTCGATTTTTAAATTGAAAAAATTGCATCAACGGCAGTACCACCCCCGGTGCAAAAAGAGTATAAAGCCACAATTTAGGATTTGATTTTAAACCGTAGATCCATAATTGGTCGAAATAGTCTCCCGTAGCTACATCGGCTAAAGGAAGAAAAAACAATGAGCTAGCTAAAATTATGGCTACCAACAAATAAACCGATTGAATTCTCTGAATCATAATGATAAGTTTTGAAATGCAAAGATGCAAAAAAAACAAAGTTTTTATTCCTTTTGAACGTATTTCAACTCGAGATTATTCATTGCGTTTAACGGCAGATTGCGGATTTTGTTGTTTACAAACCGAACAACCATATCATAATAAAGCGGTATTATCGGAGCTTGATCAAAAACTATTTTTTCAGCTTCGATAATCGAATTTCTGTCGGCCACACCGGTTGCTATAAGGTTATAAACAGAATCGAAAGATTGGTTTGAAAAATGTGTGTAATTCGGACCTGCAGGCGATTTGTTGTTGGATGCAAACAAAAGCAAAAAGTTTTCAGGATGAGGATAATCGGCTATCCAAGAAGCTCTAAAAAATGAAGGTTCACCCGCTGCCACTTTTTGACGAAACGCTGCACCGGTGGCGGTTTCAATTTGTAAATCGATTCCAACATTTCGAGCTTCGTGTTGAAGGAATTCGGCTATGTCTAAATAATCGGGCGTTGTCAGCAAAGTCACCCGATAGCGATTCGCGGGGTTCCGATCGTCTTTCAACCAGTTTGATACCATGGTACGATCATAGGAATAACACGGCAATTCGGTTGAATCAAAATGAAACAATGATGGCGGTATGATTGATCGATAGGCCGGTACAGCAAGATTATTTTTCAGAAATGCTATCATTTTCTGACGATCAAAACAATAGTTCAGGGCTTTTCTGATATTTAAAGGCACATAATCGGAATGGGTTGAGTCCATAATAAACCCCAAATATTCTGTGTTTAGATAAGGGGTGGTTTGCATAAAAATTTTTTGTTGGTATTTTGTCCGCAATTTCCCGTCGTTAGTGAGCAATTCATCTTTATAAGCGGCATGAACCCCGGAAAGGAAATCGAGATTGCCAAGGAGAAATTCCATAAATTCCGATTGTTTGTCGGCAATGAAACTTATTATGACTCCATCGAGGTAGGGAAAGCGGTTCCCATGTCCATCGCATTCAAAATATCGTTGATTTTTTTTCAAAATCAAACAATTGTTTGTTTCCCAACGAGCCAAAACAAAAGGACCGGTTCCGATGGGTTTAAATCCGAAACGCACACCTTCCGAATCCACCACTTCATGCGGAACCACCGAACAATAAACCATGGAAAGCAAACTTAAAAATGGTTCGAACGGTTGTTTTAATCTAATGATCAACACAGTGTCGTTTAACACCTTAAAACCATGATCTCCAAAGTTGGGGTCAACGTAGCGAAAAATCCATGCGCCTGAACTTCCGGTTGTCGGATCGAGAATTCTTTTGAAACTGTACACAAAATCGTGGGCTGTAACTTTTCGGGTTTTAGCTTCGCCAAAGATCTGATGTTCATGAAAAAAAACATCTGACCGTAGATAAAAAGTATAAAGCAGCGAATCGGGTTGCCAATCCCACCGTTGGGCAATCGATGGTTTCACATTCAACGATGAATCGAGTTGAACCAACCCATTAAAAATGTTTGAAGCCGGCCAAATGATCGTTTGGTTTCTAGCATGCGCCGGGTCAAGTGTTGGTATTCCTTTCGACTCGTTATAACGAAAAAATTTCTCGTCAGACACAGGTCTGCGACATTGAACTAAGGAGAAAACCAGCAATATCAACCAAATCCGTGTCATTATTATTTGTTTTCACGATAAGTATAAAAGGCACTGGCTTGGGCTGTTGGCATCACAACAATATCATTTATACAGACGTGCGATGGTCGGGTTAAAATAAAAACTATGGTTTGGGCAATATCTTCAGCTACCAATGGTTGCAGTCCTTTGTAAACTGCCGCTGCTTTTTCTGCATCTCCTTTAAAGCGAACCTTGGAAAACTCGGTTTCAACCATTCCCGGACTTACTGATGATACTTTTATGCCATAAGGCAGCAAATCGATTCTCATCCCTTTGGTTAATGCTTCAACTGCATGTTTCGATGCGCAATAGACTGCTCCTTTTTCGTAGGTTTCTTTTCCTGCAATGGAACTTATGTTGATAATGTGTCCTTTGTGACGTTCAACCATTTGTGGAATTACTAAACGACTAATGTTTAAGATTCCACGAACGTTGGTATCGATCATTTGATCCCAATCATCAGGATTTCCGGTGTGAATGTGATCTAATCCGGCAGCAAGTCCGGCATTGTTGATCAAAACATCCACCTGTTTTAAGTCGTCGGGCAAGCTTTCCCAAGCCTTTTCCGTTGCATCTCGGCTGCGAATATCGAACTCGAGCGGATAAACTTCGGTATTGTATTGATTTTCGATCATCGAAGCTAGTTCCCGCAAACGGTCAGCACGACGACCTGTGATTATTAACCGATAATTCAGTTTTGCCAGCTCCAAGGCTGTGGCTTTCCCTATGCCGGAAGTTGCTCCTGTAATCAATGCTATCGATTTCATTGTTCTTTTTTTCTACCAAAGATAGCGTTTTTACAACGATCTGCAAAGTTTTGGAGATAATTGCCAAGCCATTTATCATCCCGTTTTTTTAGCTATCTTTGCCCAAAATTCAATAAAAATGAATCTTGCCGCTGTTCCTTCGCCTTGCTTCATCATCGATGAAAATCGATTTCGTAAGAATCTTGAGTTAATCCGTTATGTACAGGAAAAATCGGGAGCAGAGATTATTCTCGCCTTCAAAGGTTTTGCATTGTGGAAGACTTTTCCAATAGTGAAGGTATACATCCAAGGTGCTACGGCAAGTTCACTGTTCGAAGCTCGACTATGTTTCGAAGAAATGAAAACCTACGCCCATGTATTTGCCCCGGTATATAAAGAGCATCAATTTGATGAACTGATGGGCTATAGCAGCCATATAGTCTTTAACTCGCTGTCGCAATTTCAAAAATATTTTCCGGCCGTACAAGCCTTTCACCGTCCAATTTCATGTGGATTAAGAGTAAACCCGGAACATAGCGACGTTACCACCGATTTATACAATCCAAGTTCTCCTAAATCACGATTAGGGGTTTTACATGAATTTCTTCCTGAACACTTGCCCACTGGGATTGAAGGGTTGCATTTTCATGTTCATTGCGAATCAACTAGTTACGCACTGGAGAAGACGTTAGATTCGTTTGAAAAGCTATTTGGAAAATATTTTACACAAATCAAATGGGTTAATTTCGGCGGTGGACACTTGATGACACGCGAAGGGTATGATGTTGAACACCTAATAGGGCTCATTCAGAAGTTTAGAAAAAAGCATGGTCTTCATGTAATTCTCGAGCCCGGAAGTGCCTTTGCCTGGGATACCGGAGTTTTGATTGCTACCGTCACCGATATAGTTCAAAGTCGTGGCACCAAAACCGCAATGCTCGATGTGTCGTTCACTGCCCATATGCCCGACACACTTGAAATGCCCTACCGTCCAAGAATACGCAATGCCAAGGACCCGGACAAACATTCAAATCCCGCCCACTGTTATCGCTTGGGTGGTTGCAGTTGCCTTGCTGGCGATTTTATGGAGGAATACGACTTTGGAAAATCGCTGACAGTGGGAGAACAAATTGTTCTCGAAGACATGATTCATTACACCATTGTAAAAACCACTATGTTCAACGGAGTGGATCACCCGTCTATTGCCATACAAAAGTTGAACGGCGAAGTGGAAATTCTAAGAGAATTTACCTATGAAGACTACAAAAACCGAATGGACTAAATTTTGTTCACTATTTCGAAAGTCTCGGTTGTATTTTCACTAATTCCAATTCGTAAAGAACCGAAGTGAAAGGTGGAACAATACCTGTGCTACTCCCTTTTGCTCCCCAAGCCAAACCCGATGGTAAAATTATTAAAGCTTTTTCACCTTCCGACATATATCCGATAGCTTCTTCCAGTCCTTTTATTACTTGCCATTCGGTGCCGTAAACAAATTCAAAAGGCTGTTTTCTTTTTATTGTCGAATCAAAAAATTTACCGTTTAAAAATCGCCCTTCATAATTAACGGTAACAATATCGCCCTTTTGAACTTTTTTGCCGTTTCCTTTATGGGTGGAAATAAAATACATTCCGCTGGATGTGGGTTTAACTTTAATGGCTCGTTGTTCAATAAAATTCTCTAAGACAGTACGTTCGTATTCGCCGAAATCTTTTATCCAAGCTAAAAATTCTTCCTTCTCGCGTTTGTATTGTTCTTCTGTTCGAATCAAAAGCATTTTAATATCGACCTTCATAGGATCGCCCGGTTTGATAAACGAAGGTAATTCTGAATTTAAGGTTTTCTCGAATAAACCTTGAGCATCGATAATAAAGGATGCACTGTCGTACTCGGCTAATGCAAGAAAACAGTAGTCGATGGAACCATAGAATTCGGGTTGGGTCAGCTGCAAAGTACGGCGACCAAGGAAAAATAGGCTATCATTTATAGTGCGATAGGCAATATCTATGTTAACGTAATCTGTGGGCTGGGCCTTTTGTCGATTATCACCAAAAGCTAAAAGGCGAAAATACACACCACCATCGATAAGTTCATAACCGGGATAAGGACTTTTTTTACAACCGGAAATTATTGTGATTAGAAACACAAGTCCCAAATAAAAACCTACCGATTTTTTTTTAATCATCCTTTTCTCTGTTTGCCAACGCAATATAGCTAATTTTTTTTATTTGGGAACATTCTTCCAAAAAAGAATACTCATTTGCCTTTTGGCGAAATAACTTCAAGAACCCTTAAATGGTAAATAATGGTTGCCAATGGTGGAATTTTTACTCCATCGCCTAATAGATGATGAGCCCGGAACTGTGGCATAATAACTCGAGCGCTATCGCCTCCATGCAGAAATAAAATGGCTTCCTCAAGCCCCGACTCCACTCCCCCTCGACTAACTTTGAACATCTTTGGGCCTTCTTTAAAGGTTGAATAACAAAGGGTTCCATCTAGAAGATGAACCGTAAAGTCGAGAGTTACAACATCGCCTTCATTGATTTGAGGTCCATTCTCCTGTTCAATGATTTGATACCATAAACCCGATTTCGTTTGTTTCATTTCCCATTGGTTCAACCGAATAAAACTAATTAAGCGCAAGGTGTCGTATCCCACTTGAGCTTTATTGGCTTCCAACAATAGTTTGGATAATTCACCTCTGTCGATGTTCTTTTTTATTTCCTGATTATCGCAGGAAACGACAAAAACAAGCAGAAAAAGACATGTTTTAAATCTCATGCGCATGATTTCTAAGAATCGTTAAAAAATCCTGGATAGTCTCGTTCAGCGATTTGAAGCTTCTACCACCGGCTGCGTTTTTATGTCCACCTCCATTAAAATATCTACGTGCTATCGTATTCACAGAAAAGTCACCTTCCGAACGTAACGAAATCTTGATTTCATCGGGTTTTTCATGAAAAAATGCGCTAAATCGAATATCTTTAATAGACAAAGGATAATTCACAAAATTCTCCGAATCGCCCTCCTGATAATCAAAGCGCTTTTGATCTTCTAGACTTAAGGTCATATAAGCTGTGTGATACTCAGGTAATACTTCCATCCCGTTTGTTAAGATTTGCCCCAACAGACGTAACCGATTTTCAGTATTATTTTTGAAAATCATGGAGGTTATCTGATCTTTATTAATACCCATGCGAATCAACTCGGCAACGCATTCAAATGTATGATCCCATGACGAATTATAACTGAACGAACCAGTATCGGTCACAATTCCTGAATATATACAAGTGGCATAGTCCAATGAAAAATAAGTTTGGAACAGATTTTTAAATATTTGATGGCATAGTTCTGCTGTAGAAGATACCTCGATTTCTGAAAATACCAATTGAGCGTCAATTTGCGGTTGCTGATGGTGATCAATGAGCACCACCGGAACTCTTGAACCTCTAACTAATGGGTCATAAGGTGCAATGCGGGAATACTGATTGAAATCGACTAGAAAGATTGTGTGAGTATATTCCAACCAATCGGCAACTGTTTCAACCGAGGGTGCTTCCCAAACATTGTCATAATTAGGAAGCCATTTCAAATTGCTTGGCACTGTATTCGGTATAATCAATCGCGATTCAATGCCCATGGCCTTAAACAGAGAAACCAAGGCCAATCCACTACCAAGGGCATCACCATCGGGATTGACATGGGTAAACACAGCTGCTCTTTTTGTTTTCGCTAACAAGTCGCTTAACCGACTAAGTTTAACATGGTCCAAAGTATTCAAGGTTTCAATCATTTTCTGAAAGTCACAAAAATACTAAATATCCAAAGAACCTCAAATTCGATTTTTAAAACAATCTTGCCTATTATTTGTTTAGCTTAAAAATTAAATTATGAGATGGCTTGCCATTGCAATACTGCTATTGAGCGTTCAAACATCATTGGGACAACCCACAGTAAAGGTTTATAATTTTCGACAACTTGAAAAGAAAATTTACCCTTCTGCCGATTCGATTTATGTAATCAATTTTTGGGCAACATGGTGTAGTCCTTGTGTAAAGGAACTTCCTGAGTTTATAAAGGCTGAACAACAATTATATCAAGATAAAATACGATTTATTTATGTTAGCCTCGATTTTGAAGAACATATCCAAACACGGCTTATACCCTTCCTTGAGCGTATGAATTTCAAATCTGAAGTAGTGGTTTTAAAACAAGACGATGCAGACCAATGGATCCCCAAAATTGACAAATCGTGGTCGGGTTCACTTCCTGCAACTCTTTTCATATCACGGAAAAAACGAATTTTTCATGAAGGAACCCTAACCTACGAACAATTAATTAAACAGATTAAAACCCTTAAAAACTATGAATATGAAACCCACTAAACTTTTAACAATTTTCCTTCTTGCGTCCCAAACACTTTTAGGACAAGGATATAAAATTGGTGACAAAGCCGAAGATTTTCGATTAAAAAACACAGACGGAAACATGGTTTCCCTCTCTGACTTCCCCGATGCTAAGGGCTTTATTGTAATTTTCACCTGTAATCATTGTCCCTATAGTATTGCCTACGAAGATCGCATTATTGAGCTTGATAAAACCTATAAATCAAAAGGTTATC
>DAOTAV010000100.1:0-8811 GCA_035382785.1 Salinivirgaceae bacterium | reverse complement strand
TTTTGTCAAGATAGGGGCTAGCCTCACGTAAAATTAGTTCATCGGTTTCATCAAGGGAAATCCGGAATCGACTTACTTCCTTATCGTTAGTGGTTTCTTTGTAATTTGGATCGATTTTTCCTTTTCGGCGCTCTATAGCGGGGATTTTTTCATATTCATCGATAACCTTGCTGTCAACAGGATAAGCTGGTTCACTACTTTTCAACGGCTCAGCAATTATTTGTTTTGAACTAGCCATTTTAGGTTTTTCGGCGATTTGCTCCACGGGTGTAACCTGAACCTGGTTATTATCCTCTTTAATCTTCATTGTAATCTGACCTGGTTCAGACTTTATTGTCTCCTTGGTTTGGGCGTTGATTTTGGAGGTAATAAGCTCCTGTGGCTTTAGTACTGTAGTTTCCACAGGTTTTTCCGCTTGGGTTAAAGACGATTCTGCTCCATGAAGGTTAACTTGATAAACCTCCTGTACTTTTTGAACATAAAGTTCAGGAATCACCTCGTCGGAGAAGCCGGTGGCTATTACTGTAAGAGCAATTTCTTCGTCCAAGTTATTATCGTGAGTAATGCCAATGATAATCTCAGCATTCAAACCGGCATTAGTTTGTAAAAAATTCATTAAAAAGTTGAGCTCTTGATCTTGATATAATGCTTTACCATTTATTGCATTAACCAAAATATTTTTTGCTCCAAAAATATTGATATCATCCAATAAGGGTGAATAAATAGCTTGTTCCAAAGCCTTCCTAACACGATCTTCTCCCGAAGCTGCACCCGATCCCATCAGGAATACCCCTGAATTTTGCATCACGGTGTTAACATCTTCAAAATCGACGTTCATGATCCCGGGAATAGTGATAATTTCTGCGATGCCTTTTGCAGCTGTTGCTAATATTTCATCAACTTCAGCAAATGCTGTGATATAATCGCGAGACTCGCCTCGTAAGATTTTTTGGTTATTGATAACCAACATAGCATCAACATATTTTCGCAGCTCACGAATTCCGTCGCAGGCTCTAATTATGCGGCTTCTTCCTTCCCAAACGAAAGGAAGAGTAACAATAGCTACAGTCAAAATATTCAGTTCTTTTGCTGCCTGGGCAATAATTGGTGCAGCTCCTGTTCCAGTTCCACCGCCCATACCGGCAGTAATAAACACCATTTTCGTGTTGTGACTTAAAAGTTCTTTAATTTTGTCAAGGCTTTCCAAAGCGGCCTGACGTCCTTTATCGGGACTAGCCCCCGCTCCCCTTCCTTCGGAAATGGTAGGACCTAATTGTATTTTCAAAGGCACCGGACTTTGATTTAATACTTGCAAATCTGTGTTGCAAACCACAAAATCTACATCGCAAATACCCTTGCGATACATATAATTTACTGCATTCCCACCACCTCCTCCTACTCCAATCACCTTGATGATGGAAGATTGATGCTTGGGCAAATCAAATTGTATCATCGATTCATTCATGGTTATCCCTCCTCGTTCATATTGGTTGCTTTAAGTTCAAAAATAGACTTAGTAAGATTTTCAAAAATTTTAAATCTTGTTCCTTTAGGTTTTCCGTAGATTTCTTCAGTTTTTGGATCTTCATGCTTTGAATTTTCAGATTCTTGCATTTGCTCTTGTTCCTTTTTATCTGAGACTTCATTTATGTTGATATCCTCCTCAGCCATATCTTCAAAGCCTAAGAGAACCAACCCTAGGATTGTAGAATAACATGGGTTGTTTAGTTCAGAATAGTTGTCAGAAATAAAAGTCACTCGCGGATAACCAATTCGTGTTAATTTTCCTGAATGGTAAGCAACCAACTGGGGAAGATTTTTCAGCAGTGCACCTCCGCCTGTAACAACAATTCCCGAAGTGAGCATATGAGATACTTGAGCTCGTTTGATTTCGCTAATCACCATTTCCAATATTTCGCTCATCCGAGCTTGAATTATATCAGCAATGGTTCGAAAATCTATTTCACGTTCCGGGTAACCTGCATATCCTTTAATAGCCACTACACTACGTGCATTCATAGGATCGTCAACTATGGCATTGCCAAAATTAACTTTTATTTTTTCTGCATCTCGCTCGAGCAGTTGCAAAGTTTTCTTTAGATCCTCAGTAATAATGTTCCCTCCGAAAGGAATAACCGCAGTGTGTTGTATGCTTCCTTCATAATAAACGGCCAAATCAGTGGTTCCTCCACCAATGTCAACCACAGCAACACCCATTTCTTTCTCTTCGGGGAGTAATACTGCTTCGCCTGATGCCAATGGCTCCAGGAATATTTTTTTCACCTTATAACCGGCATCTTCAACACATCTTCGTAATAATCGAATGGGAGCCATTTCTCCAATGACAACATGAAATGATGCTTCCAATTTTTTGCCGACACAGCCGATCGGATTGTTCACTCCGGTTACATGATTCACAGTGAAACTTTTCGGGATTACATGAATTACTTCGTAGCCAATGTCGTACGACAAATTTTTTATATTTCGCATCAAGAGTTCAACATCTTCCTTTGAAATTGGAACGTCTTCATTTTCCCGGATTAAATTTCCTTGATGTTCTTTCGAACGTATATGATGTCCGGCCATCCCCACGTACACTTCTTTGACTGACACACCTGCTTCCTCCTCTGCTTTGCGGAATGCATTGGAGATGCTTCTGACGGTTTCCGTTACATTTAATACATCACCTTTTTGGATACCTACACTTTTTTCGCGGCCAAAACCCAAAATTTTAATTTCTCCGTGCTCATCTTTTTGTGCGATAATTGCCACAATCTTTGTTGTACCTACATCAACCGCACCAATAATGTTTTGCTTCTGTATCATATTTTTTAACGTTTAATGCATACTACCTGATTAGAATATTTGAGGCTGACACTTTTATATTTTTGCCAACCTAAATTACCAAATCCTTTGTAATAAAGTGCTTTTAGTCTATAAAACTTATCAACAATGTTATCAGCATCGCCCAAAACTATAGTTTGCATGCCTACTTTGGGAATTAAAATATAATCGGATCCTTGCACATGAATTTGTTCGAACTGTGCTTTCAGCATCGGATCCTGGTTTATGTAACTAACAATATTAAAAATATCTTTCAAAGGTTTTCGGTGATTTGTGGTGTCTCTATATAGTGAATCAATTAAAATGGGTCTTTGGGTAGGTGAAGATTCGTAAATATTACCGGTGGCCACCACAACCCGTGCACTATAGTTTGCCGACAACGGCATTAAATATCCATCAGTATCAACATAATAACTTCTGCCATATTTATTAAAAACGCGTATCATTGGCTCGCGTAATGCCATTTTTATGTGTAGTTTCCCGTCGTATGAAGGATAAACTCCGATTTTTGAAATATAAGGTATGTTGTTTTGTAATTGTCGGGCAATTTCCCATTTGTTGATTTCAGACATAGGACTACCAAAAATCGAAATTTTCTTTTTCGAAAGCAATTCCAGAATCTCATTTTTTGAAACTAATTTATTGATTGTATCGGTAAGATGAATCTCAACGGCAGCGCATTCCACTTCTACGGATTTCTTCGCTGCAAATCCTGCCGTAAGAATAACATAGATTAGAAGTCCTACCCAAACAATAATATGATGGAATTGTTGTTTCATAAACGATTATTCAATATATCCTTTATTGAACTTGCCAATTCTCCGATATCGCCGGCCCCCATGGTTATCAGCATTTCGAATTGGTGATTTCTTACATAGGAAAGAACTTCCGAATAGGAAAGATATTTGCTCTTCGGAATTTTCTTCACTAATTGAGAACTATCGACTCCCGTAATGGGTAATTCTCTTGCGGGATAGATTGGCAACAGAATTACCTCATCGGCTAAACTCAGTGCTTGAGCGAATTGATCCATCAAATCACGAGTGCGTGAATACAAATGGGGTTGAAAAATCACGGTAATTTTCTGTGATTTAAAAAGCTGACGGGCAGAATTAATGCAGGCTTCAATTTCTTTTGGATGATGGGCATAATCATCGATGTACACCTCCTTACCATGATGAAGCACCTCAAATCGGCGTTTCACTCCGGAGAAGGTTTCTAATCCACGCTGTAATGCATCTTTATCAATTCCGACATTCAGAGCCAAGGCCGATGCTGCAATGGAATTTTCAAGATTATGAAATCCCGGAACACCTGTTCTCAAATTTTTTCTTTCACCATCTGGGGTGACCAACGTAAAACGATAATATCCATTATGGTTTTCGATATCTTTAGCGAAATAATCCGCTTCAGGATTGTTGACGTGATAGGTGTAGTAACCGCTGTTAAGCGGTAGGACTGAAAGTAGTTTTTGATTTATAATTAGGGTTCCTCCGGGTAGCAACTGCCGGGAGAATTGTTGGAAAGCATTCACAATATTTTCATAGTTTTGATAGATATCCAAATGATCCGGGTCGATAGATGTTATAACTGCGTAGTTTGGATTAAAATAGAGAAATGCTCTATCGAACTCATCGGCTTCGGCTACCAAAACATCGGAGTTTTCCGAAAGCAGCAAATTAGATTGGTAGTTTGCCGTAATACCGCCAATGAAGGCATTCACTCCCTGGGGACGTTGGTTCAATATATGGCTGGTCATGGCGGTAACAGTTGTTTTACCATGTGTTCCGGAAACGGCCACCAGTCGATATTGGGAAGCAATATAGCCTAACATTTGTGACCTGCGAACAATGTCAACATCTCTTGAACGCCAGAACGTAAGGATTTTTAAATCGTCGGAAACCGCTGGCGTTCGCACTACTAAAGTTTTTCCATCGATCATTGCTTTAGAGATCAATTCGGGATCATCGTGATAGATAACACGGATTCCTTCGCTCTCTAATTGTTCGGTTAAGTGGGTTTTATTCAGGTCGTATCCTTCAACCTGTTTTCCCATCAATTTGCAGAAGCGTGCTAATGCACTCATTCCAATACCGCCAATGCCGGCAAAGTAAACACCTTCAACTCTAGAGAAATCAATATTTATTGATTTAATTGAATTCATAAGGCTATTGCTTTACACATTTCATAATTTCAGCTGCTATGTTCTGAGAAGACAAAGGCTTTGCAAGCTTCCGAATATTTTCCGATAATTCATTCATCAAATCACGGTCGTTTAACGTCTTTTCCAAAACTTTCGCGAGAGTTTCAATTTTATTATCGGGAAGCAATATTGCTGCATGTTTTTCTGAAAGTGCCCTGGCATTATGAGTTTGATGATCTTCTGCCACATTAGGACTGGGGATCAATATCACAGGTTTTCCTACCAAACAAAGTTCAGAAATAGTTCCGGCGCCTGCTCGAGTAATAATAATATCAGCCGCCGAAAATGCCAGCTCCATTGCATCAATAAAACGCATGATTTTTACCGGAGCATCTTCGTTTAAGTTGGCTTTCTTCACCATTTCCTCATAATAGAGTGAACCGGTTTGCCACAGCAGTTGATAGCCCGTTTCTTGGAACCATTTAATCATGCTAAGAATTTGATTATTGATGGATCGAGCTCCAAGGCTTCCACCTAAAACCAAGACAGTTGTTTTATCAGGGTTCAATTCTAACTTCTGCCGTGCCATGATTTTCGATGGAGGGGCCTGATATAACTCGCTCCTAACCGGATTTCCGGTTACTACAATCTTTTCGATAGGGAAAAATCGATCCATAGAATCGTAGGCAACACAAATTTTGGAAGCTCTGCGAGCTAAAAGTTTATTGGTTATTCCCGGATAGCTGTTTTGTTCCTGGATTATGTATGGAATTTTATAGAATCCGGCCCATGCTAATACAGGGCCGCTAGCGAACCCACCAAAACCGGCTGCAACATCGGGTTTAAAATTCCGAATCAATTTTCTGGCTTTAAGTAGGCTCATAATCAATGAATAAACAAAAGTGACCATTTTAAACGATAAACGGCGAGGCATTCCTTTAACCGGAAGTCCTACAATATCGAACCCGGCTTTAGGAACTTTCTCCATTTCCATTTTTCCTTGTGCACCCACAAAAAGGATTTGAGCATCGGGGTATTTTTGCCGTATCTCCGATGCCACCGCCAAAGCCGGATATATATGCCCACCGGTTCCGCCTGCGCTAATTAACAGACGCAGAGGACGCTTTTGATTCATTTCCATTTTTATTATTGTTTCCCTTTTCTTTTAATTCTTCATCAGATTTCGATTCATCTTCTTCATTGGTAATGGCAAATTCAGCCGGATTTTCCTTAAGCTCGCGACTTACACCTAAAATGATTCCCATTTGAATCCCGTTAAAAATCATGGATGTTCCACCCATACTGATCATAGGAAGTGTTTGACCGGTCACGGGGAAAATTCCGGTATTTACCGCAATGTGTACAAAAGCCTGCAATACAAGCAAAATGGTCATCGATGTTACCAACAGCGCCGAATAGACAAGTTTGCACTTTCGTATTAAAGCCACTGTTCGAAACAAAATCATTAGATATAAGGCCATAATCACAATACCCATAACCAATCCATATTCTTCAACAATAATCGCATAGATAAAATCGGAATATGGGTGAGGAAGTATATTACGTTGGACACTTTGTCCGGGTCCTTTACCGAAAAAACCTCCCGTTGAAATCGCTATTTTGGCTTGATCCGATTGAAAATTATCCCCTCCCTTACTGACAAAATTTTCAATGCGACGCTTCCAGGTGCCTACCCTTCCCGAATCCGAAGAATTAAGAGCAATTACAATAAAAATTGTTAAACCAACTAATGCAACTCCACCTAAATACATAATATGCTTAATCTGAACCCTACCGGAGAATAGCAACAGCATGGCTGACATAAAAAGTAATGCTGCCGTTGAAAAGTTTGCCGGGAGAATCAATCCGCATGTGATTCCAACCGGGATTAACATATAAAGAAAACCTTTTTTTAATTCCTTGATTTCGTTTTGTCGATTGGAAAGCAATGTAGCCAGGAACATCATCAATGCAAGTTTGGCAAAGTCAGACGATTGAAAGGTAAATCCACCCGGCAGCGAGATCCATCGCGCAGCTTCGTTATAACTTGCGCCTCTAATCAAAGTGTATAGCAGCAACGGCACCGAAATAGCATACAAGATAACCGAAATGCCTGCAAAATTTCGATGTGGGATAGTATGAACAAAATATGCCGCGGAGAATCCTAAAGTAATAAATATTACCTGACGCAAAAGATAATAGGTGGTATTTCCATCAGCCTTTTTGTAGGCCAAAGTTCCAGTAGCGCTATAAACCGTCAATAAAGAAATAAGCATCAAGATCAACATTATGACCCACAAGCTTTTATCGCCGCGCAAATAGTTAAATACCCCCTGTTTCATACAGATTTAGATGTTTTTATAATTGGCGAACACAATCTTTGAAACGCTGTCCGCGATCTTCATAGTTTTTAAACAAATCGAAACTTGCGCAGGCAGGGCTTAGCAACACCACATCGCCGGGAACTGCCAACTCATAGCTTTTTTTCACCGCCTCCGGCATCGAGCGTGTTTCTATAATTACAGGAACTATATTTTTGAAATGATTGATAATTTTCTGATTATCAACACCCAAACATACAATTGCTTTCACTGTTCGATGCACAACCTCATCGAGTTCAGAATAATCGTTTCCCTTGTCAACTCCGCCGGCAATCCAAATGGTGGGGCGATCCATGCTGTCGAGCGCAAACCAAGTGGAGTTTACGTTAGTTGCTTTTGAATCGTTAATATACAAAACTCCCTGAATCGATAGATAAGGTTCTAATCGATGTTCAACACCCATGAAATTTTGCAGCGATTGTTTTATAGTTTCGTTTTTAATGTTGGCTATTTGAGCTGCAATAGCTGCCGCTAGAGCATTGCTCCGATTATGCTTCCCTTTAATGAGTAATTCATCGTAAAACATAGTGAGTTTATTATTTTTAAAGTTTATAACAATTTGATTATCTTGACAATATCCCGTTTTTGTTTGATTATTTTTAAGTGTAAATGAACACTTTTGAGAACAGATTGATCGCTGTTCGATTTGCTGCTTTACTACAGGATCATCGTCGAAAAAAATGAAATAGTCGGATTCTGTTTGATTTTGTAAAATTCGGAATTTAGAATTGATGTAATTCTCAAATTTATATTCATAACGATCAAGATGGTCGGGCGTGATGTTGGTTATGATGGCAATATGAGCTTTGAACTTTGTCATGCTATCGAGCTGAAAGCTGCTCAATTCTACCACAAACCACTCATGATCGCGGTCTAGAACTTGTCGTGCTAAACTCTGTCCAACATTGCCGGCTAATCCAACATCTAATCCGGCTTGTTTAAAAATATGATAGGTCAAGAGCGTTGTAGTGGTTTTCCCATTAGAGCCGGTTATGGCCACAAACTTTGCTTTTGAATAACGGGCAGCGAATTCAATTTCACCAATGATATCACAACCGGCTTCCTTTGCTGCAATAACCACCGGAGCTTTATCGGGAATTCCCGGACTTTTTATTATTGTTGGAGCCGATGTGACGATATCGATCGTGTGGTGCTTTTCTTCGAAAGGGATATTGTATTCGGCTAATTCGTTCTTGAAATTTTCTTTTATTTCTGCCATATCCGACACAAAAACACGATATCCCAATTTTTGGGCTAATAGTGCGGCGCCTACTCCACTTTCGCCGGCCCCTAAAATTACTATGTCGTAATATTTACTCATTCTGCTTGAATTTATTCGCAAACCTGTTAGACTTGTTGATTAACGCACCTTTAAGGTGAGAATGGTTAGTATGGCAAGAAAAATTCCGATAATCCAAAAACGTGTTACAATCTTTGGTTCGG
>DAOTAV010000099.1:0-8899 GCA_035382785.1 Salinivirgaceae bacterium | reverse complement strand
CTTGGGTTTTGTACACAAGACATTATCATTCTTCCAACGCGTTTATCGGAAGTGAAAGAAAAGTATAGGGATTTAATTGCCGAACTTCGAAAAATTCCGGAAGTAACACACATCACAGGAATGGATTATAAAATCGGTATTAACCATAATTTTTATCTATTCCGAAGCGGTACCGAATGGCAATATTTCCCGGCATTAATTGTAAACGATAATTTTATTGAAACGTTTGATATTCAAATTATTGCCGGAAGAAGTTATAATTCTGCTTTACCCAACGAAGGAAATCGTTCAATTTTAATAAGTGAATCGATGTGTCGGCATTTGGGATTAACGCCTCAGCAAGCTCTAGGCAAGTCGTTTACCTCATGGCGAGGCGAAGAAAAAGTCGTAGGTATTTTCAAAGATTTTGCCGTAAAATCGCTTCATTATTCATCAGAACCGTTTATCATTGATATGCGTACTACTGAAGAAGGGAAGGTTTATTCCAGCCATTACACAGCAATACGAGTTAGCCCCCAAACCGCTTCTAATGTCATGGCACAGATGAGCATTGTGTGGAGTCGATTGTTTCCTAAACATCCCTTGCAGGCGTTTCTATTGGAGGAAGAAATCCAAAATCAATACCGGATGGAAAAAACTCTTGTTGCCATAACAGCCGTATTAACATTAATTGCACTCCTAATGGCGATGGTCGGGGTGTTTGGGTTTGGTATTTATCAATCGTCACGACGTGAAAAGGAAATTGCTATTCGCATTGTTCTTGGAGCCGACCTTGGGGCAACCCTAAAATTGCTGTTATGGGAATATCTGAAGTTGATTTTTTTTGCAACCGTGGCAGCTTTTGCCATTAGCTATTTTGCCGTCGAAACATGGTTGTCTATTTTTTCAGTTTCAGTGGGAAATTTGTTTGTTCCGTTCGTTTACACTTTTGCTGTTACATTCATTGTGCTATTAGCCGCCATCATTTACCAATCCTATCAGTTTTTGAAAATTGAGCCTGCTACTATTTTAAAAAATGAATAGTGGTTAAATTTTTTGTTAATTTGCGAAAAAAAACACGTATGAAAACCTTGCTTCCTCTTTTTGCTATTTTATTGAGTTCAATAATGTTGGAATCGCAACCTTACGAGCATAATTATTTGGTGAAGGTTGGTGACACTGCTCCTGATTTTCAAATAATTGAAACCAGCGGAAAAACCTATCGTTTAAGCGATTTGCGCGGGAGTGTAGTTATGTTGCAGTTTACCGCAAGCTGGTGTTCGGTTTGTATGAAAGAAATGCCTTATATTGAACAAGAAATATGGCTTCCCGGGAAAGAAAAAGGACTTAAGGTAATTGGCATCGATTATAACGAACCAAAAGCTAAAGTGGTTGAGTTCGCACAAAAAACGAAGATAACTTATCCATTAGCACTTGATCCGGGAGGAGAAATTTTTGGACTATACGCTGAGAAAGGAGCGGGTGTAACCAGAAATGTGATTATTAACCGCGAAGGTAAAATCATTGCACTTACCCGGCTTTTTAAAATGGAAGAGTTTAATGCCATGAAAGAAATTATCTTTCGAGAGCTATCTCAAAAACCTTAAAAGGTTGATTAGCAATTACATCCGGAATTGTTGCAGCTACAACCACCACCGCATCCGCTTGTGCTTGGTCGATAACCAAGTTTTCTGCGATATGGTAAATCCCTTGAACTCCAGGCAGTTAAACCACCATCAAGATTGGCTACTGAAGGGTATCCAGCTCGGTTCATTAGGTTAGCGACTTTGGTGCTACGAACTCCTTCATTGCAAAACAGAATGATATTTTGGTTTTTGGCAATATGATTCAATCGCTCAAGGATTACCGACATTGGGTGATAAAAGACGTTTTCCAACGGGATTTCATCGCGTTTTGTTTCATCAGGCTCGCGGACATCAATTAGGATAGCTTCATTTTTTTCGAGCAAAGCAAAGGCAATTTCGGGACTTATGTGTTGTACCCCTTCAATATGAAATGTCTGAATGGTAGGATGATTCGTTGTTTCCATGTTTTGCTGTTAAGTGTTTTTGTTGAACCGATCAAGAATACTTTGGTCATCAATTTCTTTCGATAGCGATTCTATAGTGTTAAAAGGCACATCAAATAAGTCAAGAATGATTAATCCGTCAAGGGCATCATTAAATTTTGGGTCGATATTAAAACCGATAATACGGGCGTTTTGTTTAAGATATTTTTTTAATAACACGGGCATCTTATAATTTTCAGGATCTATCTCACTGATAATTTTATCGATTTGGTTCATATCGTCTTTTGATTTCTCGACGATTATGTGAGGGTCGAATTTAAGATTCGGTTTAAAGGGGGTTCTGGGTTTCACCATTTTAGCAAGTTCGTGGTCGAAATGATATTCTTGAATGAACCGGATCATCAGCTCTTTACTGAATTTAGAGTATTGATTGCTTATGCTTACCGGTCCGATCAGATATCTATACTCGGGATTTTTCAAAAGAAAATAGAGAATGCCTTTCCACAACAGAAAAAGTGAAAACGGTTTGCGTTGATATTCCTGAACTATGAATGAGCGTCCTAATTCGAGGCTTTGTTCAAGAATTGGAAACATGTCTTCCGAAAGTTTAAACAAAGAGCTGATATAGAAACCGTTGATACCGTAGAGGCTCACAATATCTTTCCCTTTTCCTACACGATAGGCTCCTACGATTTTCGATTCTTTTTCGTCCCAAATGAAAAGGTGGTAGTAATAAATATCACATTCATCGATATCGATACTGAGATTGGTACCTTCTCCCACTGCACGGAAAGTCACCTCTCGCAAACGTCCGATTTCTTTCATAAGGTTTGGAATTATTCCGCTGGGAGCGCAGAAAACGGTCATCTCGTTGCTTTCGAAAAGCTTATAATGTTTTCTGAGATTATCTACTTCTTGGGTAAGTAATTCCGTTGGCACCTTATCAATGATAGGCTGGGGACCTTTATCACGACGTAATCGCGGGACGAAGAATTTGGGCACATCAAGGTTGTTATCGAGTGCATAAGTCCTTGATCTTAAGTAGCGTCCAAATTTTTCCAAATCGCTGAACGACTCAATTTCTTCCGGTGTGATTACGGTACCAAAGCGGATTTTTATATCTCGGTTCCGTTTTGAAATAAGGTCCATGGCACTTCCCAGCGTCGGATGAATTGACCCGAGTATGTGGAAAAGGTTACCGTTGGTACCACCGATATGAGCCGGTATTACTGGTAGTTTGACATCTTTGATGAAATTTATATAATTGGGTTTCCATCGTCGGTCGGTGGTGTTTCGGGTATCGATATTGTATGTACTTACTTCGCCTGCCGGGAAAATAATCAATGGATGATTATTTCCTAAATGCTCCATTACTTTGCGAATCTGAGTGATTCCTGCTCCATAAGGTCCAAGCGGGCTGTTTATGCTGAACTGCAACGTAAAGTTTTTCAGCAAATCAATTTTGTTGATCAGCTCTGTGGACAATATTTTCGTGTCAGGACGTTTGGTGTGTAATGCCTTAAGTAGTATAAGCCCATCGATACCTCCGAAAGGATGGTTACTTACGATGATAAAACTTCCGTTTTCCGGGATGTTTTTTAAATCGGCAGAATTAAACTTTAGCTCCAAATCGATTTCGTCTAGAACCTTCAATAAATTCTGTATATCTTCCACGTCCGGCGTTGTTTCTTTCGGATGAATATCGACGATAAGCTTTAGAAACTTTTCTATCGGTTTTTTAGCCATGATTATGTTTTTATTTACTGCTGTTGTTTTTTTAGAATAGTGTCGATTTGTTTTTCGAGATCAATAAAGTCGATTACGGTTTCACGTTTTTCGCTCAAGGAATTATTGACACAGATGATAGTTCGGGAGTTGAATTTTTTCAATGTTTCGTAATCGTGAGTGGCAACAATAATTGTATTTCCACTTTCTTTAAGTTTCCACAACAGACTCATAATTCCTTCAGATGTTTCCGGATCGAGATTTCCGGTTGGTTCGTCAGCTAATATCATTTGGGGGTTATTCAATAAAGCTCGCGCAATAACCACTCGTTGTTGTTCGCCTCCTGAAAGTTCGTGGGGCATTTTGTAACCCTTAAAGTTTAACCCGACCATTTCCAAAACTTCTTGGATTCGGTTGTCGATTTCTTTTTTTCGGTTCCAACCGGTGGCTTTGAGTACAAAACTCAGGTTTTCATACACCGAACGATCGGTGAGTAATCGGAAATCCTGAAAAACCATGCCTAATTTTCTTCTTAAGAGAGGAATATCCTTGTTTTTAAGTGAACGAAGATTATAACCGCAAACGTTGATTTCTCCCGATAAAATATTGGCGTCGGCAAATAGGGCACGCAGCAGGGTGCTTTTTCCTGTTCCGGTTTTCCCTATAATGTAAACAAGTTCGCCGGGCGAAACCGAAAGGTTTATGTTTTTAAGTACCGGGATATTGTCGTGAGCCAGGGTTACTTCTTTTAATTCACAAATTGGGTTCATGATAAGGTTTTTTGCAAAAATAGTAAATTTCGTAACCCAATAAATATTTTTGCCATAATGGTTTATTCTGTTCTTCCAAAACCGTATCTTTTCCGTATTTGTATTGCTTCGGTTTCGCTCTCCTGAAAAAGTGGCCGAGATTTTGGTTGTAATAATTCTAAAGAATTGTTTTTCGGCGATTTGATGTCTTGGGATATGCGATAAGCATTCATTATTTCAGCAGGTGGAGGCTCTAACATCTCGGTAATTTTGGAGAGCGGTGTGTTCGGATTTAACCAAAGTTTTTCTTGTATCGGTTGCAAAATCAAAGGGGTTCTGTGGTGTGGAATAGCTTGTAAAACCTTGTTGGCCGGAGTGGTGATAATGGCAAACGAGCGAATTAATTCACCTGTTTTTTGATTCAGCCATTGATCCCAAATTCCGGCAAAGGCAAAAGGGCGCATTTTAAACTTCAGAAAAACAAGAAATGGTTCATCTAAGCCATGTTGTGTGGTCCCTTCAATAAAAGCATCGGCAGGGATTAAACAACGCTGACTTCGAATAGGTTTTCGGAATGCGGGTTTATTAATGATATCGCGGGCTCCACGGTATTCGGGGGCGTTATTCTGATTACGGTCGCCTTCAGCTCGCGCGTTGATAATCATGGTCGGTTTTTCGGCCCAGAAAGGTGTGAGGCCAAACCGAAATAGTTGAAGCGTGTTTGGTTGGTCTGACGATATCACCGGAGCGTAGGTACCGGGGGCAATGTTGTAATTTGCAGTCCATTTAAAATCGGGTGAAGATGAAACTCCAAATCTCCGCTCGATTATTTCTAGTTTTGATGCTAAAACATACCTTCCACACATCGAGCTTTATTTATGAGGTGGGGCATTTTTCCTTCTGAACCGGGAATTAAACCGTCAGTTATTCGAGATAGGTGTATCCGTATAGCCCAGAGCGATAGTTCGACAAAAATTCTTTCCCTTCTTGGGTAGTGATTTTACCTTCCTTTACTGATTGCGTAACCCATGTTTCTACAGTGCGAACAAGTTTTTTTGCGTTATATTGAACGTAGTCAAGAACTTCGGCAACGGTTTCTCCATCAATAATTTGATCAATGGAATATCCGTGTTTATCGACCGAGATATGCACAGCGTTGGTATCACCGAATAGATTATGCAAATCTCCTAAAATTTCCTGATACGCTCCGACGAGAAAAACCCCAATGTAGTATGGTTCTCGTGATTTAATGGAGTGAACAGGCAAATAATATGAAAAGTTCTTTGTAGAGATGAAATTATCAATTTTTCCATCGGAGTCGCAGGTGATATCTTGAATTGTTGCTGAGCGATCCGGTTTTTCGTTGAGTCGCTGAAGCGGAATGATCGGAAAAATTTGATCTATAGCCCAAACATCGGGAAGCGATTGAAACAGAGAAAAATTACAGAAATATTTGTCTGAAAGTAGCTTTGGAAGCTGGCGGAGTTCGTCAGGAATATGTTTCATTTCCTGTGTCATAAAATACAAATCGCTAGCGATCGCCCAAAAAAGCCGTTCGATTTGAGCACGGGTTCGTAGGTCAATCAATCCTAAGCTGAATCGATCTAAAGCTTCTTCTCGGATTTGCTGAGCATCATGCCAGCTTTCAAACATTCGCGATTGATTCAGATTATCCCAGATAGAGTATAATTCATGTACCAACTCGTGGTCACTTTTAGCTATTTCTTCATCGTTTTCCCACATCGGTAAACGTGTGGTTTCCAATACCTCAAAAACTAAGATCGAGTGATGAGCCGTAAGTGAGCGTCCCGACTCTGTGATAATGTTTGGATGGGCTAGGTTGTTTTTATCGGCAGCATCCACAATGGTTGATATGGCATCGTTGACGTATTCCTGAATTGAATAGTTTACGCTGCTACCACTATCGGATGAGCGTGTACCATCGTAATCAACACCTAAACCACCTCCAATGTCCACAAATTCTATATTGTAACCCATTTTCGAAATTTGAACATAAAAATGGGAGGCTTCGCGCAATGCAATTTTAATTCGGCGTATTTTGGTTATTTGACTTCCAAGGTGGAAATGCACGAGTTTTAAGCAATCTTTTAATCCATAGTTTTCCAACATTGCTAAAGCATCAAGCAATTCGCTCGATGTTAGTCCGAATTTACTGATGTCGCCACCGCTATCTTCCCATTTTCCGCTACCCGAGCTGGCCAATTTAATCCGAATCCCAATGTTTGGTTTTACTTTCAATTGTTTAGCTATGGTAGCAATTAACTTGAGTTCGTTTAGTTTTTCAACCACTAAAAATATTCTCCGTCCCATTTTCTGGGCAAGCAAGGCAAGTTCAATGTAGTCTTCATCTTTGTAGCCATTACAGATGATCAACGAATCGCTATCGGTGTTGATGGCAATAACGGCATGGAGTTCCGGTTTCGATCCCGCTTCAAGCCCAATGTTAAATTTCTTACCGTGATTGATAATCTCTTCAACCACAGGACGCATTTGATTGACTTTAATGGGATAAATTATAAAGTTTTGACCTTTGTAATTATATTCATCTTTTGCCGATTTAAAGCAACTGTCCATCTGTTCAATTCGGGTGTCGAGGATATCGGGAAAACGTATTAGCATAGGAGTTGATAAATCCCGAAGTTGTAATTCATCAACCAACTCCTTAAGATCTACCGGATAATCTCCTTCACGCGGTGTAACTACCACATTGCCCTTTTCGTTGATCGAAAAATAATTTAGACCCCATCCATTGATGTTGTACAATTCCATGGAGTCCTCAATCCGCCATTTTCTCATGCTTTCTGATTTTCTTAATTGCTTACATTTCTTTCTCCACCTGCAAAGATACAAAATTTTGCCGCTAAATAATTCCAGAATTCTTTATCTTTGAACGGTGAATCAAAAAGTAATTTTTATGTTGAAAATAAAACTAAACAACGCGTTACCCCATGGGGTTGAATCGATCAAGATAGAAATAAATCAAGCTCTTGATGCGCTAGCTATGCTGCAAAGCGGAAATGGTAAAGGTAATGACTTTTTGGGGTGGTTAACTCTTCCATCGTCAGTAAGTTCCGAAAATATTGAAGATATTATTCAAACCGCACAACATTTGCGAAGTGAATCCGATGTAGTGGTTATAGTAGGAATCGGTGGTTCTTATCTTGGAGCTCGTGCGGTTATTGAGGCTCTTACTCCGGCATTTTCAAAATCCAAAACGGAGATTGTTTATGCAGGTCATCATTTGGATGCAGATTACTATTATCAACTTCTCCAATACTTGAAAGATAAACGTTGGAGCATTGTGGTAATAAGCAAATCGGGAACAACTACCGAACCTGCTGTTGCTTTTCGTTTACTTCGCAAAGCTCACATTGAAGCGTTTGGCATCGAAAAAGCTAATCGACTAACCGTTGCCATTACTGACCAATCGAAGGGCGCACTGCGAAAAATGGCCGATCAAAACAAATTTAAAACCTACGTAATTCCCGATAATGTCGGTGGCCGATACAGTGTTTTAACCCCGGTTGGCTTATTGCCAATTGCCATTGCCGGAATCGATATTCGTCAGTTGATCCACGGAGCCCAAGATGCTGAGCAACAATTGAACCGACCTGTTGCCGATAATGCGGCTGTTTTATATGCAGCTTCCCGAAACAAGCTCTATCAACAAGGGAAAAAAATTGAAATGATGGTAACCTACCATCCCCAATTATTCTATTTCATCGAATGGTGGAAACAACTCTACGGTGAATCGGAAGGTAAAGAAAATAAGGGAATTTTTGTCAGCGGTGCCATTTTTACAACTGATCTACATTCCTTAGGACAATACATACAACAAGGTGAGCGACACTTATTCGAGACTTTAATATACGTCGAGAATTCAAATCATTCTGTTGCAGTAGTTAATGATGAGCAAAACATTGATGGACTCAATTATCTGTCGGGGAAAGACATTCATATGATTAACAAAACAGCGTCGCAGGCAACACTGTTAGCTCACACCAAGGGTGGAGTGCCGAATATTGTTATTAGTATCGATAGGCTGGATGCTAAAACCATCGGATATTTGGTCTATTTCTATGAGATTGCCTGCGGAATCAGTGGATATATGTTGGGAGTGAATCCTTTCGACCAACCCGGCGTGGAAGATTATAAAGTTAACATGTTTGCATTGCTCGGGAAGCCCGGTTATGAAGAACAAAAAGAACGACTGCAAAAATTGCTTTAACTCGTTTAAATGGCAGCTTTCAATAAAGAGAAGTTGTACTTTGTCATGAGCGAACAGTATTCCGGAGAATTTTCGATGTCAAACCAATGGAAGACATCTTCCTTGAGAAAAATTCTGTGTTTTACCGATGCAATATTTGGCGCCCCGTTCGGTACCATTCGAGACGAA
>DAOTAV010000098.1:0-8998 GCA_035382785.1 Salinivirgaceae bacterium | reverse complement strand
ATATCGACATCGAAGCAAAAACCGTTTACACTAACAACATACCGTCGGGAGCGATGCGTGGTTTTGGTGCCAATCAAGTGGCTTTTGCGCTTGAAACCTGTATCGATGACATTTGCTACCAAGCGGGCTTCGACCGATGGAAATTCCGCTACGACAATGCACTCGAGGACGGTCTAAGCACAGCTACCGGACAAAAGGTTTTTGGAGTCGGGATTAAGGCTTGTCTGGAAGCAGTCAAAGAGGAGTTTTACAAAGCAAAATATGCTGGTTTGGCTTGCGCCATCAAAAACTCAGGCGTTGGGAACGGAATGATCGACGAATCGAAAGTGGTGATAGAAATTGTGAGCCAAAACTGTGTACGTATTTTGCACGGTTGGACAGAAATGGGACAAGGGGTTCACACCATTGCTACACAAACCCTATGTGAAGAAACCGGAATTCCGACCGAGATTATTCAGGTTGAAGTAAATACCAAGGACGGTATTGAAACCGGAATGACTACATCTTCCCGAGCAACAGCTCTTCTGGGGCTGGCAATAATCGATGCTTGCCGACAACTAAAAGAAGATTTGAGAACTCAAAATCTTAGCCAACTCTCCGGTAAAAAATACTTTGGTCAATACATTTGCGACTGGACAACCAAGCCCGGCACCCCCAATGTGGAACAAAAGACGCATTACTCTTACGGTTATGCCGTACAACTCTGCATTCTGAACAAGGATGGGGAAATTGAAAAAATAGTCGCCGCTCATGACGGTGGGAAAATCTATAATCCAACCCTATTCGAAGGGCAGGTAGAAGGTGGTGTTCACATGGGATTAGGATACGCTCTGAGAGAGAGTCTCCCCATGAAAGACGGATATTTAAATAGCGATAAAATGGCTGATTTACGAATTTTACGGGCACACGAAACTCCCGAGATTAAAGTTATCCCCATTGAAGTTCCCGATCCGGTAGGTCCTTACGGAGCAAAAGGCGTCGGTGAAATTGGATTGGTTCCCACCGCAGCTGCTGTTGCCTGTGCCCTTTATAACTATACGGGTATTCGTCCTGAAAAACTCCCTTTAAGAAGAAATCCCTCAAAAACTTAAGGCTCTGAAATTGCATTTAATGCTGTTAACACGGAAAATTAAGTATCTTTGCAAAAAATTTTAATATCATGAATAGCGAAAATTCTAAGAAAGGAACTGTTCAAGACATTTTGATTATAATTTTATCAGTACTAACCATCGGGCTGGGTATTTTGTATTTCATGGAAAAGAAAAAAAACATTCAACAAGTGGAAGTTAACGTTGAGTTGACTAATACAAAGGACAGCCTGGAGACCCGCCTTGAGCAAATGATCGAAGAATACGACAATCTCAAAACTAACAACGAACAAATACGTGTTCAACTTCTTGCCGAAAAGGAAAAGGTAAAAGACCTTCTCACACGTCTGCGAAACGAACGCGATTACAGTAGAGCAAAAATTGCCGAATACGAAAAAGAGCTTGGCACACTACGTAAAATAATGCGAAGCTACATTGTACAAATCGATTCATTGAACCAAAGCAATGTAGCTCTTCGGGCAGAAAACAAGCAAGTGAAACAAAAAATTAAAGCTATTGAAACCGAACGGGAAGAAATATCGAAAAAACTTGAAGAAGCCAGCGAAAAAGTTGACCAAGCCAGCGTGTTACGTCCTATTAATATCGAGGCACAAACCTTTAACCACCGTGGGAAGGAGGTTAGCCGAGCTCGAAACGTTGAAAAAATTAAGGTATGCTTCACACTAGACCAAAACCCGATAGCAAAGCCCGGAAATCGATTCATCTACGTTCAGATAACCGGCCCCGAAGGAATTATTCCAAATGCAGAACAAGATTCTGTTTTGGTTGATGGAGAAAAATATTTATATAGTGCAAAACGTGAAGTTGATTACCAAAATCAATCCATTGATGTATGCCTTTTTGTTGACGTTACCGGAGAACTCACAAAAGGAATCTACAAAATTGAACTCTTTGCCGATAAACGTCATATAGGCACCGGATCGTTCACGTTAAAATAGCAATAAACAATATCATCGAAACGCTGTTTTACAATCATGCACGACGAACCCAACGAAAAACAAAGGATTTTGGACACCCGATATTTGCGGATGGCAAGAATCTGGGCAGAAAATTCATATTGCAAACGTCGAAAGGTTGGAGCTTTACTAGTTAAAGACCGCATGATTATTTCCGATGGCTATAATGGTACCCCATCGGGGTTTGAAAACGAATGTGAAGAAGATCCCGATACTACAAAGCCCTACGTTCTGCACGCTGAAGCCAACGCAATTACCAAGGTGGCTAAAAGTTCTAACTCGTCGCACGGTGCAACGTTGTACGTGACGGCGGCGCCATGTATTGAATGCGCCAAACTAATAATTCAAGCCGGAATAAAACGTGTGGTTTATTCGGAAATGTACCGTCTCGACGACGGGAAGCGCCTTCTGGAACGTGCCGGAATAGAAATGGTTTATATCCCCCTTTCAATCAACGAATAAAAATCATCTATGAATCTCAATACAAAAACAAAAATCCTATTGCCCACCATTGTCGCAGCAAGCATCGTAGTGGGAATGATTACTCACAAGGTTCTTTTTCAAAAATTTTACGCAAATGCTCCTTCCAACTTCACAGGGAACAAACTCAACGAATTACTAAAAACCGTTGTGGAAAATTATGTTGATACGCTCTACTACGATAGCTTAGTTGAAAAAACCATCCCAACCCTGATAGAACAACTTGACCCACACTCGATTTATATTCCGGCAAAGGATCGTGAGGCTGTTGATGAACCCATTCGAGGAAACTTTGAAGGTATCGGAATCCAATTCAACATTCGTAACGACACTGTTCATGTTATAAACACCATATCAGGAGGTCCGAGCGAGAAGGTAGGAATTCGTGGTGGCGACAGAATTGTAAAAGTAAACGACACTGTTGTGGCTGGTGTAAAAATCACCAATGACCAAATAATGTCGAAGCTCAAAGGACCGAAAGGGACAAAAGTGAAGGTTACCATAGCACGTCCGGGCATTGACAAACCTCTCGATTTTGAAATCATTCGCGACAAAATTCCCATCTATAGTGTTGAAACAGGTTACCTAATTCGACCTAAAACCGGTTACATCAAGATCGACCGATTTAGCATGAACACTTATCGCGAATTCATAGAAAAGGTTAAACTGCTGAAAAAGGATGGAGCCCGACAATTTATCATAGATTTGCGCGGAAATGGCGGAGGAGTGATGCAAGATGCCATACAAATTGCCGATGAGTTCCTTTCGGCAGGAAAAATCATTGTTTACACCCAAGGACAGGCACGTCCAAGGTTCGATTTTTATTCATCGGCACGAGGTCTTCTGCAAAACGATCCGCTGGTGATCCTCATTGACGAATTTAGTGCATCGGCCAGCGAAATTCTTGCGGGTGCCATACAAGACAACGATCGCGGAACCATTGTTGGCCGTCGAAGTTTTGGCAAAGGGTTGGTGCAAGAACCAATCTATTTTAAAGATGGTAGCGAACTCCGTTTGACAGTAGCCCGTTACTACACTCCCACAGGCCGATGCATCCAAAAACCTTATGACAACGAAGAAGATTACACCAAGGATATTCTACGTCGGTTCCAACGAGGGGAATTTAAAGCCGTCGATAGTATTAAACTTAACGAAAACGATAAGTACTACACACCTGCAGGGAAAGTGGTTTATGGAGGAGGTGGCATTATGCCTGATATATTTGTTCCTATCGACACCTCCCAAAGTTCAAAATTTACCCTTGAAGCCCAACAACGCGGATTGGAATATCAATTCTCCTACGATTTTGCCGATAAACATCGCAATGAGTTGTCAGCATTTACCGACCCCCAAAAGCTCGAATTACATCTTGACAAAATAAATATTATATCTACTTTCGCCGCCTTTGCTGTTTCAAAAAACATCAAAGCTAACGATTTCAACACTCAACCTGCTGACAAATACTATGTAAAACAGATTAAAGCATTGATCATAAGAAACATACTGGGAGATTCGGTATATTATAGAATTATGAACGAAATTGACCCAACAGTCAATAAAGCACTTGAAGTTCTGAATCAACAATAAAAACATACAAATCAATACTATGACTCTTATTTTAGAACAAAAAATCCCATACAAAGTTGCCGATATGTCATTGGCGCGTTGGGGACACAAGGAAATAGAACTGGCAGAAAAAGAGATGCCGGGACTAATGGCAATTCAAGAGAAATATGCAAAAGAACAACCCCTGAAAGGTGCACGAATTACCGGTTCATTACACATGACCATTCAAACGGCTGTTCTCATTAAAACGCTCGTTAAACTCGGTGCCGAAGTTCGTTGGGCAAGTTGTAACATTTTCAGTACCCAAGATCATGCAGCAGCAGCTATTGCCGACCTTGATATTCCGGTCTTTGCATGGAAAGGCGAAACTCTTGAAGAATACTGGTGGTGTACATTTCAAGCTCTTGACTTCCCTAACGGGAAAGGACCTAATTTGATAGTTGACGATGGTGGCGACGCAACCCTTATGATTCATCTTGGACTGGTTGCTGAAAAAAATCCTGCTATACTCGACAAAAAACCTTCCGGTGAAGATGAAGCAGAACTGCTAAAAATTCTAAAAAAGATTCTTGCACAAGAACCCAATTATTTCAGTAAACGAATTAATGACATTAAAGGCGTTTCAGAAGAAACAACCACCGGAGTACATCGTCTATACCAAATGATGGAAAATGGGACACTTCGATTCCCTGCGATCAATGTTAACGATTCGGTTACGAAATCAAAATTTGATAATCTTTATGGATGCCGCGAATCGCTAGCCGATGGTATTAAACGCGCCACCGATGTTATGCTTGCCGGAAAAGTTTGTGTTGTATGCGGATACGGCGATGTTGGAAAAGGCTCGGCACGAAGTCTCAGAGCATATGGAGCACGGGTAATCGTAACGGAAATCGATCCCATTTGTGCACTGCAAGCGGCCATGGAAGGGTTTGAAGTAAAAACAGTGGAAGACGCCCTACCCTATGCCGATATTTATGTGACCGCCACCGGAAACCGCGACATTATCACCGCCGAACACATGTCGAAAATGAAAGACCAAGCCATTGTTTGCAACATTGGGCATTTCGACAATGAAATCCAAGTTGCGCAATTGGAAAAATGGCCAGGTATTCAAAAGGTTAACATCAAACCACAAGTGGATCAATACATTTTCCCCGATGGTCACAGCATTATCTTGCTGGCAGAAGGACGATTGGTCAACCTAGGATGCGCAACCGGGCATCCTTCGTTTGTGATGAGTAACTCCTTTTCCAATCAAACCCTAGCACAGATAGACCTTTGGAAAAACAATTACAAAATCGGCGTTTATCGTTTGCCTAAACATCTTGACGAAATGGTAGCCCGATTACACCTCGAAAAAATCGGGGTAAAACTTACCACTTTAACCAAAGAGCAGGCCGACTATATCGGAGTTTCCATAGATGGTCCCTATAAATCGGATCATTACCGATATTAACTCTCAAAACCGCCCTCCGATATTGGGCGGTTTTTTTATCGCTTTAAAAGGAACCGTTACAAAATATGGCTTTGCATACTTTAACAAGAAAGGAAACGTTATATTTGTCTTAATGTAGTTGTTAACTCATGTCTGTTACCAAAATCATATCCGCAGTATTAATTGTTCTTGCCATAGGCAATGTGTATTCGCAAAGCCAATTTACAGGAACCTATCGTTCCTATGAGCTTCCCCAATCACCACGTATTGTTGGCTTGGGTGGAAAATCCATCGCCATTTCTGACAATGACCTTTCACTGTCACTGAATAATCCATCGTTGCTAAAAGCGGAGATGAGCAATGCTTTTTTTGTAAATGCTTCGGGTTACGGAAACGGCATAAACTACGGAAATGTACTCTATGCACGTCATTTTCAGGATCGTGGGAATTTTGCCATCGGCTTGCTTTATCTCGATTATGGAGATTTTCGTCGTATGGATGAATTCGGATACGATTTGGGAGAATTCACCGGAAATGAATACATCGGTTACCTTATTTGGTCGAAAGAGCTTTTTAAAAATATTCACATTGGAGCTACAGCCAAGCCGATATACTCCAAAATTGAAACTTATACATCTTACGGAGCAGCCTTCGATTTAGGAATTCATTATACAAACCCAACCATTGGAACAACTTTCAGTGTAGTGGGAACAAACATTGGGCGTCAGATTAAACCATACGTTAACGATGCCCCTGAAAATCTTCCTTACGATATTCAAGTAGGATTTAGCACCAAACTACAGCACGCTCCTTTTCGATTTTCGTTTATGTTTTACAATTTAACCCATAAAAGCCTTCTGTATTCAAACCATAATGTGAGTGAGCCAAACAACACCAATATGTCGCCGGAAGAGATTGAAAAAGATTATGTTAACGATGATCTTGAAAACTTTCTGCGACACATGATTTTCGGGTTTGAACTCATTCCTAGTAAAGCCTTCTATTTACAATTCGGATACAATTTTCTTCGCCGCAGTGAACTTAAAACCATTGCCAAACCATCGCTTGTGGGAGTATCGCTTGGTTTGGGGATTCGAGTAAAAAAAATTCAGATTAATTATTCATTTGCCCAATATCATCTGGCTCACTATAGCAACAACCTCTCCTTGCAATTTAACCTCCACGATATTTTTCAAGACGAAAATTAATCCGTTTTACGTTCATAGCTCATAAAATTCTACTTTACGAGACAATTGTATTCAATCTCCATCTATTATCTATTATCCTCATGATGGTTTTACTATTCTTCGTAATTTTGTAAACTTTTTTGTTCACCATTGTTAATTCAAAATCTTCTGTTCGATTATCATAAAAATAAAAACCCATCATGGGAAAAGAAATAACTTCGTTTGAAATATTGAGCAAATTCGGAGAGCATCCACAACTGTCAGAAATCAATAAATCAACGGTAAACCCAACTTATCTTTACGGCCTATCAGGATCGTCTTTTAGCTTAGTAGCCTTTCAGATTTATTTAAACGCCGCTACCGATGTTCTTTTTGTATTAAACGATCGAGAATCGGCTGCCTATGCTTATAATGAAGCGCAAGAATTTTTAGGCGATTCAAATTGCGAATTTTTAATATCTGGCTATAAAAAATCAGCAGTTTTTGGACAAGTGGATAATGAATCTGCTCTGCTGCGAAGTGAGACTATTCGAAATATTACCACATCAAATCGCAAACCGTTGTTCATTGTTTCATATCCGGAAGCAATCATAGAAAAAGCTCCCGCACCGGAGAACATTAAGAGCAATACCATCACACTCCTAAAAGGGGAAGAACTCTCCATTCCTTTCCTTGAAGATTTATTTAAAACCTATCATTTTCAACAAGTTGATTTTGTATTTGAACCCGGTCAATATGCCATTCGGGGATCCATTGTAGATGTTTTTTCATTTTCTAACACCAAACCCTACCGAATAGATTTTCTTGGAGATAGTGTTGAGTCTATTCGTACTTTCGATATCGAATCTCAATTGTCTGATCAGTTTTTCGATTCGGTAACCATCATCCCGAACATCAGCATCGACAGCCGCCTGGGGACTCAGGTTCCATTATCTCAAATTTTAAATAAAAACAGCCTTTTATTGTTCGACGATCTTAAATATGTAACCGATCGTCTTCTTGCCATTCATCGAATGGCTTCCGAAAAAGTGGAAAATGACAATTCGCTATTGCAAAAAATTTGCGATGGAGAAATGCTCATACAGGAGCTTTTAGAATTAAAAACCTATGTTCGCACCACCAATCCCGACAAGGCAACCGTACATTTCGATACATCGTCGCAACCGGCTTTCGCAAAAAATTTTGACTATCTGATTGAAAACCTTACCGATTTTGCTGAAAAAGGTTATCGTTTGATTTTTGTCTCAGAACAGACTCGGCAACTTGAAAGAATAAATTCAATCTTAACCCAAAAACATTTTGCATATCGGGTTGATTTTGTTTCATCGTGCCTTCATGCCGGATTTATTGATCATCGTTTAAAATTGTGTGTCTATACCGATCATCAATTTTTTGATCGTTATCAAAAATATAAACTTAAATTTGGTTTCACACGTCGGGAATCCTTTACCATTCAGGAACTTACCGTATTGAAACCGGGAGATTATGTTGTACATATCGACCATGGGGTTGGACAATTCGGCGGTTTGGAAAAAATCACGGTCAACGGAAAAGTGCAGGAAGTAGTAAAGCTTGTGTATAAAGACAAGGATATTCTTTTTGTGAATATCCATTCGTTGCATAAAATAAGTAAATATAAGGGCAAAGACTCCACACCTCCTAAAATCCACAAACTTGGGTCGGCAGTTTGGCAAAACACCAAATCAAGCGCGAAGAACAAAATCAAGGATATTGCCCGGGAATTAATTTCGCTTTACGCCGAACGGTTAAAACAACATGGACATGCATTTTCGGCCGACACGTATCTGAACGAACAGCTCGAAGCAAGTTTTATTTACGAAGACACCCCCGATCAGGAATCGGCTACCAAAGCCGTAAAGGCAGATATGGAAAAACCAATTCCCATGGATCGCCTTATTTGTGGTGATGTGGGATTCGGTAAAACTGAAATTGCCGTGAGAGCAGCATTTAAAGCTGTTTGCGACAACAAACAAGTGGCAATTTTGGTTCCGACTACTATTTTGGCCTTTCAACACATGAAAACTTTCAGCGAACGATTAAAGGATTTTCCTGTAAGGGTTGAATATATATCGAGAATGCGTAGCTCATCTGAACAAAAAAAAATCCTGAACGATTTGAAAAAAGGCCTTATAGATATCATTATTGGCACCCATCGTTTGACATCCAACGATGTTGTTTTTAAAGATCTTGGTCTATTGATCATTGATGAAGAACAAAAATTTGGTGTCCGAACCAAGGAGA
>DAOTAV010000097.1:0-9037 GCA_035382785.1 Salinivirgaceae bacterium | reverse complement strand
AACATAACGGGTCTTAATCGGTCTAAAGCTCCGTTGATGATGATATTGCGTAAAACACCCGTATTCTTCGGATCCAATTCCTTTAGATGCTCTATCAAAACAATTCCATTCAAAACAGCGATACCAAACAGTGCAATGAAACCTATCCCTGCTGATACACTGAAGGGCATACCACGAAGCCATAGAAGTAAAACCCCTCCAATGCTTGATAATGGGATAGCCATATAAATCATAGCGGCATCTTTAAACGATTCAAGGGCAAAATGTAGAAAAATAAAAATCAACAGTAATGCTACTGGAACAGCAATTAATAAGCGGTTGGTGGCATTTTGCAAATTCTCGAATTGTCCGCCGTATTCAATATAAGTTCCGGGCGACAATGCAATGTTTTTTTCGATGGCGGAACGTATATCGTTTGCCACTGATTGCAAATCACGATTACGAACATTTACGCTGACAACCACTCGCCGATGGGTATTGTCGTGCGAAATTTTTGCCGGACCCTCGGTGAATTTTATCGAAGCCACTTCTTCCAAGGGAATTTCACCTCCTGAAGGTAATGGGATTTTCAACCAGTGGATGTTTTCAGCATTGGAACGAAAACGCTCGTCGAAACGAACTACCAAATCGAACCGTTTCTCACCTTCGAATATTACACCGGTGGTTTGGCCTGCAAAGGCTGTGGATACAATAGCGTTGATGGTCTTTATATCAATACCGTAATAGGCAATTTTCGACCGATTATATTCAATTTTGATTTGAGGCAAGCCCACTGTCTTTTCAAGGATCACCTCGTCGGCACCTTCGATTTTCTCAACTAAACTTTTAATTCCAACAGCTATTTGATTAACATATTCCAGATCCTCACCGTAAATTTTGATGGCAATATCGGATCGAACGCCTGTAATCAATTCGTTGAAACGCATCTCTATGGGTTGGGTAAATTCGTATTCAATACCGGGAATTATTGAAAGTGCTTCTTTAAATTTTTCTGCAAGTTCATCTTTCGTTTTTGCTGTTTTCCATGTTGATCTCGGTCTTAATTTAATAATCATGTCAATTTCTTCCATGGACATGGGATCGGTAGGAACTTCAGCTGCGCCAATTCGACTAACAACCTTTTCTACTTCGGGGAATTGTTCCATAAGTATCTTTTCCATGCGGGTTGTCAGTTCGATGGTTGACGACAGCGACGTTCCGGTTTTCAATACCGGTTGAATCACAAAATCACCTTCGTCGAGTGTGGGAACAAATTCGCCGCCCATTCGGCTGAACAACAACATTGTTGCAATTAAGATAACTAACGAAGACCCTAAAACTATTCGTTTATGATTAAACGACCATTGAATTACGGGCAAATAAGATTTACGGGCAAAGTTTATGATATGATGAGCCGGATTTCTTTTGGTAATCTGATATGGTTTTAAAAAGAGCGATGCCGCCACCGGAAGCCATGTAAAGCCCATAATCATGGCTCCAATAATGGCAAGGCAAAAAGTCATTGCCATTGGGCGGAACATTTTACCCTCCACTCCCGACAATGTCAAAATTGGAATAAATACGATTAAAATGATAATTTGACCAAAGATAGCCGACTTCATCATTTTACTACTGCCTTCCATTGAAATTCGGTCCATAATTTCACCGCGTTTCCCTTCGTCGGATGTCTCTAATTCGGCTTTATTCATCCAAACTTTCAAAACAATAAATTCTATGATTATGACTGCACCATCGATGATAATTCCAAAATCGAGAGCCCCCAAACTCATCAGATTGGCGTCGATACCTAGAATGTACATCATGGAAAGGGTGAATAGCAACGACAAAGGAATAATAGATGTAATAATGGCTGCCGACCGCCAGTTCCCGAGGATGGCTAAAACAACGAAAAGCACGATGAGTGCCCCCAAAATTAAATTTTCAGCAACGGTAAAAGTGGTTTTAGCCACCAGTTCACTTCGGTCAACAATGGGGTCAATGACAATTCCCTCCGGTAAGTTTTTTTGTATTTCATTAATTCGGTTCTTTACCTCTGCAATAACCTGTTTTGAGTCAGCCCCTTTTAACATCATCACTTGTCCAAGGATGGTTTCTCCCGTGCCGTTTGCGGTGATAGCTCCATATCGATTAGCATATCCAATCCGGACTTTGGCTATGTCGCGAATCAGAATCGGTTGCCCTTGGTTGTTTCTAACCACAATTTGTGCAATCTCTTCCTGTGTTTTTACCTGACCGTCGGCTCGAATAAAAAAACTTTGGTTGTTTTTTTCAATATAGGCACCTCCCGTAATTTGGTTGTTAGCCTCTAAGGCTGAGAATACCTCCTGAAGGGTAACGCCAACCTTTGATAAACGATTTGGGTCGATGGCAACCTCGTATTGTTTCAGGTAGCCTCCCCAACTGTTGATTTCAACCACTCCGTTTATTCCCGACAATCGGCATTTGATTAACCAATCCTGAATGGTTCGTAGATCGGTTAGCGTGTAAAGATGTTCATATCCCCGTTTTATCTGTAATGTATATTGATATATTTCTCCCAGACCGGTGGTAATGGGACCCATTTCGGGTTCTCCGAAGCCTTCCGGAATTTTGCTTGCTGCCGTTTTAATTTTTTCGGCAATCAATTGGCGTGGCAGATAGGTTCCTAGTTTCTCGTCGAAAACTATGGTTACCAACGAAATTCCAAATTTTGAAATTGACCGGATCTCTTTCACACCGGGTAGGTTTGCCATTTCCATTTCCACAGGTGTGGTTATGTATTGTTCGATCTCTTGTGTCGATAAGTTTCCCGATGTGGTAATAACTTGAACTTGATTGTTGGTAATATCAGGAACGGCTCCAACCGAAATATTTAAGGCTGCATAAAGTCCGAAAGCTGCGATTGTTAAGGTGAATAAAACCACCATTAACTTATTTCTTATGCTAAAGTGAATTATTTTTTCAATCATAGAAGTGGAATTGGTGCCACTCAAAAGTAAAGATTTTCACACAATAAAAACAAAAAAGAGCGATTAATCTATCATTTAATCGCTCATTTTATAGTAAAGGACATTATCATGAATTGTGTTGAACTGTTGAAAGATAAATGTTTTTCTTTGTTTTTAATGTGTGTTTACAGAACACCACTTTATGGTTTTGTAAATTTTTCTTCAACCTGTGATTGTAGTTTGTTTTGGAGATAATCTCAAATGAATCAAATCGTTGGATTGATTCAGCGGCGGGGAAATTCGTGATATCTTAAATAGAAATATCATGCGAATTATTAGATTAAAACAAATGACTTTCTGACAACTGTTACAGAAAAATCAGAAATAAATACGAGCTGTTATTTCGGACTAATTTTGCTTTTTTATTATAAGCACTCGAATTTTATGATAGGTTGCTTACCCGGATTTTGATAATCTTGAAACCAACATGGGAAAGGTCAGGCCGGCGATAACGATTAAAACTCCCAGAATTTTTGCGGGAGAAAGGGGATCGCCCAGGGTAAAATAAGCAAAAATGGCCGTAAACACAGGGATAAGATAAGTAAACATATTTCCTACGGTTACTCCAATTCGGCCTACACCATAAACAAACAGGGTGAAGGCAACAAACGACGCAAATACGGCCAACTTGAAAATTACGGCATAGGTTGACACACTAAACGGCACTTGAGTCCATGATGAATATTCGTTAATCACAAAAAAGGGGGTAAAGTAAGCAACTGCCAAAACATTCTGGGTAAACATAATCATCAGCGTATTATATTTACCAATTAGCCGGGTTAATATTACCGAATAACCTAAAGCCGATAGTGCTGCCCCAAACATTAGTAAAACTCCCAACAGATCGCTTTTAAAATTGGTGGCATCAGAAACCACCACCAAAACTACCCCTGCAAAAGAAATTGCCAAACCGGTAACACAACTTTTATCGGTTGTTTTTTTAAGAAAAATGCCCAAAGCTAAAGGTGTTAACAAGGGAATGAGTGCAATAATTATCGAAGCAATGGTGGGCGATGTTTTTTCGATGCCATAACTTTCAAACATGAAATAGAGAAACGGCTCGAAAAAAGCTAAAAGTGCAAACCCAAACCAATCGGTTCGGTGTATTTTCTGGAATCGATTGAATGCTAATGTTAGTATTCCGATGAGCATGGTAGCGATAACCAAACGCATGAAAATCACCGCAATGGGAGTAAAAAAGCGATAGGCTTCTTTGTACCAAACAAACGACAACGACCAAAAAAGCATTGCTCCGGTGAGGGCAGCAATGGCTTTAAAATTTATGGATCTCACAATTGTAGAGTTTTAACGGGTGGATATTTGTTTAACGGTTTTAACAATTGACATTGTATCGAAACCACATTCAGAATATTGTTCTTCGGTTTTTCCATGTTCTATAAATCGGTCGGGAACACCTAGGCGGACAACTTTAGCCAGATAATTGTTTTGGGCCATAAATTCCAGCACAGCCGATCCCAGGCCTCCCATGATAACACCATCTTCAACGGTAATGATAGCCCGATGTTTTTGAAAAGCGTCGTGCAACAACTCTTGATCGATAGGTTTTAGAAAACGCATATCGTAGTGCGATGGGATAATGCCTTCGCGGGATAGAATTTTTATGGCTTCTTGCACAAAATTCCCGGGATGTCCTATGCTTACAATTGCAATATTACGCCCTTCGGTAAGCTTTCGCCCTTGACCGATAGGAATTTCCCGAAATGGACGTTGCCAGTCGGTCATAACGCCATTACCACGAGGATAGCGAATCACAAACGGTTTTCCATTGGGAAGTTGTGCTGTGTACATAAGGTTGCGCAACTCTTCCTCATTCATGGGGGCGCTTATTATTAAGTTGGGGATACAACGGAAATAGGCTAAATCAAACACGCCTTGGTGGGTGGCTCCATCTTCCCCAACAAGACCACCTCGGTCTAGACACATCACAACATGAAGATTTTGCAGCGCCACGTCGTGAATCACCTGATCATAAGCCCTCTGCATAAATGTTGAATAAACGTTGCAAAACGGGATCATGCCTTCGGCAGCTAGACCGGCTGAGAAGGTAATCGCATGCTGTTCGGCTATCCCTACATCGAAGGCGCGTTCAGGGAAGGCTTGCATCATGAAGGTCATAGAACAACCGGTGGGCATTGCAGGAGTAATTCCTACAATTTTTGGGTTTTTCTCTGCCAACTCTACTAAGGTTTTTCCAAAAACATCCTGATATCGGGGAGGGGTTATCTCGTTGTTGCTCACAATGCGCTCTCCGGTTTCCTTATTGAATTTTCCCGGAGCATGCCATGTTGTTGGGTCTTTTTCGGCACAGGAAAACCCTTTCCCCTTAATGGTTTTTACGTGAAGAATCTTGGGACCCGGCAAATGTTTTAAATCTTCAAGAACCGATATCAAATGAAGCACATCGTGTCCATCTATGGGACCAAAATACCGAAAATTCATGGCTTCAAAAAGATTGGATTGGCGTATGATTACCGATTTAAGGCTCGAGTCGATCTTCCTAATAAAATCGCGAGTTTTGGGAGCCAACCGGTCCACTTTTCCCAAAACATTCCAAACCTCTTCCTTCAGTTTATTGTAGCTCCTCGATGTTGCTATATCTACCAGATACTCCTTAAACGCCCCAACACTCGGATCGATGGCCATATTGTTGTCGTTAAGGATAACCAGCAAATTGGTATTTAGGGCTCCAGCATGGTTTAAACCTTCCATAGCCATACCTCCGGTGAGTGCACCGTCGCCGATGACCGCAACCACATGTCGGTCGATCTCTCCTGCTTGTTTAAAAGCAACGGCCATTCCCAAGGCTGCTGAGATGCTGGTTGATGAATGTCCCACTCCAAAAGCATCATAGGGGCTTTCATCGCGTTTCGGAAAACCTGAAATTCCTCCTTTTTTCCGATTGGTATGGAATTGGTCTCTTCTTCCGGTTAGTATCTTATGTCCATAGGCTTGATGACCTACATCCCACACTAAACGATCGTGGGGAGTGTTAAAAACATAATGAAGAGCAATGGTTAGCTCCACCACCCCCAAACTTGCTGCAAAATGCCCCGGATTGGATGAGACTTGTTCGATAATAAACTGTCGCAGCTCATCGCAAACATCGGGAAGCTCTTCCAGCGTAAGTTTTTTTAAATCGTCCGGACTATTGATATGTCCCAATTTACCCATGTACTGATTTTTATGCAAAATTAAATTTTTATAAAGAAATGTAGTCTCTTTCGGCAAACTTTTATTTGCTTGACTGAATTATGAATTGGTGACACATTAAACCGATTCACAGTTGTTGCTTTTGGTGTTTTACCTCCCAATGAATTTCAATCGGAAAATCATGAAATAAATCACTATCGAATATAGGGAAATCTGTTTCTATCATTAACGGTAAATACAATGATTTTTCCATACAGTGTTATTTATGTTTGTATGATTTAGCAATGAAAACTATTACCGGAATAAATAAAAATGCACAAATCAAAGCTATTAACCAAAATTGATAGCCTTCAGCTTCTCCTTTTACGCTATTTAAAAACTGATGGTTAACGATTCCAAAGATAATTACCACAAAAAGCCTTAAAAATCTAATAAGGCGAGTGGCCATGGTGTATTGTCTTACAGCGTTTTCCGGAGTAATTTTCATGGGATAATTAAAAATATGGGGGAATTTGTTCAGAAAGGTAAGTCCGAGAAATAGAAACGTTGCAATCAACGAAAGAGATAAAATAATGCTTTCTACGCTCGAAACCACTGCTGTACCTTCACTATTGGATTGATGCGGAATAGTATCAAGCATGATGGTAGTTGTCATGACCCAGATAGCAATTATTGAAACCCAACCAAGAACGTCAAGTAGGCGGTCAATTCCAGCAAGCTGTAGTTTGATTTTTGGTTTGATATTAACCATGACCAATCAATTCTTGAGATACTGTCCCCAAAAGTGTGTAAAGTTAGTTAGTTCTTAAATTAGAGAAAAGAAACTAAAAATTTAAACTGGGAAGAATGAATGGGAACGTAGTGAAGGCGTAGCCTGAGCGTAGTTCCCATTCAATACAAAACAAATTCAAAGAAAATGAATTTATTGAAACCAAATTTAACTTACACTATCTTTTTTGGGATACTACCAAATCCCCAATTAACTCCATAGAATAACCCTCAGGTGCGGCTACACCGTCGAGTGTAGTTCAACTTAGGCTTCCCGCCGGACACTGCGTGCCGCTATGAAGCCTTATTATTAGCGGCTGGTGATTATTCTTTTTCATTATTTTTTAAAATTTATTTGTTTTTTAAATATAACGTATTATATTTGTACTGTACATGATGTATAAAACAATATGATTACCTTATGAATGAAAATAATCTTTTTTCTGAACTATTATCAGCATGGGAAGAAACATACAAAAAGGGTCAACTGACTCTATGGATTTTTCTTTCATTGAAAGATGGGAAAAAATATGTTGATGAAATTAGAGTTTTTGTTGAAGAGCAGTCTAATCATACAATGGTTTGTGAGATTCAAAGCCTATATAGAACTCTTAGAAAATTTCAACACTTAGGAGTTGTTGATTTTGAAACTGGCAAAGGAAACAAAGGACCAGAGCGCAAATATTATTTTTTGACGGAATTAGGTCATAAACTGCTTGAGACTTTTATTGAGAGAAATATATCTCTATTTTTTAACAAACGCATTAAAAACTTAATTATTAAGGAGGACTAAAAATGAAAGCTTTAACAAAAAATCTCTTGTATTTCATGGTTTTCTTTACCATAGGTGCTATTGTTTTTCGCTATGGTTTGAGTTCCTTTTTAGAAAACCGCGCCTATTCTCTGGTATGGATTATAGCGGTAATCTACTTTTTTTTCAATTTTTTCATAGGTTGGTACTTTGGCAAAAGGGACCATGAAACTCTACCACTGTATGACATTGGATTCCGTTTTCATTTTGCAACTTACTTACTTTTCAATACTGTATCAGTCTTATGGTTTTTGTTTGATTTACATTCACAATTTGAAAGTATTAGAAATGTTTTTTCTATAGCCCTGTTTTGGGGAATTGGTTTGTTGATTCATTTCGTATTCTATTTGATTGCGAGAAAGAATACAATAAAAGGCCTCAATAAAGAAGAAATATTCGACTAAAAACTAACATTATGAAAAAGATATTTATCAGCTTGTCAGTGTTTGTCTATTTCCTTTCAGCTCAATGTCAAGAAAGAGATTTTAATAAAATATCCTATGGTTTTCAATTGGTTAAGTTTCAAAATGAATTTGGCATTGGAGTTCATTTGTTAACACCAGAATTTAAGAACCTGCGAATCAATGTTAAAACTAATCTAAACTGGTTGAATCATCCCGATGCTCAAAATAATCAGACTTGGACAGAGTTTATAAATAATCAAGTCGGCATAAATTATCAAAGATGTATTACGAATAATATAAATCTTTATTCCGAGGGGGGGATTGTATTAATATACCCCAATAACTCTTTCAGCAATGAATCAGTCAACTTTGGCGGATATGGAGTATTCGGTTTTGAATTTTTCTTAACTGAAAACACAAGCCGTAATCCGTCATATTTTATCGAGCTTGGTGGAATTGGAACTGGTGCTGTTGCAAATAAAGTTGTTTCTAAGCCAATTTATTCAAATGGTTTTCTCATCTCTGTAGGTTATCGATTCTGATTCGCTTGCCGCTAATGGCTCGGCTTGTATATGCAGTGAAGGCGGTTTTGTGCAAACTTGTTTGCAAACAAAAGAGAGCCTGAACTGCGTATCTAAACTTACATAAAAAACTATTCATACACAAGCTGAATAAAAATCCAGTCCACTCCTCAGACCGCGTAGACTCGAAGTATAATATTTTTACGGTCTAAACAAATAAACTATATTATTATGAGTAAGGTAAAGCGAGTATGTGAGCCGGACATTCACAAAGATACAATTTTTGCCTGTTAAAAAAAGTAAACTACCAGAGCGAGGTAAAAAAAATTGAGACAACGACGGTCGGATTGATAGAGCTAAGCCCTTGGCTTCATG
>DAOTAV010000096.1:0-9085 GCA_035382785.1 Salinivirgaceae bacterium | reverse complement strand
AAATAATATCAACTCACCTCCATTATTCGAGTTCTAATGACAATTTTGGGATAAAGGTATATTGCAATGAAGAGTGAGGTACTCCTGTAGTTGTGGCTAGCTTAACTCTCCAGTAATAAGGAATAGTTTTTGACGGATCGGAGGTTGCTGGATGGCTAATGTTATCCAACTTTACCGTAACGATGTTGGTTGAATTATAATTGTTGTCGGCTTTGGTAACTATAGCAGGAGTGTATCTTGTGCCGGTTCCGACTGGGAATAGAATTTGTGAACCAACACTTAAGCTGCCAAAGTCGATCTCTCTGGATAAACTTTCATCTGAAATGCTTCCTGCAGTGATAAACATTTTACTACTTGAGAATGGAGCACCACTTATATCACCACTGCAAAAAACGCTGTAGGTTCCCATATTTACAATTCCGGCTTGAAGGTCGATGCTAGTAGTTCTAATTCCTGAATTCAGAAGAATTCCTGCAGAGTTATTGATTTCAAGTCGGCCAAACTCAGTTTTGCCGGATATGCTTCCTTCGATCGATTGTTGTGTAGTCCCGTTTAAAACTAATCGCCCGTTGGTATTTGCTTTTATCCTGCCATCGATGATAGTAAGATTTCCTTTTAGGTTTACTTTCCAGTTTTGAACATTTAATGCTCCTCTTTCAATAGTCAACGAACCGTTTATTTGGACAGCCGGGTTTGATGACGGTCGTGTGAAACCAACAATCCGAACGTCGTAATATTGAGTCGGGTCGGTCATAGATGATTTGTCAATCACAACGTTGTGAAATTGTAGAGGAGTAGCTGCGCTTGTGTTGTAGATATTGATATTGGTGGTATTTCCTGTGAAATAAACGGTACCTGTTCGAGCAAGGAAGGTTCCTCCGTTGCGAAGGTTGAACGCTCCTTCAACGGTTAGATTTTTGATTGAGTTGTCAAAATCATCCCTAACATCGAGGGTTGCAAGTGAATCGATGATTAAAAGACCAATAACTTTAAGGTCGTTAGTAAGTCTTATGGTTGATGTTCCGGTTGTACCACGTCGCTTAAGGTGTAAATTATAAATTGGAGCGTTCGAGCCGATTTCAAAATCGTTTCCTGAGTCAACCTCTATAGTGATTTTCCCTCCTGTGACATTGTAGTTGCCTTCTGCTGAAGGAATATATAATCCATTGGTATTGGTTCCGGTTCGATCGTAAAAAATAATTTCTCCGCCACTCATATTGAAGATCCCATCCGGAGTGTCGAACCCAAAAATTGGATATGATGTGGTTACTTCGCCGGGTTCTGTTTTATTTCCTCTTACAATTACAGTTCCTCCGGTTTGAGTATAAGAAGCATTACCACTTCCGCCGTGAGCAGAACGTATTTGGGCTGTGTTAACAGTGCCTCCATCAATTTTTACTTGAGCGTTGGTAGCCGACCAGAAAATAAATCCGGCACTATTGCGTGTCCCAAAGAATCCATCGCTGATGATAAATTCTCCAAAAACCGAAATGGCTTGATTACTGGAGCCTGCATTAACACCTTGCGCTGGATAGCTATCCGAACTTGTGAATCCATAGATTTGATTTACGGAAGAAGCTGTGGAAAAAACTTCCACGTCAACTCCGGCGATCCACAACCTGGCATTCTGTCCTATGGCGTAGTCACCATTTCCTGATACCTGATCCCCTTCTGAGAGAGTTGGGATTTTTATGTAGCCGGTTAGTTTTAATGTTCCGTTTTTAATGAATAATGCTTTTCTAACCAAAGGGTTGGAACTTGAATAATTTCCGCTTTCATATCTTCCTACGTTGTTAGGTCCAAAAAGTCGGAAATAATTTGAGTTAGAGGCATACAATGTAACTACATAAGTTTTATCGCTCCCTTTGTCAATCACAAAATTATAGAGGTCTGTGGGCCCGAAGCATAGAAAATTGTTATCAGAACTTCCTTCCATTCTCAAGGTTACGGCTCCTGTGTTGGTAAATTGATTGTAAACCGGAGCATTTTGGTTAGTAAACTTTATAGTTCCTTTGTTAGTGATATCGCCTTTGACTATGAACTGATGATAAATATCGTGATAACTTTCAGGATCTGCGGGCATGTTAGATGGAATGGAATATGTTCCGATAGTATTTCCGGTGCCTACTGTAATTGCAGCTTGGGCTTCGATGGTTAGATTGTTTTCAACAACTATATTTCGGATTACAGTAGAATTGTCGTTGATTTGAAGTTTTCCTCTATTAATTAAGAGAGAACCGTTAACTTGAAAATTTCGTAATAAAACCAAAGTTTCGTTGGGATTGTCTAGATCTATTTGAACGTTAAAGAATGTGTAGGTTGAACTTGCATTCGCCAAATTACGAGAGCTTCCCTTAAAAATTACCGTGCCTTCTCCAAAGTCTTTGGTTGTGAAATAAGTGGCATCGCCTGAAGGGAAGTTATCTCCTGAAAGATAAATTTTTCCATTTCCTTCGATTCTTGAGAAGGAGTGTCCGGTTGTAGTCGTGAAATTAAGCTCACCGTTTACGATCAGCCGGGAATTATTTTTATTATTATTTCCGGGTTGGATGGTGATTACTTTTCCGGATAGAATTGTAACTTCATCAATAGCTGATGTTGGGCTTGTGGTGGGAGTCAACATATCGGGATTGTCGGGAAGCATTCCTGAAGGGTCGAGAGTCCATGTTTCCCAATTGTCCCAATCGCCGGAGATTAGAGGGTACCATTTTTTCCCCGAACGTCCTTGAAGCGGGCTGTTTACATCGTCTTCTGTTGCCAAGGTGTAAAAACCATCCAACAGTTGAGCTGTAGTAAGGTTGAATACAATGTTTGTGTTATTTTCGATATTATCGGCATTCTTAACTTTGGTGTAATTACCGGTTGGATTTGCCCTGTATAGTAAAACATAACCGGCAGCATTTCCCGGATAATTGCCGTCGGAAAGGGCTTCTGGAAGTTTAAAACTAATTTTCGCATTGGGAGTTCCTACTTTTTTGATTTGCCATTCCCGATTAAAGGCTTTTTGGGCACCTGAAACCGTTACTTCTGTTCCGGTGCGGAAGGTATAGCTATTGTTTGTAGCGTTATTATTTGAGATAAAAATATATTGATCGTTTGATAGTGTTCCGTTTTTTTCAACATAAAGACCAGCACTTTGTGTCAATGTATGCTCTTGGTTATTTTTCCTTCCAATACCGGCAATATGGTGAACGTAGCTAGCATTTGGGGTATATAAACTATTTTGTATTGGGATATTGTATTTTATGTTAAGATATTGATGTACAATCTGGAGTTGTGCATCGTTAAGAGCAGAACTATAAATGATGATCTCAGCAACATTTACCGGACTAAAGGTTGTACCAAAACGGCCAATGGCAGAACCATGCCAAGAGCTAAGACGCGTATTGTTATTCAATGTCCCTAGAGAAATATTATTTTGATAGTTGCGTCGGTTGTTTGTCCCCGAGCTTTGGAGCAAAGTGGTGAAAATACCGTATGAGTTGGCCGATGTCCCTCCGTTGAATGGAGAAGTAGTATACATGCCGGTTTGAAGGTCGTTACCGTATTGATGTGCCCTAAATTGAGTATTGTTATACCAATAAAGGTGAAGATTTTGGTTGGCCGACATGGTGGTTCCACCCAAGATTATTTGCATAGCTCCATCGCTTCTTCGTGCTCCTACAAAAATGACAGTATAATCTTTATTGGCTACGGCTGCATTTCCGTTAAATGGGAGAAAATCGTCAATGCCATCAAAATGAACCGATGGTTTTCCGTTGATTTGATTAGTCTTAAAGGTTGGTTGATAGGCAGCTGCAGATTGTTCGGCATGCCGGTTGTTTTTAGAAAGATCTGACCATACATCTACAGCGCTATTGTTAGCAAGCGAGAGAGAGTCTGCCGCAAACCAAACCCCAAGAATGGGATGACCATTAGTTCCGCTGATGTTCCCAACACCTGCCGGGCCTGTTTGTGCATTGAGATGTAGCTGTCCAACAATAACAACGAAAAGTGAGAGTAGATATAGTCTTTTCATATTTTTCACAATTTAGTTTATAAAGGTACGGCAAAAAATAGACCTTATGTTATTTCTTTGTCAAAGGAATTCTTTCTTTGGTCAAAAAAACGAATATTGTTTGTTGCTATTTTTTGCAAGGTTTAAAAAAGAAACTTGTGTTTTATGGAAAAATTAAAAGCAGAAAATTTTTTGTGTCGATTATTTGAATCATACCAAATTGTCCCACAGTTCGATTCTCAGTAATTTTTTACATTTGGGGTTGATATTGGAAAAGTTCAAAAAATGTATTTATTTTGACCATCATTAAATTTGACGGTTTTGCGACGCTTAGTTTTCATTTTTTTTCTAATCGGTGAAATTGCGTATGGTCAATTGAATATTGCCTACTATCTGGGAGCAGGGCGATACGATCTTTACAAAGAAAATTATCTGGAGGCTATATCACGTTTTACGGCGGTGATCAATAGTAAACCCAATTTATCGGAAGCATATTTTTTGCGAGGAATTGCCAAGTACAATCTCTCTGATTATCGGGGCGCATTAGAAGATTTTACTCAAGCCGTAACCATTAATCCTTTTTTTGCTGACGCATTTCACTATCGAGGTATTACTTACGAACAACTTGCCGATTTTGACAACTCTCGCAAAGATCTGTTGACAGCATTGGAACTTAACCCAACCAGCGGAAGAATTTACGCCGATTTGGGAATTATCCATCTTATGCAGAATGAGTATAAAAAAGCATATAATTATTTTAACGAAGCTTTAAAGATAGATCGATCCAATCCCGATACCTATTTTAATCGAGCAATCTGCTTTATTCATATGAACGATACGATAGCGGCCATCAACGACCTTCAAGCAGGTTTGCGTATCAATCCTTTTTCTGCAGAAGCTTATCGTCGATTAGGAACCATTTATTACGAAAAAGAACAATATGCATTGGCAATTCAGCAATTTAATAAAGCACTTGAACTCGACGACGACAATACAATGATTCTGTTCCAACGGGCTATTGCTTACTATCAGTTGCACGATTTTTCCAAAGCGTTGACCGATTTGCAAAAGATTTTGGATCTGGAAAAGGATAATGCTTTGGTTTATTACAATCGAGCCTTGATTTATTCTGAATTAGGAAAATTTAAAGAAGCCATCGACGATTACACAAACGCTATGTTGATTAACCCCGACAACATTTTGATCTATTACAATAGGGCGGGAGTGAAGATTGAACTAAAAGACTATCGAGGCGCATTAAACGATTATAATAAAGCCATTGAGATTTTTCCCGATTTTGCCACAGCCTACTTCAACCGATCTTATGTCAAATCGATGCTTGGTGATAAAAAAGGGGCATATCTCGATCAGTTAAGGGCTGAGAAGTTGATAGCCGAACATCGCAAGTTTACCAACGACACTTCTCAGTTTGCTATTTTACGCGACACAACCTATAATTTGAAAAAACTACTAGATTTTGACAGCGAATTTAGCAATAATTTCACCCGGTCGCGTTTGCAAAACAGACCCACGCAAATATCGCGGCAAGGATATTATTTGCTTGCACTCGAACAAACACCGCCAAAAGAAAATCTTCCTTTTATTGAGGCGTTATTTGCTTATAATCAACGAAAAAATTCAACGTGGAAATTATATCCCAAGCTGTTAGCTAAATTTGAACCCGATTTAGAATCGAACGATTCGCTTTCGATTTCCGACATAGAACTTTTTGTGCTTCAAAAAGTATTGGCCTCAGCAAATAAGTTGAATTATTATAATGCGTTAGAGTTATTGAGAAAAAATAAAAACGAATTTCAACACACATGGCTATATTATTTTTTGGAGGGAACCATCGAAGCAGTTATGAACGAGTATGTTAATTCTTTTATCGATATTTCATCACAAACTAAGTTAACCGAGAGCGGAGCCACTCAAAAAATCGGTAGCCAAACCATTATCCCCGATTATAATCGTGCCGAAGAAGCTCTCAATGAGTCTCTTAAAGAAAATCCGACCTTTTCATTAGCCTGGTATAATAAAGGCAACATAAAGATTCAAAACCAAAATTTTCGGGAAGCTATTGATGATTATACCAAAGCTATAGATTTGGATGAAAATATTGCTGAGGCCTACTTTAATCGAGGTTTAACATTCCTTTATTTACGAGAAACCGACCGTGGTTGTCTCGATGTTAGTAGGGCAGGACAGTTGGGAATTGTTGAAGCATACAATGTTATTAAACGTTTCTGCGAAAAAAAATCGGAAAAAAAATGATAGGCCAACCCATTGTTTATCAATATTTGCAGAGTCTTAACATTGAATACCAATATTTTGAACATCCGCCTATCCCAATCATTGAAGATGCCAAAATTCACAAATGGTGGATCGATGCAGTATTTTGTAAAAACCTCTTTTTTCGAAATCATAAAGGGAATAAGCATTATCTGGTGATTTTGCATCACGACTCTCAATTTAATCTGCGAATGCTGGAGCAATTTTTGAAACAAGGAAAATTGAGTTTTGCATCTGAAAAACGAATGCAAACCTATTTGGGATTAAATCATGGTTCGGTTTCCCCGTTTGGCCTTATTCACGATAAGGAAAATCATGTTCATGTTTATTTTGATCCGGTATTGAAAACTGCTCCAAAGTTAAGTTTTCACCCCAACGACAATAGGGCAACATTAATCCTAAAAGCTGCTGACTTTTGGAAATATATGAATGCAGTTGGGAATAGCTATGAATATCTTCCCTCGGAAATGGTCACAGCATCAGGCTATCAATAATTGGTAACCATCAGAAATCGGTCGCTTGTATTAGCTTCAGTATTCAGAACTCTCTGCTGATAGGCACCCCCCTTAAAGTGTTCGGATTTGAAGTTCGACTCTTTTATCACTAACATCCATTGAGCTTTGGTGGTGACAAGAATAGAGGCCAACTGCTTAAATTGATTTTCCGATAAGATTGAATCCTCGTAATGAAGCCATTTACTGTTAAAAGGTGGATCAACGTACACGAAGTCATTTTCAGAAAGTTCGATCGACTGAAGAAAATCGAAAAAATCGAGGTTAAAAAATTGCGACTTTGAGAATCGCTCCAAAGTTTCCTCGTTGAAGACCCGGTTTATTTCTCCATTTATTTCATGGTATGACGGGACATTGTTTGAGATTGGCAAATGTAAAATTTCGGCTTGTGAATAGTTTACTTGTGCAGAATAACCCAACAAATTAATAAAATACCAGACAGCAATTTTTTTTTCTTTAGGAATAGTGCATGCTAGGCGATTGTTGTTGAGAAGTTGTCGAAGATGATAATAGTATCCGTTTTGCAGAATTCTACTTGACAGCTCGTAATTTTTATGATTCTTAAGAGCATTTTTCAGATAGGCCACACAGGCCGATATCATATTCTCGATTAAAAGATCACCGTTCAGACTCTTTTTGTCGGAATAAAGGCTGTCAAATTCGCTGTGTGTAAGGTTTAAGGCAAAAATGGTTCTTAAAATATAGGGAACATCCGAAAGATTGATAATTTTTGATTTCAAATCTTGTTCAACCACAGCAATATCCGAGTGTATGATTTCAAAAAACTCATCGAAAAGTCGCCAGTTGTTTAACAATAGCAAGATTTCTTGTTTCAATGGTGAGGCCGGATTTTGCAGATGCTTGTAAAAATCTATGAGATTTTTATTTTTATCGTTCAATAACGACTCGGTTTTTGGAGAAAGCGTGTAAAAAAACTGTCCACCTCCGAAAAAAGGTTCGATATATCGCTCAAATGGGGGGGCAGAAGATGCTAATTGCAAAGAATCTACCACCATGTTTGCTGCCCAGGGAAAGATTGGGGTAATGCGTTCCATAGGTTTTTTCTTGTCCGGAAAGTTATGGGCAAGGATTATGCCACAACGCGTGAAAAAATGAAAAAATTTAACTGAACAAATCCGAATTAGATTTACGGAGATACGTTTGCCGGAAACGAAACCAATTTGAATTTTGGAAGCGCTTGAAGGATTTCGAAAAATGCACAACTGTTTTGCGTTATAAAATTATTCGTAAATTTACGCGCACTTTTTGAACAAATTAGAAAATTAATAACCATAAATTGACAAACAATGAAAGTTTATCAGGCCAATGAACTAAAGAACATCGCATTAGTAGGCAGTTCGGGTTCCGGAAAAACAACCATTGCAGAAGCAATGTTATTTGCAGGTGGAGTGATTGCTCGTAAAGGCGATATTGAAAACAACAACACAGTTTCGGATTATCGAGAAATTGAACATGAACAGGGACGTTCGGTCTATTCCACTGTGCTTTACACCGAATTTCAAAATAGAAAAATTAACATTTTTGACACTCCCGGTTTAGACGATTTCAAGGGGCAAGTAGTGAGCAGTTTGGTAGCTGCCGATAGTGCTATATTGGTCATCAATGCACAACAAGGTTATGAAGTGGGAACCGAATTGGTAGTTCGTAATATTGAACGAATTCAGAAACCCATGTTTATTACTATCAATCAGTTGGATCATGAAAAAGCCAATTTTGACAAATGCATCGATGATTTACATGCAAAATTTGGAAGTAAAGCCGTAATCATTCAATATCCGACCGCTGTAGGATCGGGATTTAATGCGGTGATTGATGTGTTAAAGTTAAAAATGTATAAATGGAAACCTGAAGGTGGTTACCCCGAAGAACTAGAAATTCCTGCAAGCGAAAAAGATAAGGCTGAAGAACTTCATAATAAACTTGTTGAAGCTGCTGCAGAAAATGACGATAAACTCATGGAACTATTCTTTGAGTCAGGGTCGCTCGATGAAGATCAAATGCGTATGGGAATTCGTAAAGGAATTATTGCCCGCAGCATGTTCCCCATTTTTTGTTTATCAGCCAAGCGTGATATGGGAATTCGTCGTTTTATGGAGTTTGTAAACAATGTTGCTCCAAATCCATTAGAAGGAATACCCATGCTTGACACCGATGGTAAGGCTCATCCGGTAGATGCAAACCAACCGGTTTCAATTTTTGTGTTTAAAACTTCTGTTGAAGAGCACATTGGGGAAGTAAGCTATTTCAAAGTAATTACCGGAGT
>DAOTAV010000095.1:0-9172 GCA_035382785.1 Salinivirgaceae bacterium | reverse complement strand
GAACTGGGTTGGAGTTTGTTTCTCCGCCTATAATGGCTTTGCCGCGTTGGTAGCCTTTCTTCTTCCTTTGATAGCCCATTATACAAGTCGAAAAATTACTCATTCTATCGCTCTTTTATCGGGAGCAGCAGGATTGATCTCTATATACTTCATTAAAGATCCGAATTATCTTTTGGTATCCATGTTAGGTGTCGGATTTGCCTGGGCAAGTATTCTTTCCATGCCATACGCCATGTTGGCCGGATCGCTTCCGGGAAACAAAATGGGAACATATATGGGAATTTTCAACTTTTTTATCGTTATCCCACAGATTTTGGCAGCAAGTCTTCTTGGTTTTTTCACTAAAGAACTTTTTGGTGAGCAAGCCATCTACACTCTTATGCTTGGAGGTGCTTCCATGATCTTGGGCGCCATTTTAGTTATTTTTGTCAACGATAAAGACGATATAAAATCAGCTTCGTTTTAAACGACATAAACTACTCTTTTAATGAACACCAAAACTGCTTTACTACTTTTTTGTTTAATCGTTGGATATGCTGAAAGTATGATCTCACAGGAACATAAGATTTGGCGAGTTGAACCGGCCAATTGGTGGACAAACATGAGGCTCAGCAATATCCAAATCATGGTTTATGGTCAACAAATTGGGTTAAGTCGCGTTGAAATGCAACCCTATCAAGGGGTTATACTGAAAAACGTCCACAAAGCCGAAAGCCCAAACTATTTGTTTTTGGATGTTGAAATAAGTTCCGAAGCATTGGCCGGTACGGTACTTTTCTCCATAGGCGATGAAACTTTAGAGTGGAACTTGTATCCACGCGATGTCAACAGTCGTTTCCGTAAGGGTTTCGATGCCTCCGATGTAGTTTATTTGTTGTTCCCCGATCGTTTTTGCAATGGAGATCCAACCAACGATTTTATCACCGAAATGGGTGACAAGCTCGATCGTAAAGATCTTTATAAACGACACGGAGGCGATATTCAAGGAATAATCAACCAACTCGACTATCTCGAAAACCTTGGAATCACAGCTTTGTGGATAAATCCGCTATTGGAAAATAAGCAAGAGGCTTTTTCCTATCATGGATACGCTATAACCGACTTCTACAAAGTTGATCCGCGGTTCGGCACCAACGAACTTTACTGCCAAATGGTGGAGAAGGCAAGCCGCAAAGGTATAAAAGTGATAATGGATATGATTTTTAATCATTGCGGCGACAAACATTGGTGGATGAAAGATCTGCCATTCAACGATTGGATTCATCAATGGCCTAATTTTGTCCGGAGTAATTACCGTGCAACAGCCAAAATGGATCCGCACGTTTCTAAATATGACCTGAAACGCATGTCCGAAGGTTGGTTCGATGTTTCAATGCCCGACTTGAATCAACAAAATCCTTTCCTTGCAAACTATCTTATTCAAAACAGCATTTGGTGGGTAGAATATGCCAACCTCAGTGGGATTCGCATGGATACGTATCCCTATTCCGATAAAGCATTTATGGCGCGATGGGCAAAAACCGTTATGGATGAATATCCAAATTTCAATATTGTTGGTGAAACATGGATGAACTATCCCGCCTGGGTGGCCTATTGGCAGGAAAACGCACCAAACCTCGACGGATATAATTCTCATCTGCCCACAGTTATGGATTTCCCGTTGATGTATGCCATGGGAAGAGCCTTTGACGAGGAACACGGCTGGGACACGGGACTATCGAGACTCTATGAAATTCTGGCACACGATTTCATCTACCCAAACCCGCTCAACATCATGATTTTTGCCGACAATCACGATGTAACACGATTCCATCGTGATACAGACAAATCGCTCGATCGGTTTAAACTTGGGATGGCTTTTTTATTAACAACACGCGGAATTCCTCAAATATACTATGGTACAGAAATTTTGATGACCGGAACCGACGAGAATTTATCTCATGGAAAACTCCGGAAAGACTTTCCGGGAGGTTGGCCCACCGATAAACGTAATGCTTTTACGCCCGAGGGACGAACGAAGAAAGAAAATGAGGCATGGAACTATCTTCAAAAAATCTTGCTTTGGCGTAAAACCGCTTCCGCCATTCACAACGGAAAACTAACTCATTTTATTCCAAGAAATAATACTTACGTCTATTTCCGCCACAATCAACAACAAGAGTTAATGATTATTCTGCATTCCGAAAAAACCGCGAGAACCATTAACCTAGAACGTTTCTCCGAATTCTTAGACCGACACCCTTCGGGTATCGATATTATTAGTGGTAAACAAATCGATTTTACCAAAAAAGACCTTTATCTGGAACCTCGTTCGGCAATGATCATAGAACTAAAGTAAACGATTGATCTCTAAACCTTATACTATGCGTTACCAATTGCTGATTTTTACGATTCTGATTTTTTTCGCCTCGTGTGAAAAAAAACTGCACTATGCTCCCGATCAATCTGAAATTGTGGGACTTGCCACCCCGATTCAATTGGGCATTGACAGCACCAAGGTTTATTTAACCGATTATTTCCCAAACTGGAAGGTTATTGATCGCATTACACTTCCTTCGGGCATCACTATGCGCCAAGATGAAGGCGATTCTGTTGTTTCCCTTTACCACAACAACTCAAGTCTTCGATTCTACGAGGTTATGTCGGTTTTCACCTCCAAAGGTCAATACGACATTCCACTCAAAAACAGTCTGAAAAAACAAGTTACATTCCGATACAAACCGCGCAACAGCAATCCATCTAAAGTTCAGATTGCAGGTCAGGTAAACAATTGGAACCCTTCAGAATCTTTATTCACAATGACCGATGATGGAATATGGGAGTATTCCCTTTGGCTCAATCCGGGAAAATATCAATACAAGTTGGTGGTGGACGGAGCTTGGATTTTAGATCCCGATAATCCAATTATTGAAGATAACAACATTGGCGGGCAAAACAGCATTGTGACCGTTGAAGGTCCCAATTTGGAAAAAGTGCCATATCAAACACCTATTGATTTTCGTGATAAAGAACTTGTGATTCAATTCACAAATCAACCCACTCACGCTTATGTTTTTTGGGAAAACTATCGACTCGATGAACGATACTTATCTTTCAACGGTGATAAACTAACGATACAAATTCCACAAAACGCAAAAAAACAAAAACGCTCTCATTTAAGAATCTGGATTGAAAATCAATTTGGTCCCGGCAACGACCTGTTGATTCCTCTGGAATATCAATCGCCTGTTACTTATGTTTCACAGTTAACCAGAAACGACAAGCATACGCAGATTCTTTATTTTCTGATGATTGATCGTTTTTTCAACGGAAATCCTGACAACGACCAACCGGTAAATGATCCGGCAATACATCCAAAAGCAAATTATATGGGTGGCGATTTACAGGGAATAGAAGCCAAAATTCGTGATGGATATTTTGATAGTCTAGGGATAAATACCATTTGGCTGTCGCCTGTTACCCAAAATCCCCTTGATGCGTGGGGACTTTGGCCCAATCCACGAACAAAATTTTCCGGATATCATGGATACTGGCCTATCCGTTCAACTCGAATCGATTTTAGGTTTGGTACAGATGAAGATTTAACACGTTTACTTAACACCGCTCACACGACAAATAAGAACTTGTTACTCGATTATGTGGCAAACCATGTTCACAAAGATCACCCCATCTATCAAAAAAATCCCAACTGGGCAACACCACTATACTTACCCGATGGTTCCCTAAATACCGAACGTTGGGATGAATACCGCCTAACCACCTGGTTCGATACCTTTTTACCAACCCTCGATTTAGAGCGACGTGAAGTGTTTGAGCCCATGACTGATTCTGCACTCTTCTGGGTGACAGCCTTCGATTTTGATGGCTTCCGTCACGACGCAACAAAGCATATCCCCGAAGTCTTCTGGCGTAGGTTGACCCAAAAAATTAAAATAGCCAAACCCCAAAGTTCTATCTATCAAATAGGTGAAACCTACGGTAGTCGCGAACTCATAGGAAGTTATGTCGGCAGTGGAATGATGGATGCGCAGTTCGATTTTAACCTTTACGATGCTGCAGTGGCAACTTTTGCTCGAAAAAACACACCATTTTCTACCCTCAATGACGCTTTGCTTGAATCTATGAGCTATTATGGCTGGCTGCATCTGATGGGAAACATGTCGGGGAATCAAGATAAACCACGATTTATTTCGTTAGCTTCCGGGGATGTTCGTTTTGATGAAGATGCCAAATTAGCCGGGTGGACAAGAAATATTGTTGTTTCCGACACCAATGCTTACCATAGACTTCAACTTATTCATGCCTTTAACCTAACAGTTCCGGGTATTCCAACAATCTACTACGGTGACGAAATAGGATTGCCCGGAGCTAACGATCCGGATAATCGCCGGATGATGAAATTTGAACATCTGACAGAACACGAACAAAACACTTTCCAAACCGTTAAAACCTGGGTGCATCTACGCCGTCAACTGTTACCGCTGCAATACGGTACGTTCAGACCTATTTATGTCGATAACGATACCTACGTTTTTATGCGCCAATATTTGAAACAAACCGTCGTTGTTATTTTTAATAAATCCGATCAATCTCAAACCCTTACTGTTAAAAAACCGGAATCCCTACAAGGTAAAATATCCAAAACCTATTTTGTGAAAGTTGAACAAAATAATGACGAGCTAAAATACTCTTTGCCTCCTTTATCAGCCGGATTGATTGTATTTGAGTAAACCTACCTTGCAAAAATCGGATTTAGGGGGAGATGTTTGTACCACAACGTTTGGTTTTAGATCAATAATTTCGTATCTTTGATAAAAACCTTACGTTGTGGTTTATCAATTTCTCTTGCTGAGCAATGAAATCGATGATTTTGTTTTGGAAGTGTTGGCTCATGGACAAAACACTTTCTTGGAGTTACATCACACCATCAGCAGTGCATTGAATTATGATCCACACTATTTAGCATCCTTTATTCGCACTGATAACGATTGGAACCCCTTGAGCGAAGCAACTTTAGTGGAGATGGACAATAACTCATTGATTATGGAAGATTTAAAAATAGAAGATTGGTGCAAAGCTCCCGGACAAAAATTTATCTACATATTTGATTATTTTTCTGAGCGAGGATTGTTTATTAAACTTCTAAGCATCCAAAAAAGCGAACTGTTACCAGCAGAATTACCACAAGTATTGCGCTTATCGGGGGAAATCCCCGTGCAAGTAAAGCGCGGCGAAAAGCATATCGACGATCTGCTCGACGCCTTTTCAAAAAATTAATAAAAAGCCTCTGACTTTGAAAATCTTCTGATTGATTTTCTTACGAAATGAAACTCACAATCGGACAGGGACACGAAAACGCTTTCCGCTCCGGTCAATAAGTTCAATTCTTACAGGTTGAAATAAACCGCTTTTTTCAAGATATTGCCCAATCTCTATGTAACGTTCAATATGAGTTCGATTGCTCCAAAATTGTTCAGGAACAAAAAACTTGAGTACATATCTAGAGCGATATCTCTGAAAGAGAATATCGTATTTGTGATGCTCAGGGAAATAGTTTTTTAAGCGCCTAAGAGTTTGTGTCAAAATAGTTAAATCACCTGACGTGACGGCTACATTATGATAGATGATTTGGTTTGGCGTCATTTGATAAGGAATTAAACTGAGCAACTCAAGTTTCAATGAGTCGGCCGGAAGGAATTGATGACTCAATGATCGATTTTTCCCTGAAATAGCATCGGTTAGAAACAATCGAATGGGTTTATCCAGGTAATCCTGGTTGTTTAGTTTCAGCTCGGTATGCTGGAGCATTTCAAGGTAAAATATATCGTTGTTACGGGTTGAATTTTCAGCAACTAGGTTTATCTCAAAATTACTGTCGGATTTATGTAAACGGTAATAGCGAATTTCCGGGTCGGTTGAATCGATTACGTTTTTTAAAAAGTTGGCGATTAGCTTGGCTTCATTGGGTTGAATGGTTTGGTTATAGTACAACTTTTTGTTTTGAGCGACAGGAATTGACGAGGTAAAACCATAATTGGTAAAAAAAAATGATGGGGCGACAAAAGAAAATGCTATCAGTAGAAATCCTGAAATAGATATTTCCCATGGTATTTTCAGTGCCGGGGTTTCATGTTTTGAAAAATGAAGAAGGGTTTGGTTTGAAAGGAAAACTAAAAAGATAAAAAGCCACAGCAAGAAATAAATAGTGTTGATTTTTGTGGAAATAAACCATGGCATGAAGGAAAAAGCGATGGCGAGAGGGAACACTATTGTACGAACCACTTTCCGACGGGAATGTTGATACCATAACCATCCGATAGCCACAAAGCCACCCAACGATATTTGCAACGATTTGAAGATGAGTTTTCTTGTTTGCATTTCGCTTTAAATTCTACAATAATCCCATCAATTGTTTGATGAAAACCCAAATCATATAGCCGGTGAGAGCAAGTTTAATGCCAGTAGCTACAATAAATCCCCAAAAGGCTGCCAATCCGCCTTTTAATGCAGATGTTGAATTATTGGTTTTAAGAATTTCACCGATAAAGGCCCCGATAAAGGGTCCAATAATTAGCCCAATAGGTGGGAAAAACAATCCAAGAATAGTACCGATGGTTGCTCCCCTTATTGCGCTTTTTGATACCCCTGATTTTTTCACGAGCCAAACCGGCAATAGATAGTCGATTGCTGTAACCAACACAGTAAGGCCAAGAAGTGTCCAAAGAAGCGTGGGTTCTACCGTGAAGGTTGAACTCAACATGAGCGAAGCAATCCCTAAAAACGCTAAGGGAGGCCCGGGAATGATTGGCAGAAAACATCCGATGAAGCCAAGAATTATCAGAACTGTGGAAAGAAGAATTACTAAAAAATCAATCATGTTCCTTGTTAGAATAGTTCATTAAAATAGTTCCTAACACCGAAGGAATAACCAAATTTACAATCCATAGTAAAAGAATTGCAATCAAAATTTCGCTTGATTGTTGAGTGAAATTACTGAAAAATACGAGCGAGAGCGAGCTTCTGGCTAAAGGTTCGGCAAGAGTGATGATGGGTAGAAGTGCCATTGCATAGTAGGTAAGGCTTAACCCTAAAAACATATCTTGGAATGAAATATCGACGTTTAATATATTCAGAATCAGGCGAAATTGTAACATAAACACAAAATATCGAACTAAGCTGAAACTCCAAAGAATCAGGATTGTTTTGAATGAAAATTTTTTAAAATATCGCCATAATTGAGAAATCACATGATGCAATTCAAACAGGCGTTTTCGAAATCGATAGATTAACAGCAAGATTAACGTTACAGTTAGCCCGATTATGATGGAATAAAAAGGCACATTTCGCAGGGTGAAGGTTAATGGAGCAGAGAATTGCTTTGTGAAAATTATCAATGACAAAGTTCCCATGAGCAAGGTGATTGATAATTGAAAAACGTTGGCAAAAATGGTGGAACTTATGGCGTGAAGGCGGTAACGTTTTGGAATGACAAAGATTCGTCCGACAAATTCACCGCTTCGGTTGGGAGTAAAAATAGCCACGGTGAGTCCGCATAAAATCCCCTTTAAAGATTTTCCAAACCTTAGTTTAAAAACAGGATCCATCGCAACCTTCCATTTGTAGGCTTCGATGCTCCAATTAACAAACGTGAGGCAAATTAAACATAAAATAAATATCAGATTGGAGAGGTTCCATGGAATGGAGGTTAAGAAATTTAAGCTAAAATCTGAAAGTTGGGTAAAATGAAAAATAACATAGCTCAGTGCTGCAAGCGACAAAAGCCATTTGACCTGTTTTTCGTTAAATTGCAATTTCGGCACAACAGCTCGGTTATTGCGTAGTATTCTTACGGCAAAAATTCGTATTTCTTTTTAAAATTTACTGTTGATGAGCTGAAACATTAGTTCATCAATCCAACGATCGGTACAACGCAACCATTGATGTTTCCGTCCGCAGGGCATAAAACCGAGCGATTCAAAAAGACGTATGCTTGCATCATGACCTTCCGGGATGCTGCAGTAGAGTTGTTTCAAATGTAAAAAGTTAAAACAGTAATTGATTATAACCTTAAGGGCGTCGGTGGCATAGCCTTTTCGTCGATTTTCATCACCGGAAATGAGAATACCTACACCGGCGCGAAGGTGATAAGGGTCAAAATCGTAAAGATCAATAGCTCCAATTGTTTTTGACTGATTTTCATTGGTTTCAATCATCAACCGAAGTTGGCGAGCGGTGTAAATATCGCGGTTGGCTGATCGAATATATTCCACAATTTCGGCTTTGCTGAACGGGCTTAAGGTTGAACTTACAAGCCAAATTGCTGTATCGTTCTCCCAGGCATGAATTAAATCAGCATCTTCGGGTTCAACTGCTCTCAGTCTAACTTTATCCCCGCTTAATGAGATGTTCATATTTTTCGGTTTTTGGTTTATTTCAAATCATTTGTCTCTACCGAAACAATAGCTGCGTTGCCGTATCCCTGTCTTTTTAATTCGGCCACCAAACTATCAGCATGAGCTAAAGTTTCCACTTCATAAATGTAGTGAAAAACTCCATTTCTATCAACAATTAAATTTAATTTTTCTGAAAAAGGAAAAGTCTTTGGCGAAATTAGGTTTGTTGATGCATAGACTTCCACACAAAAGGTGCTGTTATTCACAGAGTTGTGATTCTTTTGATCCTTCGGGTTTTCCTGTATTTTAATGTAGCTATTTTCTTTCGGATCGAATCTGCCCAACATGGCTTTGGGGTATCCGTTTTTGCGAACTGTTCTTAGCATGTTGATAGCTTGATCAATATTAGTGAAATTCCCTAAACAGTATTCCTTTTCAATACTTTGGTTGTAGAACAACGAATTATTTCCGTTTGCCATAGCAATGGAAATTAAGGAATATGGGTCGGTTTCTCCTTCGTCTCCAATGATCACGGTGTATTGGTTTAGTAATGATTTTGATTCTATTTGCAAAGGAATTACTGAATAGTTTGGATATGAAATTTCTTTGAATTCTACAATAAAACAGCCTTTTTGTCCGGCGGGGATGGGTGAATTGGCATAAGAATCAATCAGGGGCTTTATTTCAAAATTGTATGGCGGAAAAAATAGCGAATAATTTTGGAAGAAGGGAGAATTCAGTGAAAAAGCCTTTTGATTGGAAATCACCGTAAACTTCAT
>DAOTAV010000094.1:0-9211 GCA_035382785.1 Salinivirgaceae bacterium | reverse complement strand
ACTTCAATGTTCTTTTGCCAATAGAAATTGTTTGGAGGTTGAATCAATTGGTAATATTTTTCAATAACCTGTCCCATTTCAACCGTTACAATCCCCACTGCGCAAGCACTATAAGGAAAGCCCGTAGCTGTTTCAAAGTCGATGGCTACAAAATTCATAAAAAAAGGTTTGACTATTTACGGCAAAATTAAAAAATATTTTTATCTTTGCCCACGCTTTTCACGGGGTATAGCGCAGTTGGCAGCGCGCTACGTTCGGGACGTAGAGGTCGGGCGTTCGAGTCGCCCTACCCCGACAAGAAAAAGTCTGATACAAACTACTTTAGGATAAGTTCCCTTATGTGTAAAACCCTAAGGGACTTTTTTATTCGTTTTGAGATATATGATAATGCTAAAGTAATTTGTTCTAAAGCGTTGTTTTTCGCTGTTTTTTCCACCTATGTTATTTCACCCCTAAAAATGATAGAGAATATAAACATCCCCTGAATATCATCTGTTTATAACCATAAAAGTTGAGCAGCTTTGGCTTCAATTGGTGGGTTGACGAAGTAAAATATTGCTGGTATTATTTTCATGCCTTTGGGATTGGTTGTCGTGTCAATCCAAAAAAACAATAATTCAGGAAAGAATTTCATTAACCAATTGCAGGTAAAACCATTACAATTACCGACCGGAAAAGGTTTTCAAAAGACGCAAAAATAGATTAACTTTGGCACTCAAATTCAAACCTGATGGGATGGACATTCTTTAGCAAAGTAAAAAAAATTTTTACCGTAGCGCTGATAATACCGGCTATCCGTCTTTTTTGGAATGGAGTGCGGTTCTTTTCAAAACAGAATAAACAAATAATACTATTTTTCCACACCGAAAAGGTGTTTTACGACAATTCAAAACTGCTTTTTGAATTTCTAATTGCAAAAGGTGACAACAATTCATTTTTATTACTAAAAAACAGGAAGTTATATTTGTCATTGCAGGAAAAATATCCTAATAGGGTGTTTTACACCAAATCAATACAAGGATTCAACCTATTCAGAAAATCGCCAAACATTGTCATATCTTACGGGACTTCGGCAATTGAATTTTTTCCTTACTACTTAAATGCTAAAAAACAGAATATCATATATTTAGGCCATGGTATTCCGATGAAAAAAATTGGTAGGCAAGTAGCCCGATGGAGTTCGCCGTTTTTTGAAAAATTGCTTCAAAGTTACACGTATGCAACGTGTAACTCCTTGTTGGAAAGGTTTGTGTTGGCTTCTTCATTCAAGCTTTTGGTTGATAATGTTTGGATAACCGGAACACCACGCAGCGATAAACTTTTTTCTTCACGTCCAAAAGTCAATCCATTGGAATCGGTAATTCCCTTTCCTGACAGCAAAGTAGTATTATATGCCCCCACTTGGAGAGAATTGGGCAATAGCACCGGATTTTTCCCGTTTCCCGATTTCGACGCCAATAAATTGCTCCACTATCTGGAATCAAAAAACATTGTTATTTTACTACGTGGACACAAGGAGGAAATAAAGAATGCCGGTGGCCGTTTTTCCGGAAGCAAATTCCAACATAAGAGAATCGTTGCTGCCAATCAGGATGTTTTCCCGGATGTGGTTGACATTTTACCCTTTGTTGATATCCTTGTAACCGATTATTCAGGCATGTATTTCGATTTTTTGCCATTCAACCGCCCCGTTATTTTTATTCCCTACGACCTTAATGAATATAACAAGTACAAAGGCCTACTTTTTCCCTATAATGAATATATGATTGGAGAGAAAGTGCTTACTCAGAGCGACTTTATTGCTGCTCTTGAAAAAGGAATTCTGGAGCCGGAAAAAGATGCTGAAAGAAGAATGGAAATAATGAAATTATTTTATAATCACAGGGATACCAATTCCTGTGAACGTATTTACGAAAAGATAAAAAATATATCATCATGATACGAAATATAGCTGTTGTATTGGCAGGAGGAAGCGGACAACGTTTTGGTGCCGATGTTCCCAAGCAGTTTATGAAAGTTGCCGGCAAGACTCTATTGGAACATACTCTGGATATTTTTCAACGTTCAGAACTGATTCACGAAATAGCTATTGTTATTCATGAAAACTTTATCCGAGATGCGGAACATATTGTAAATCAAAACGGCTATTCAAAGGTAAAGAAGATTCTGATAGGAGGGAAAGACCGAAATGGGTCAAGTTTAGCCGCCATCCGTGCCTACGATTCCTTTAGCGAAACCGATGAAATTAGGCTTATTTTTCACGATGCTGTCAGACCATTTCTTTCCGACAGAATTATTTACGATGTGATTGAAGCCCTGAAAAGTTACAACGCCGTTGATGTTGCCATTCCTTCAACCGACACCATTATTCAGGTCAACGAAGATAATATAATAACCAACATTCCAAACCGGAATATGTTGCGAAACGGACAGACACCACAGGCGTTCTCGTTTAAAACAATCAAACAGGCTTATAAATTGGCCGCGTTGGATGCAAACTTTAAGGCCACCGACGATTGTGGAGTAGTCTTGAAATACTTGCCACACGAACCGGTATATGTGGTGCAGGGAAGCGAAAACAATATAAAGGTTACCTATGAACTTGATTTGTTCATTGCCGATAAACTTTTTCAGATACAACATATTGAGGTTTTGGGAAATATTCCACATCAAAATTTGATTGGGAAAGTGATGGTAATTTTTGGCGGAAGTTATGGTATTGGATACGCAATTGGAGAGATTGCAAAAAAATATCAGGCTAAAGTATATTCGTTCAGTCGTAGCCAAAATTCGGTTGATATAAAGGATTTTCAATCGGTAAAAAATGCAATTTACCAAGTTTACCAACAAGAAGGGAAAATTGATTATGTAGTCAATACCGCTGCGCTTCTCAATAAAGAACCTTTAATGAACATGAACGTTGAAACCCTTAACGAAGTTATTGACGTGAACTTTAAAGGGATGGTCAATGTTGCAAGGGCTTCGTTCGAGGCTTTAAAAGAATCAAAAGGTCACCTTTTACTTTTCACATCAAGCAGTTATACCCGGGGTAGGGCTTTTTACAGTATTTATTCGAGCACAAAAGCAGCAGTTGTCAATTTTACACAAGCCATTGCCGAAGAGTGGAGAGAATTTGGAATTAGAGTTAATTGCATCAACCCCGAACGCACTAAAACTCCCATGCGCACAAGCAATTTTGGAGACGAGCCTGAGGAAAGCCTTCTTAAGCCTGAGGTTGTAGCGGAAGTATCCATTAACACCTTGTTGTCGAATTTTACGGGTCAGGTTGTGTACGTGAAAAAGAATTAGTCTTTAAACATTTAAAAATAATCATTTATAAGTTTTTATTCTTTATAATAAAATTATACAACCCTTTAATCCGGCAAGTATTCAGGAAAACACATTCGAAGGTGTCGCCGCAGATGTTCATAATTTCCTCGAAGCCATTGTGGCATTCGCCAAATATAAGATAAATGTTTTGTAGTATTCCGGCTGCTTTCAGGTCGGTTAAAACAGAGTATTCAGCACCTTCAATGTCTATTTTGAGAAAAATGTCTTTTTCGTCCGACCTCTGTTGAATTATTTCCGCAAGCTCGACGCTTGCTTTCTTGACCTCAATTTGCAAAGGTACCATTTCGTTTTTCCGTTTTTTGTCGAAGCGTTTCAAAAATTCGGCATCGGTTGAGTTAATGCCATCGGTTTTTCCATGATGATAAAACGTAAGAATGTCATCACTATGGAATAGACCAACGTTTTTTGCAACAATTTTTGGCGAAAGTTGTGGGTTTAGCTTCATGTTTTTTTGCAGATACGAAAATGTTTCTTTGTCAGGCTCATAAGAATAGACCCGTTGGCATAAACTGTTGTTAGCAAAGTACAGTGCACTGTATCCACGGTTTGCCCCTGCATCAATCATGATAAACTCTTTTCGAATATAATCTTCGTAACTACAATATATTTTCGTGCAAAAAATTTCGATGAAAATGTGAAAATAATCGTTGGAAACTGTTCTGATGCCATCGGCAGTCCTAAAATGCAATTCCTTTGTTAACTCGTTGTAATACAAAAATTCGACATTGGCACTTCGGCAAGACGAATATAAATGCTTAATGGAAGGCAACTTTACCACCGATTTGTCATTCTTAAAAAAGTACAGCATGTTTCGTCCGTCAATAACACGAAATAAAATATAGTTTAACGCGATATTAAAAAATGACGTTCGTTTTCTCATTGGGTTCTGGTTTTATTGGTATAGATTCAACGTGCAAAACTAAAAAAAATATATACAATTCGCCCATTGCGACGAAGATACCAACCAAATTATGAACCGGAATTTGGAACGGAAAACGTCCCCCAAAACAGCCCTTTTACGATTTGGGAAGAAAACTTGTCAATGTGCAAATTTCCTAAAACACTGCCTTCACCCCCACCACAAACGACCGCGCCAACGGGTAAACGTTGAAATTGTCGTTGCCACCGGCGTTGAAATCAAAGGCAGGGTCTAATCCTTTGTACTTTGTAAGAGTAAACAGGTTATTGGCTCCGGCATAGAGTTTTATGTTTCCTTCCATGCCCATAAACTTAGGCTTCAGGTTGTAACCCACGGTTATGTAGTCGAGACGGAGGAAATTGGCTTTTTCAAGGAAATAATTCGAAGCTGTTGTGTATTGTAAACCCTGATTTGCTAAATCATTTGCTTCCTCAATGGCATTTGTTGAACCTATTACAGCCGGATTTGCCAAATACATTCGTGTTGCATTGTAAATGCGATGCCCGGACACATAACGCAAGGACATGGAAACATCCACGTTCTTGAACAAAACCAAATTATTTGCCCAACCCAACTCGAATTTAGGCAGCACCTGACCAAAAATTCTTTTTTCGGCTTGGTTTATATTATTGATAAGTGTGCCGTTATCCCGATAGAAAAGTGTATGACCGTCTGTTGAAATTCCCGCATATTCCGGCAGATAGAAAACCCAATATGGTTGGTTGTTTTGCAAGGTTTGGGTATAAAAATTAGACGTATTTGGAACATTCAATCTTCCGCGATAGGTAGGATATTCTAAGTTAGCAATATTAATTCTGTTCCACGAGAAAATGGCAGCGGAAGTCCATTCCATGATTTCGGTACTCAGAGCCTTAATAGTTAAGACACCTTCAAACCCGCTATTTTGAAAGAATATTCCATTTTTGTAAGTATATGGATAGCTATTTGGTGGAACCTGTACACTTACAGCATAAAGTGCATTATCTGTTTCCCTGTTGTAGTAATTCACCGAGCCCGAAATACGATTCTTGAACAGTGCAAAATCAATTCCGGTCGAAAACTCTCTCATTTTTTCGTTTTCAATATCCTTGATCTTCATCAAATGTTGTTCGTAGTAAATTTGGTCGAAGATGTTGTTGCCCGAAATGCCATAGCCCACCTTCCATTCCAGGTTGTTTAGAAATGCCAACCTTTTCATGAATGTCTCATTAGAAACCTTCCATTTAGCTGTTAGCGATGGATAAAAACCTGTGGTTTCAATCGGTTTGTGATATCTTGCTAAAAGTGGATCGTAGGTATCTGGTGGAAATGGCGAATACTTTCTTTTAGACGAAAGATTGTACATCTCATAGTTAGCCTTCACGTTCAAAAAGTAACGGTTTTGCAAACCATATTCCAACACACCAATAATGTTTTGGTCATCATGAGTGTAAGATTCAAAGTCGTCAATGCCATAAACACTTACCCATTGAAATGTATTTTCGTCAAAATAATCACGAGATTCCCTATCGTTGCGGTAATTCATTTCGGTGATTTCATTGCGCAAACGATAAACAACACTTGCCCTTACGTAATCGTTAGAAAACAATTTTCGGAAATAATGAACGGATGGCTCAAGGTTAATGCGTTGATTCTGTGTTGTTTTTTGATACTCTACGGAATCTCCACCCGGCATTATAACATTCCTATCATAAAAAAACTTGTTCTCTTTTTCAGAAAAGGTAAAACCCCCATGAAATTTGAAATCAAGCCCTTCATTAATATTTACAGTTACATTTCCACTGGTATTTAGGTTTTTATATTCGTTGGTGATGTCATAACTGTTCCGGATAAGAAATGGATTTGTATAAACTAAATCTCTTGGAATATTATTGTACGTTCCGTCAGGGTTAAACACAGGGTCGGTTGGGTTTCTGGTTAGTGTATTGTACATCAGGTTTGTCTGGCTTCGTCCCTCATATTGCGGAAGAAGTTCATCTTTTGGTTGCGAATAACTAACATGTAAATTTATTTTCACCCTTTCCTTCAACAGGGTTTGTCCCAGATTCAGGCTCAAGCCCAAGTTACTACGTTCGATTCAGGTATCAGACCGTTGTTAGTAGTTTGCCAAAATCCAAACCGATAGGTTGTGTTTTGAATTTTTCCTTGGGCGGCAAGGCTAACATTGTGGGAAACCGAGTTTTGAAAAAACTCTTTTTGCCAATCGGTACTGGCACCGCCATCAATAAATTGATTATATTGGTCTACTCTACTGACAAAAGCGCGATATTGATCGACCGTCAACAAATCCAGTTTTTTAGATTGCGTGTTAAGCGATAACCACGAATCAAAATCAACCGAAAAAGGCTTGTCGCCTTTGTATGTTTTTGTTTTTATGATAATTACACCATTGGCTCCGCGACTTCCATAATGCGAGGTTTCGGCAGCATCTTTCAGAATTTCAAACAATTCTATGTCCGATGGATTAATAAGGCTGGGATCAGCGTCCCAAATACCGTCAATAACATAGAGCGGATTCGTTTTGTAGTAACTGGAAACTCCGCGAATCAACAGGTTGTTGAAAACTGTGGGATCGCTGCCACGTTTCGAGATGGTAACGCCTGGTGCGTGTCCTTGAATGAGTTGCATGGGGTCGGCAATGGCACCTTGGTTAAAGTCTAAGGACTTTATTTCCTGACGGAAGGATGTGTTCGCGATAGTATCGTTATCTGTTTGTGATACAGCGATTTGCGTTAAGATAACTGTAAAAATCAGCAAGAATGTAGTTCTTATCATATGTTTATAGTTTTTCAGTTTAAAGTTTTATTGAACTTCAATGCCGAGCTTTGATAATGCTTTTGTATGTCGCAAAAGCGGTTGTCGGCATGGGTGTTTTTAGTGTGTTTGGTTGTTGGTTTTGATTATTTTAATTTTGGTTCGTCAATCTTAGGAAATAGCTTTCACCACAAAAGGCTGTCGAATGTTTTCGGGGACAATATCCCTATAAAAAAAATAGTTTCATGATTGAAAGATGTTTGAATATTTGATTTTAATTCTTTTGCATTTCAGTTTTTGTAAAAGTTCGCTGTTACAGTATTTGCCATCGTGCTCCTTGATATCCACTGTGTATGTGTACAAAGTGCTGTTGTTGTAGGTTTGCGCAGGATATTCTATAAACTCGGCTACACCCCCAACGGCACTTCGGACTGTGGCATTAACAACTCCTGATTTTATGTAATCCCATTTAACATAAATTGAAATTGCCATTATGGCTATGGAAGTAAAAATGGTGGCTGCGTTTATTTCTTTCATTTTGAATTAGGCCGTTGAAATTCATTACTAATGTTAAAGACAACGTCAACAGCCGATTTGGGACAAAGTAAAAACCAGGCGTTGGCAATTGCTGGTTACATTCGTAAAAAACACGCCAAAGGTAACAAATGGTTTTGAATGTTTATCCGGTTTTGGATAGATTTTTTTTGTCCTGTCAACGGGCTGCATATTAATACAATGCGGGTGTCACTTGCGACGCCTCCTTTATAAAAGCGGTCATGTTTCTGATCCTTTTATTTATTATTCTCTTACATTTTGGGGGGCAATTCAGCGGATTTCAGCGTTTGTTCTTTCAGGTTGGTAAATTCGGCTATTGGAGTATCAATGGGCATAATGGCTTTGTAGTAACTACCCTTTTGCTCAGCCTACATTTCACGCCTTTGGGTTTTTGATGTTTCTTCGGTTAATCGCGTAATTAATTCGTTGCGAAAATGAATTACGCTACTGTCAGTACATTGACTTTCCGATTCTAAACTGGTGAATGCCAATATCGTGTTCGACAAGTGCGTGTAAAGCTGTCGGGTAAACTTCTTTTTAACGTTTTCCATTGCCTCGTATTGGTTATCTCCAAAGACGTAGGCAATGGCAGCACTAATCATTCCCTTCTTTTCATGGGGCAGATAGACCCAGTCGGGGTATTTGCAGTCTTTGGTTTGACCAAGCGAAACTCCGGCATGGTGTAGAAAAATAATAATCAGAAGTATTGGGTTTATGAAATATTTCATCTTCGGTTCCAAGATATTAAATCTCTGTATGCATTCGTTTTTCTTTTTTTGCTTATGACTTTTGCCTTATCACTTCACCCCAAACCCAAACTTTTAGTAAGCATTATCCCTATCCGGATGATAGTCGCAGTGGCATGTCGCAAGTTCTAAGGGACACTTGATTTCATAGTATTTTATTTTTAACAGAATGAATGAGCCCATTAAGAAGTCTATCCACTTCGTTACAAGGCTCAGACAACACGGTAAATTTTGTTTTGGAAATGAATTCAAAGTTTTCAGCTATTTCAATCCGAGTTTGAATTTCATAAAGTGAACCTCTGGCAATACGCAGGAAATTAATAAAATCCGGCTTGGTTTTTCTTCCAAAACCCTTGGCAATATTTGATGGGATTGAAACGGCTAAACTTCTTATATGGGAGATTAAACCATATATCTCAGAATTAGGAAAACTTCTTCCTTCTCTTTTTTATTCGACAACTATCAATTGAAATACAAAAACAACATCCGATTTGTTTTAGTTTGGTTGCTTCCAGAGATTTATTTAAGGCTTTTAAGTACGTTATAAAAATAGGTTCTGGCAATTATCTCTTTCCCATCGGCATAAATAATTTTGTAGTTCTCGTCTGTTATTGAGGACTTTGAACCTATTTTTTCAATAAAATCTTCCACTGTTTTAACTCTATCACCGGCCTTGTTTAATTTCATCCGAAGATGTTTTCCGGCCGTTTCAGCATCATAAATAGACCCATTGCGGTAAAATTTAGCACTTTCTAGATTTTCAATGGATTTGATTAATGCTTCAATTTTCTCTTTTTCAGTCAGGAGTGTTTCTTTTGTTTGACAGTTGGCAACTTCAGAAATGCCAAAAATCAGAATACCCATTACTAGTAATGTTTTCATATTC
>DAOTAV010000093.1:0-9317 GCA_035382785.1 Salinivirgaceae bacterium | reverse complement strand
TGAATCAATTTTTTCTTTGATAAATTTTAGACCAGAATCAAATCCAATCGGAAGCGCATCTTTCCCTGAGATTTTCATTCCGTTGTATTCTTTAGGGTTGTGCGATGCTGTGATTTGAACGGAAGATATAAAATTGTGTTTGGCTGTCCCAAAATAGATCATGGGTGTAGTTGCCAGCCCAACACTATAAACATCGGCACCGGCATCGGTAATACCATCACACAGAGCCTCAAATATCTCGGGTGAAGATATTCGGGCATCGCAGCCAACCAAAACCTTATCGGTTTTTAACAGATCAACTAAAAAATACCCGATTTTATGACAATCGCTTTTGGAAAAATCTTTTCCGTAGATACCCCGAATATCATAAGCGTGAAATGCTCCCATGGTAGAATAAATTAAGTTTTGGGCAAAAATACCGATAAAAATGAAATCAAAAAAAATTGCGACTTGATAAAAATTAATATATTTGATGGGTTAAATCTAAAAACATCATGAGAAGAATTATTTTTTTATTTGCAATGGCTCTTTTGGGAATCAATATTCTCTTTGCTGAGCCGGTAAGTTTGATGACGGCAAAAAAAGTTGCCGAAAATTTTTACCGAACCCAGACAGGAACTTCAGCACCTGTCATGAATGCGGCTACTGAGTACTATAAGGGGTTAAACACCTATTATCTTTTTACAATTCCGGAAGGCGGTTTTGTAATTGTATCAGCCGATGATGCTATTATTCCCATTCTTGGATATTCATTCGAGCCGGGAACAGAGAAAAACTTCAACCATCCGAACGTGACTTTTTGGTTAGACCAGTATAACCAAACGATTTTCGATGTTGTGAACCAAAAATTATCGAACGCTGAAACTCGTAAAGATTGGGATAATGCTTTGAGTGGTCGATTTGAAGGATTTAAAAAAGGAGTTCAACCTTTGTTCAACATAACCTGGGGGCAGGATTATGGTTACAATACCTATTGTCCAAACGGAACACCAACCGGTTGTGTTGCAACAGCCATGGGGATGATCATTCGATTTTATCAGTATCCCACTACTGGATCCGGGTGGCACAAATATACACATCCGACCTATGGCGTACAGCAAGCCTATTTTATGAACACAACTTATAACTATGATCAAATGCCAACAAACACCGGAAGCCAGGAAACAGCAAAACTACTTTATCATTTAGGAGTTGCTGTTGACATGAATTATGCTTCGGATGGTTCAGGTGCATTTAGTGTTGATGTTCCCTATGTAATGGCAAATTATTTCAAGTATGATCAATCAATCCTATATGTTCAAAAGTCGAATTATACAGATGCCAATTGGATAAATCTATTAAAAAACGAATTAGATAACGGACGGCCTGTATTTTACTCAGGAAGTGGAAATGCTGGGGGACACGCATTTCTTTGTTTAGGTTATAACGACAACAATTATTTTTATTTCAATTGGGGATGGGAGGGATCATCCAATGGTTACTATGCAATTGGTGCACTTAATCCCGGGACCATGAATTTCAATACAGATAATGCTGCGGTAATAAATATCAAGCCTGCAGTTTCAGGACAGGAAAATTTCCTATGGGTTAAAAAATTTACCAATTTCCCCAACCAATCAGCATACCCTGGATATATATCTGCAGTTAATGAAAACGTTGCATGGTCAATCGCACGAGATGGAAGTGGTGGTGGAGCCAACTACCGAATTTTTAATGTTACAGTTGATGGTGGCGCAACCTGGACATCCGGAAGTTTAACCTATGGAACAGCCTTCAGCATGATATATGGATTAGATGATAATACTGCTTTTATTGCAGCCTATGGAACAGGTACTGGGAATAAAATAATTAAAACAACCAACCGTGGCCAAAACTGGACAGCAGTACTTTCCGGAGGTGGTGGCGACAGTTTCTTTAATGTGGTTCATTTCTTTAACAATAATGAAGGATACGTTCAAGGAGATCCATTAAACGGATATTTTGAAATTTATACCACTACCAATGGTGGGGACAATTGGTCACGAGTCCCCTCTTCTAACATTCCGGCACCCGTTTCAGGGGAATACGGAATAACAGGATATTACACAGCTGTAGGAAATACCACATGGTTTACAACCAATAAAGGAAACATCTACAAATCAACCGATAAAGGCAACACTTGGACAAAATATCCGATTGCTAGTGTAAGTTACGATACCTATATTGAAATTGCATTTACTGATGATGCCCAGGTAGGTTTGGCTTTAATGCATGGAGATGGACAACCGACACGAAAATTCAAAACTATCAATGGTGGGCAAACATGGAATGAATTAACATCAGCACCAAATAATTTTTACGACGAGGGCATTTCCGCAGTTCCCGGAACACCTAATATGTTTGTTTCGGTTGGAGCTAATTACCAAACCCCCAAAATGGGAATATCCTACTCGTTAGATGGCGGAGAAACTTGGGTTGATTATGCTGATTACTATAAATCACAACAATTTGTGTCAGTAGCCATGGTAAACCAAAATAAAGGTTTTGCCGGTGGATTTCAAGGAGCTTATCAAGGTGGTGTTTGGGTACTTGGAGGAACAGCAGCCCTGTCAGCCAATTTCCAAGCTAACAAAACCAAAATATGTATAGGCGAAGAGGTGACCTTTACAAATACCTCTGTTGGGGTTTACTCGTCAATAGTATGGAATTTTGGCGAAGGAGCAAATCCGGAAACAGCCAACACTGAGGGTCCTCACACAGTTACTTACTCAACCCCGGGAGCAAAAACCATCAGCCTGACAATTTCTGCTGGAAATCAGTCGGCCACTGAAACTAAGGTAGGTTTGATTGAAGTTGTTGCTCCGCCCGTTGCCGATTTTACTTTCACCATTACATCAGGATATCCCAATCTTGTTTTATTCGATGCAAGCAGTTCAACGGGGGTGGTTACCGGGGCAAAATATGTGTGGGATTTTGGCAATGGAGTAACCCAAACTCGTACCATACCAACTACACAAATTACTTATCAACAGCTTGGCGTTTACACCGTTACTCTTGATTTGCAGAACTTAACGGGAGGTTGTTCGGACACGGTTCAGAAAGTTGTCGACAATCGTCCTGCAGCAATTAATGACGAAAGTTTAATGAGCGTAGGTGTTTACCCGAATCCGGTGTCCCAAACAGTTAATATCGCAAATGCAAATGGAGCAAAATATACAATTTACTCCGGAGATGGAAAAACAATTCTTGAAGGAGAGGTGTTAAATGAAAATTTCCAATTAGATCTTAGCAGCTTACCAAAAGGATTCTACACAATTAGATTATTCAAGGGTAATGAGGTTACTACCGAACGAATAATTAAACAATAAAGATAGAGAAAGGGAGGCTTTAACCTCCCTTTTTTTATTTATATTTGGATTCCTATAACCAAAACATCGTCAATCTGTTCGGAGCGTCCCTTCCACGATTCGAATTCGTTCTGAAGTCTATCTCTCTGCTCTTCCATTGGGAGTGGACAAATGTTTTTCAGTAACCTGATGAAGTTCGCCGTTTGATATCGGGTATTAGTTTTATCCCCGAATTGGTCAATAAATCCATCGGTAAAGAGATACAGCGTGCGCAAATTGTGCATTGAGATTACTTCTTCCTTAAAAGTATTCATTTTAGGATAAAGTCCAATCGGCATCTTATCCCCGTAGAAAGTGACCAATTCATAGGTACTTCCATCAAAATAGGATGCAATCATGAAATTTTGTGCTCCGGAATAATATATGCGATTTTCATCAGGGCGAATAATACATAGTGAAATAGAGATTCCTTCTTTTAATTCCTGAATAGCCCCAACTTGGTTTAGCGATTTTATAACCGAATCGCGTAGCTGATTTAAGAAATCGGAAGCCGAAGAAATGGCCGAATTTAAAGCCAGTTCGTTTAAAAATGAAATACCCAACATACTCATCAGGGCACCCGGAACACCATGACCGGTACTATCGGCAACAGCAAAAATAATTTCGTTATTTCGTTTATGAATCCAATAAAAATCACCACTGACAATCTCTAGTGGCCTGTGAAAAATAAAATGGTCTTTAAATGTTGCTTTTATTACATTCTCCGATGGTAAAAGGGCCTGTTGAATTCTCTGCGCATAGTTAAGGCTGTCGGTGATTCTATTGTTAAAACTTTCTATTCGCTTTTTCTGTCGTTCAAGGGCGCGGTTTTTCTTCAAAATAAGTTCGGCTTGCGAAGCTAAGTGATGGTTAATTTTTTCTTTTTGGCGATAATTTTGGAAAATAACCACAAGAATTATACTAATGAATATTATTGATACAATCAGAAACAGATTTTGAATGTTTTTACGTTCAATGGTTTTTTCATTTAATACCTTTTCTAGCTCCAATTTTTCAATGGCACTTTTTTGTTTTTCGCTGTTATAGGCTGCTTGAAGTTTTGTGAGTTTAGAACTATTCTCATCGTTCCAAACACTATCGGAATATATTGAATGAAGCCGTTCAAAAAGAAGGGATTTCTTACAGTTATCTCTTTTCTCTTCAAGAATGGACAAAAGTTTATAAACTTGAGATAAAGTCGTTTTTGACGAAGACTTAAGGGCAAATGTTAAGGCTTCTTGAAGATATTTTTCGGCAGACTGAAGCTGATTTATTTCGAGATAGATGGAAGCAATATTCTTTAAACTGATTGAATAAAATAAATGTTCTTTATGTGTCCGGTGCATTTCTGCACCTTTTTTATAGAATTCAAGTGATTTATCGAATTGCTTTAGTTTTTTATAAATTGTTCCAATGCAGTCGTAGGAGATTCCCAATCCTTTTATGTTGTTGATTTTCTGGTTGTATTCCAAAGATAATGTATAGTAGTGCAATGCTTCAGAATAGTTACCCATAAACTCATACACCTCACCGATGTTATTGTAGTTAATGGCTTTACTTCTATCATTGTTTGTTTTTATAGCAATGTCGAGTGATTTATTGAAATACTCTATCGCCAAATCGTATTGCTTCATTAAAGAATAGATATTGCCAATACTGTTACAGGCATAACTATAGGTTTCGGTATCGTTAATTTTTTCAGCTAACTGCAGGGCTTTCAGGTGGTAAGATAATCCATTCGAATAGTCATCAATTCTTCGATAAATTACTCCTATATTGTTATAAATGCGTGGCATCATTTCTCGCAGATTGTGTTTTTCCGCCAATTCAAGTGCTTTAAAGTGAGAATCAATGGCTTCTGCATATTGACTTATTGACCGCAGGGTCTGACCTTTTGTGTCGTAATATTTTACTAAGCCGCGCCAATAACCAATTTTTTGGCTTAAACTATTATATTCGTCCAGATATACTTCGGAAAGAGTTATTGTTTCGTTGTTCGCAGCCAACTTTTTAGCAATCGAATAAAGAAGCTCTGCTTTAATAGTGTCGTCTTTTTGGTGAAGCAACATTTGTTTTAAGCTGTCAACATCTTGTGCATTTGACAACGAATGAATCAGAAATGTAAAAACGAATGAAACACCGATGAAACGAAAAAGATATGTCATGCTATAACTTTGATTAGCCAAATATCGTTAAAAAAATCAAAAAAGCTATTTTTGTTCTTGGTAAAACATTTTGAAATCAATAAATTTCATAATTTTACCCACACTTTTTAGAAAATCCTTATGGAATCATGAGTTCATCACCGATTTTAGTAACGTGGGATTTTACACTTTTGTCGGAATTTGCTTTGGAGCATGCTGTGCGCATTGCAAAAATGTTAAATAATCCGATCCAATTAATTCATATTCTTGAAAAAAAAACCGATCAACAAGCTTTAACAGAAAAGCTGCAACAAGTTGCCTGTGATGCAGAAAAGAAATATGGGATTTTACCCGGAATAATTCTTAAAGAGGGTTCGATTTTTACGACAATAAGCGAAGTGGCTAATCATATTCAGGCCAACCTTGTAGTCATGGGTACACATGGGATTCAAGGTATTCAGAAGATAACCGGAAGTTGGGCTTTAAAAGTTATTGTGGGATCGGCGGTTCCGTTTTTAGTGGTTCAAGCACCACCCTCAAATCTTTATCTAAAGAAAATAGTTTTTCCTATTGATTTTCAGAATGAAAGTAAAGAAAAACTACCTTGGATTATCTATCTCGCGCAGTATTATAGGAGTGAGATTTTAGTTTATAAAAATAATTTTCAAGATGAGCGTTTAAAGATGAAAGTAAACTCTAACCTCATCTTTTTACGTAAGGCCCTCGATGCAAAAAATATCAATTACACCGTTCATACCAATGAAACAAAACTTCCTTTTGCCGAGGCTGCAATCGAATTTTCGCGCCAAACAAACTCCGATTTAATTGCCATTATGACTACCAAAAATATAGGATTTAAAGATTACGTCTTTGGGGCTGTAGAGCAAAAAATTATTGCCAATCCTTATAAAATCCCGGTGATATGTGTAAACCCCAGAGATGATCTTTATAAGCTTGGCGGATTTTCGCGATGAGTATATGCCTTACTATCCCAGTAATGGATTTCAAAATACGAACAATTGAAAAGAGTTAAAATTTTGACTCAATTCTTTAGGACAATAAAGTTTGCTCGACTGGTAAACCTAAGTGTGGTTCTATTGAACTATTTCTTGCTGAAAATTGGTTTCAAAAAACTTTTTAAAACCAAGCCTATATCCATATCTCTAGAGTTGTCATCAATATGCAATTTGTCGTGTCCGGAGTGTAAATGCGGGATAGGAAAAGTAAACCGAGCAAACCCTTTTATTTCCTTCGAAGCGGCAAAATCTATTATCGAGCTTCATTTAAAAAGTGCTTTTATTGTGCAATTATTTTTTCAAGGCGAACCTTTAATGAATCCATTTTGGGAAGATATCGCAAGGTATTGTCATGAAAAAAAATTATTTACCATAATCAATACGAACGGTCATTTTTTCGACGATAAAAATATTGAACGTTTGCTTGAAGCAGGAGTAGGTCGAATTGTGGTCTCGGTCGATGGGATGTGTCAAGAAGTTTATGAGAAATACCGAAAAGGTGGATCGCTTGAGAGGGTATTGAATGGAACACGAAAAATAGCGTCCCGGCGCCAAGAATTAGGAAAAAAAATACCCGAATTGGTTTTTCAATGTTTGGTAAATAGGTTCAACGAGAAACATCTTTCAGCTTATAAGAGATTTGCCGCTGTTAATGGTGCCGATCGCGTAGAATTTAAGTCAATGCAACTCTACGATCAATCAATAAACAATATCCATTATTGGCTTCCTGAAGACCAAAAATATCGGCGCTACAACATTTCAAAAAGATGGAAATCGAATTCAATCGTGTGTTTCAGAGCGTTAACCACGGCTGTTTTTACTTCCGATGGATTGCTTGTGCCATGTTGTTTTGACAAGGAGGCTGAATTTTCATTTGGTAATTTTTACTTCGATCCATGGAATTCGGATCAAAGAAGAGAATTTATTGGTGACTTGTTGTCAAAGAAAACTACAAAGCCCCATATATGTATGAACTGTACACGAAATTTGTGAATTATTTCGGTAGAGTTGAAAGAAAATCGACCAGTTTTTTCAGGGCCTTTCCCCTATGACTAATTGAGTTTTTCAATTCTAATGGCATTTGTGCAAATGTTTGGGAAAAACCTTTTGGAACAAATATCGGGTCGTATCCGAAACCAGCATCACCTAGTGGAGAAGCAATAATTTCGCCTTCAACAATTCCTTCAAATGTGAACAGGTTTCCATTATAAATTAGGGCTATAACAGTTTTAAAACGAGCAGATCTGTTCGATGTACATTCGAGCTTTTTCAATAATAGTTTCATGTTTTCTTGGGCATTTTTTGACTCTCCGGCATATCGGGCAGAATACACACCCGGCTCCCCATTTAAGGCGTCAACTTCAAGCCCGGTATCATCGGCAAAACAGTTCTTTTGAGTTTTCTCAAATACATATTTTGCTTTTAAAATAGCATTTTCGGTTAGTGTAGTTCCGGTTTCAGGTATTTCATCAAAAATACCTACATCGTCTAATGAAAGGATTCTGATGTGTTTGGGTACTGCGGCTTCGATTTCCTTTCTCTTGTGTTGGTTGTGTGTGGCAAATATTATCTCCATAAGCTTTAATTTTCTTATAATATGACGACTACGGACGTTTATTGATTTTCATTCAATATTTTTTTCTTAACCTTGGTTAAGAAAAATTCTTCGGATATTATAAGTTTTATACCCGTAAAAAAATTTAATCGATTACGACGGGAATCATACCTGAATTCACCGTCAAACAACAGATAACCTATATTGTCTATTCCCCATTTGGTGCCAAGTTCAAAATTTATAAAATCTTGATAATTATAAATATGATTTGGTTTGTCAAATGTGTAACTATTAAACAAAGGATGTCCCAGGGGTGAAAAGTAACGATAGGAATGCCAATATCCAACCGACAAGGAAAAAGGTTTCCAACCATAGTTGATTTGTGAATTAATACCGTAACCTTTGGAGAATGGATACCGGGAATTATCAGTAGTCTCCCAAAAAGTTAGTAGAAATGAACCTAAGGTAAATTTGTGATTTGCCTGTTTCCAAGTCAATTCTATTCCGTTTTTTGAATTTACGATTGATTCCTTCCCCAGTGCAGTGTTGTCAATTTCTCCACCACGATGATATCCCGAGAGGTTGATCGGGAAGTCAACTGAAAGTTGATCGGAGACAGACCAGGAAAAGGTGTTGAAAAATCCCGCCCAAAATTCTTCCTGATAGGGGTCTCCAGGGAGGATAAACTTACGCCAATTCAGAAAAATAGCAGAGTTTGAAAATTTTGTTAAAAATTGAACGAACATCCCTTTAGTGTTCGATTCATAGGATAGGTTCTGACGGTAATAGATGGCGTCGTCAAGCGAAGGTATTTTAGAAAAATCAATATCACCAATGGAAAATGTTATAAAGGAATTTGGCTGATAAAACAGGGAAAAGTATTCTGCAATATTCGAGAATTCTTTTCTGCCGGAAAACTTCAAGACATTTACCCCAGTTTGGATGCGCAATGAAGGCGATAGATAATAATCTAAATATAAGCGATCTTTGGTTCCAATAAATGTTGCCCCGGTGATATGTGGTGAAGCGTACTCAGCATTGTCGAAAAAATTGAAACTCTCAACTTTAAAATATAGCGACTTTGTACGGCTACTATCAAACGGTATATTAAGATTCCATGTTTCTATGGGATTTTGACATAGCGAAATCTGGATGGGAATGAGAAACAAAGTCAATAAGAAATGCTGAATTCAAGTTATAAATGCAACTTTTTGATTTAACAAATTTAGTAATAAAA
>DAOTAV010000092.1:0-9405 GCA_035382785.1 Salinivirgaceae bacterium | reverse complement strand
ATATTTGAAACCAAATTTAACTTACATTACACACTTTTAGGGATACTACCTTTTATGTTTTGCGTGTTTTTTTATATCTTAGAGTATTCCTTAGGAATGTATGTGTAGAAAAGTGAATTAAAATTCATGTTATGGATGAACCGAAGATTGAAAAGCTTTTCCGGTTAATAGAACTGTTAATTGGTAACCGCCGCACAACTCGTGAACTGGCCGATATTCTCGGTTGTAATGTGAGAACCATTCAGCGTTATATCAATCACATTAGAAATGCTCGCTTTGTGGTAGAAAGCAATCAAAAAGGCGTGTATTTCATAAGCACCAATGATGGTTTAATGAAGGATTTGAGCGAATTAGTCCATTTTTCGAAAGAAGAAGCTTTTTTGTTAAGAAAAGCAATCGACAGTATTGACGACAACACCACAATTAAAAATAACCTTAAGCAAAAACTCTACAACATTTACCATTATGTTGAGCTGGCCGATGTAGTGATTCGTCCGCAGCAGGGTAAGATAGTTCAAAACTTGATAAAAGCCATCGAACAAAAACTATCGGTTGAATTGGTAAACTATCGTTCATCAAACAGTAATACAGTAGCTACGCGATTTGTTGAACCATTTGCTTTTACTACAAATTATCAGCAAGTTTGTTGTTATGAACCAGCTTCTGGAATTTCAAAACTTTTTAAAATCTCGCGTATTGAAAAGGTAATAGTCTATGAAGATAAACCATGGACACATGAAGAAAAACATATAAAACCGCATATTGACATCTTTCGCATAGCCGATGAACGATATGTTGCACAAGCCAAACTAAAACTCAATTTGAGAGCCTATAACCTTTTGATTGAGGAATATCCGTTGGCAGAGCAATTTTCTACCCAACAATCCGAAAACGAATATTTGCTTGATGCTCCCGTATGCAGTTTCGATGGTGTAGGGAGGTTCATTTTGGGATTATTCGAGGATATTCAGATTTTGGGAGACGAAAATCTTATACGTTTTATTAACCAAAAAATATCGAATCTAAAATCAATAACGACAGCTTTTGACGTTGATGGAAAATAAATTTGTAAAAAAAACTATGGAATTTATTGCTCACTATAGTAAAGAAAGGAACGAAAAACAGTTCCTAAGGGAACATTTGAAGAGTGTTTCTACCATTGCATCTAAAGCCGCTTCCAAAATTTCATGCCCCGAGATAGGAAAAATGGTGGGTTTATTACACGATTTAGGAAAATACAGCTCAGCATTTCAGGAATACCTTAAATCGGCCACAGGAATAATTGAAGACTATGGTGAACATCTTGAACCCGAAAATCAAAAAGGAAAAATAGATCATTCTACAACCGGCGCCCAACTCTTTTGGAACGAGGTAGTAAAATCTGATATTGATAAAAAGATGCACGTGCTAGCCCAATTCGTTACATTGGCTATTTTTTCGCATCATAGCGGTTTGATTGATTGTATAACCCCCGATGGTGAAGATGGATTTACAAAACGAATAAATAAAGATCATCAGCTTACCTACTATCATGATGTTTTAAAAAATGTTGATCAAGAAGTTTACAGTGAAGTTAAAGATTTGTTAGCCAAAAATGAGTTTTCTAACGAGTTTTTTGAAAGACTAAAAAATATCGTACAAAGCAAAAATAAAAGTGAGTTAGTTATAAAATTTCATGCAGGATTACTATTAAAGTTTCTTTTTAGTTGTCTTATTGATGCCGATAGAACCGACACTGCCGATTTTGAGAATTTGAAAAACAAAGAGATAAGGCAGAATAACACTTATAAAAGTTGGGACATTTTAATAGAACGTTTTGAAAACAAAATCAGAGAATTTGAACAAAATTCTAATAAAAACCCAATTGACGATATCAGGAAACAAATTTCCAATGAATGCAAAGAAAAAGCAGAAAAGCAACAGGGTATATTTACATTAACCGTACCAACCGGAGGTGGAAAAACATTAGCAAGTCTACGCTTTGCGCTATATCATGCAAAAAAATATGGTTTAGATAGAATAATCTATGTGATACCTTATACATCCATTATTGACCAAAACGCACAGGTAGTCAGAGAAATTTTAGAGCTTAACCCGGACGAAAAAGGGAATATTGTCCTTGAGCATCATTCTAATTTATTGCCGGAAATTGAAAATTCAAACACCAAATTATTAGCTGAAAATTGGGATGCGCCCATAGTTTTTACAACCGCCGTTCAATTTTTGGAAACAGTTTTTGGTGCAGGGACGCGTAGCATTCGAAGATTTCATCAAATGGCAAGGAGTGTCATTATTTTTGATGAAATTCAAACACTGCCAATCAAAACCGTACATCTTTTTAATAATACCATAAACTTCTTAATCGAGAATTGTAAAACAACAGTTGTATTATGTACTGCTACTCAACCATTACTCAATAGGGTTGATGAGTTAAAAGGTAAATTGTATTTTACCCACGAAAATGAGATTATTCCCAATGTCGAAAAGTTGTTTTCGAAACTAAAAAGAGTTGAGGTAATTGACCGAACAAAAAGTCAGGGATGGAGTGATGATGAAATCGCGAGCCTTGCCATAGAAGAGGCGGAAATACATAAAAGTTGCCTTGTTGTTGTAAATACAAAAAAAAGTGCTATTAATCTTTATCAGAAAATTTTAACAGAAATTAAGTCTAAGCATGTCTTTCATTTAAGTACCAGCATGTGTCCTGCCCATAGAATAATGGTTTTGAATAAAATTAAAAATCTTTTGAAAAATAATGAGCAATGTATATGTGTTAGCACACAATTAATTGAGGCGGGTGTTGATGTCGATTTTGGAAGTGTTATTCGATTTATTGCTGGAGTTGATTCAATAGCTCAAGCAGCCGGCCGGTGTAATAGAAACGGTAAACGCTCATCAGGTAATGTTTTTATTGTAAATCCAAGGGAAGAAATTATCGATTCCTTGACGGATATTAAGGAAGGGAAGCAAATAACTTTAAGAATTCTTAATGAAATGAAAAATTCTGATAGTGATTTACCATCCGATTTTTTGCACCCTAAAATTATGGAAACATACTTTCAATACTATTTTTATAATCGAGCCCCAATTATGACCTACCCAATAATCGGAGAGCGCGAAGATAATTTATTGAATATGCTTAGCGAAAATGTTTTCGCTGTAAATGAGCATAAAAGAATACATAATAGTGCCCCAAATATATTTTTCAGGCAATCATTTAAAACTGCTGCCGAATATTTTAAAACAATTGATGCTCCAACAATAGGCGTGATAGTCCCATTTGAGGATGAGGGCAAGGAAATCATTTCTGAGTTATTATCTCAATTTGCCTTTGAAAAACGTTTTAAAACACTAAAAAAAGCCCAACGATACACAGTAAACGTTTATCCTAATCTTTTAGATAAATTAATTCAACAATCAGCTATTTCACAGGTGCCTGACATTGGGATTTATATATTAAGTGATGAACGATATTATCATTGGGCCTATGGGTTAAGTGAAATTCCTGCACAAGAATATGAATTATTAATCCAATAAAAAGTATGGAAACACCAAAAAATTCAATTCAGTTTAGCGTTTGGGGTAAATATGCCTTATTTACCGATCCAATCACCAAGATAGGAGGAGAACGATGTTCATATCATATTCCTACTTACGAAGCCTTAAAGGGAATAGCTAAATCGATTTATTGGAAACCCACATTTATTTGGTACATTGATAAAGTTCGGGTGATGAAGCCCATACGAACCCAGACACGGTCAATGAAGCCAATTAAAATGTCTGGGGGTAACGACCTTGCTATCTATACTTATTTGGTTGATGTGGAATATCAGGTACTTGCTCATTTTGAATGGAATGAATTTCAGACTGAGTTAATCAGTGACCGAATAGATGGAAAACATTATCAGATTGCCAAAAGAATGCTTGAAAAGGGTGGGCGACAGGATATCTTTTTGGGAACACGCGATTGCCAGGGTTATGTAGAGCCATGCAATTTTGGAGAAGGACAAGGTTTTTATGATTCCATTGATGAAGTGAGTTTTGGTTTAATGTTTCATGGATTTGATTATCCCGATGAAACCGGTAAAAATGAACTCATTACACGTCTTTGGAACCCTGTGATGAAGCATGGAATAATAGAATTCAAAAGACCTGAGCAATGTGAAATTAGAAAGTTTGTTCGATCTATGGGTGCCAAAAAGTTTGGGTTAGAAGTAAATCAAAAAAATGTTGAAAACGAATATAGTGAAATAATTAATTCTCTCGGGGAGGAGGCCGATATGTTATGAGTTGGTTATATGAACTTTACAAAACGTATGAAAACAATTTTGGTAGAACCGATGAATCGGATGAAGTTTATAGAAAACCTTTGCTACCTCCATTTCATTCATTGCAAAATGCACACGTTGAAATTAGAATAAACCAAAATGGTGATTTTATTGATGCAAATCCCATATTAAATAAAGGCGAACAGGAAATAATTATACCATGCACTGAAAAATCAGCATCGAGAACAAGTGGTGAAGAACCTTTTCCCTTGTGTGATAAAATGCAGTATTGTGCAAAAGACTACAAGGGTAAAAAGAAAAATTATTTTAATTCCTATTTCAATTTATTAGAAAGCTGGTATAAATCGGATATGGATAATAAGTTCCTTGCTGCAATTTACAAATACGTAAGCAAAGGAACGTTATGTAGTGATATTGAAAAAACAGGTAAAGAATTTACAAAAAAAGATCAAGACCTGGGCGATTTATTTGTTCGATGGATTGTAGAAATTCCGGGAGAATTGGAAACTCGTTGCTGGAAACGTAGAGATTTATATGAGAGTTGGATAAAATATTGTGAAAGGCAAGAGAGCATTAAAGATATATGCTTTATTACCGGTAAAGAGCAGCCCATTGCAATAAACCATCCCAAAAGAATTAGAAACAGCGGCGATGGTGCTAAATTAATATCATCAAATGATAAGACAGGCTTTACGTTTTTAGGAAGGTTTACTTTAGTTGACTTTGGGGATGAGAAATTGGCCAATCAGGCAGCGGCTGTAAGTGTTGAAGTTTCTCAAAAAGCGCATAGCGCACTTCGTTGGCTTATTGATAGACAAGGTTTTAGAAATGATGAGCAGGTAATTGTGTCATGGGCAACAACCGGACAAAGTATTCCCGATATTTTTGCAGATTCTTCCACACTATTTGAAGAAACAACTGATGAAAAAATAAATCTAATAAGCGTTAACAACTATTACGATGCAGGTCAGCTTTTTGCTCAGAAATTAAATAAAAAAATTGCCGGTTATAAATCCGAACTTGGTAACGTTGATAAAATACTAGTAATGGGGCTTGATTCAATGAGTTCAATGAATAAGGGAAGAATAGCCATAACATACTATCGCGAACTAAAAGGTTCCGAATTCCTAGAAAGGCTCGAATCTTGGCATAAGGATATGGCGTGGTATTTTCATGAATTTATCGATGATCCAAGTAACAAAAAAAAGAAACATTCCGGTTATTTAGTTCTAGCGCCATCACCAACAACCATAGCAAAGGCTTGTTATGGTAATCGGTTAGAAACCCAGCTTAATAAAAATATTAAGAAGAACATCGTTGAAAGGCTTTTGCCATGTATCATCGATGGAAGGCCGATACCTTATGATATTGTATCGTTGGCAATTAAACGGGCATCAAATAGGATAGGAATGGAGCATTGGGAATGGGAAAGAGCCCTTAGTGTGGCTTGTGCTTTATATAGTTGCTTTATTGTAAGAGATAAAAACCAAATTAAAAACCTTAAAAAAGAAAAACTTATGGCCTTAGATAATGATCGTACCGATAGGGATTATCTCTTCGGCAGGTTGCTTGCCGTAGCTGAGCACTTGGAAGAGATTGCATTAAATGTGGCAAACGAATCGCGTGAAACCACCGCTGCACGTCTTATGCAACGTTTTGCCGATTTTCCGTTTTCAACGTGGCGAACCATTGAATCGGCATTAGTTCCTTATAAATCCCGATTAAGTGTAAATCGCCCAGGGTTTTTATATAATATGAAAAACCTACTCGATGAGATTCACTCAAAGTTTCAGCCCGGCGATTTTGAAAACGATAGTCGTTTATCAGGGGCTTATCTTTTAGGCTATCATTGTCAACGGCTTGAATTAAAGCATAAAATCACAACAGAGGAAAAAGATCAGAGTATTAACCATTAAATTTTATAAACTATGGCAACGTTAGAAAACAAAATCGATTTTGCAGTTATACTAAAAGTAAAAAAAGCAAACCCCAATGGTGATCCCTTAAATGGTAATCGTCCGCGTATGGATTACGACGGTTATGGTGAAATGAGCGACGTTTGTATCAAACGTAAAATCAGAAACCGGCTACTCGATGCTGGTTATTCGATACTTGTTCAATCGGACGACTATAAAGTGGATGATGCAAAAAGCATTAAGGATCGAATTGATAAAACCATTACAGATGATATTCAGAAAAATAAAAAAAGTTTCTTCGACGCCGTATGCTCCAATTTTTTCGATGTAAGAGCCTTTGGTCAAGTCTTAGCTTTTAAATCGGATAAAAAGAATAAACAAGCTGACGACAATTCAGCTGGAGATACCGGCGTTTCAATTCCTGTTCGAGGACCTGTGTCGGTTCACTCCGCTTTTAGCATTTCACCTATTCGCCCCGAAAGCATCCAGATTACTAAAAGTGTAAGCGGCGAAGCTACTGAAAGCGGCAAAAAAGCATCGGATACTATGGGAATGAAACATAGAGTTGATGAAGCTGTTTATGTGTTTTATGGAAGCATGAATCCTCAATTAGCAGAAAAAACCGGTTTTTCTAACGATGATGCAGAAGCTATTAAAAAGGTGTTACCCAAACTTTTTGAAAACGACGAATCATCAGCTCGTCCGGCTGGTAGTATGGAGGTTTTAAAAGTATTCTGGTGGAACCATGGAAATAAAACTGGAAAATATTCTTCAGCTAAAGTTCACAAAAGCCTAAAGGTAAACCCCGATGGAACATTCTCTTTAGAAAAACTAGATGGTTTAGAACCCGAAATTATAAATGGATTTTAAATTTTTTAGACATAAACACACAGAAAAAGCAAAATGGAACAGAGATTTTCTTATGAACGATGTACACTGACGACGACCTTCTGACGCTATCGGGAATACAGCATATTGCCTTTTGCGAAAGGCAATATGCTTTAATTTATGTTGAAGATACTTGGAATGAAAACGCCCTAACGGCCGAGGGACGCTTGGTGCACACTCGTGTTGATAACCCCGAACTATCAGAAAAAAGAGCTCATATCGAAAATCTAAAAGCTCTGCCGGTAGTGTCTTACCAATTGGGATTACAAGGCGTTTGCGATGTTGTTGAGAAAAAGGCAAACGAGCTATATCCCGTTGAATATAAGCGAGGAAGACCCAAACAAAACCCATGCGATGAAGTGCAATTATGCGCTCAGGCTATATGCCTTGAGGAAATGTATAAAATTTTTATTCCCCAAGCATTTATCTATTACGCCCAGATCCGCCATCGACATGCTGTTGTGCTGACAGAGCAACTAAGGACATTTACTCGGCAATGTGCACAACGTATGCATGAGATTTTTAAATCGACTGTCACACCCAAAGCAATCTATAAAAGCCATTGTAAAAGTTGTTCGATGATCGATCATTGCATGCCGAGAATATTTTCAAAAAAAATCAGTGCTTATCAATACAACATTCGAAATCTACGTTTACTGGAATGAGAAAACTATTAAATACACTCTACGTAACCTCTCCCGATGCCTATCTTACTCGCGATGGATTGAACGTTGTGGTTAAAGTTAACGACGAAGAACGATTCAGAGTTCCTATTATCAATATCGAAGATATTGTGTGCTTCAGCTACGTAGGCGCAAGTCCGGCATTCCTTCGATTATGTTTCGAAAACAACAAATCCGTTTCATTCCTAAATGAGCATGGCTTTTTTCAAGGGCAATTAAACGCCTTTGTCAACGGGAACGTACTGTTACGACGTAAACAATATCGATTAGCCGATGACACCGATTTCCGACTGCAAATTTCAAAACGATTTATTGGAGCCAAAATCTTCAACCAACGAAATGTGATTCTTCGAGTAGTTAGAGACAATCCTGAGATCGTACCTTTGGAATCGATAGAAAATGCCGCCCATATTCTGGCTTTAGCATTACAAAGAATTGAAGATACTCCGTCAATTGAAATGTTACGAGGAATCGAAGGAGAAGCCGCCAATGCCTATTTCTCGGTTTTTGATCATTTGATCCTGCAACAGAAAGAAAATTTCAGTTTTAATAATCGGAATCGACGCCCTCCAACCGATAAAGTAAACGCCCTTCTTTCGTTTACCTACACTATGCTTGCACATCAATGCAAATCAGCATTACAGGCCATTGGCTTAGATCCCTACGTGGGATTCCTACACACTGATCGTCCCGGAAGGATGAGTTTAGCGTTAGATATGATGGAAGAACTGCGTCCCTATTTTGGCGATCGCCTGGTGTTATCGATGATTAATAAACGGCAAATCAAATCAAGCTCCTTTAAGGAAGGCGACTTGGAAAATGCTGTTTGGTTGAACGATGAAGGAAAGAAAATTGTTATCGAAACTATTCAAAAACGAAAACAAGAAGAAATACAACACGACTTTTTAGGTGAGAAGATTCCTTTAGGATTGCTACCCTTTGCCCAGGCACTACTACTGTCGCGATATTTGCGAGGCGATTTAGACGATTATCCACCCTTTTACATGAAATAATCCATGATGATTTTAATAACCTATGATGTTGAAACCGTTAGTGCCGGCGGTAAAAAGCGACTCAGAAAAGTAGCCAAAGCCTGTACTGACTATGGGCAACGGGCACAAAATTCAGTATTCGAATGCGTGATCGATCCGGCCGCGTGGGTAATTCTAAAAAATCGTCTTTTGGAAATCATCGATCAGGAAAAAGACAGCATACGATTCTACTATTTGGGATCCAATTGGGACCAAAAAGTAGAACACTACGGGACTAAACCAACCTATAATCTTGAAAACGATAGTTTGATCATTTGATATCAAAGGCTCTTTGACATCGAGGGATACCATAGTTGCGAAACATAAGTGAACAAATAACAACGAATGACTCGCATCGGTTGATAATAAGATTTTTATCGAAAAACAACGTTGAAAATAAGAGATATTTTGAGTCAAATAACTATATTCGCAAAATCAACTTATAAAGGCAAGGCTAAACGATACATATAGAATAAGCAGTCGCGCCCCGCGCGGGCGCGTGGATTGAAACAAAGTTAGCTACTAAGTTAAATAAGGAGGTATTGTCGCGCCCCGCGCGGGCGCGTGGATTGAAACACCCAAAGATGTTGAAAATTTT
>DAOTAV010000091.1:0-9410 GCA_035382785.1 Salinivirgaceae bacterium | reverse complement strand
TACCCAACAGCTTTAACACACAACAAGGCATCAAAGATCAGCTCAGCGATTTTGATTTCAAAATCGGATTACAGTACCATATCAAGCAAAATGAAAATTCACGATACAGTATTGGATTAGTGGCTTCGCCTCAAACCAAAATTCAGGGAAAAAGAAACTCAATTAAGGGAACAACAAGAGGCTCAAATCTTTGGTCAACCGATGATAATATCTTTATAGACATCATTGAGGCCGACACCAATAAGACCATCCAATACGACAAGCCATTTTCCATAACCCTTGGAGCGGGAAAAACTGTTTTCAACAAACATAGTTTGGGTTTTGAATATCACTTTGAAAATTGGCAAGCAACCAACTATCAAAACATAAAAAATGCACATCGACTGTCAGCGGGTATGTCTGTGATTCCGCAGTGGAACTCAGCCACAAGATACTTTAAACGAACGACATACAAGTTTGGTGCATTTTTTGAAACAACTAATCTAAGAGTAAACAACACCGACATCAATCTATTTGGATTCGCAAGCGGAATTACCATGCCCATTCGACGAGGAATTTATGCATTAGACATCGATATGCAAATGGGGCAATTGGGCACCAATAGTAACAACCAAATCAAAGACTATTACGCTCGTCTAAGTTTTAAATTACGATTCAGTGAAATATGGTTTTATAAGCCAAAATATGATTAACACGTTAAAAACTAAAACGATGATTTCAAAAAAAGCTCTTACCACATTTGCCACTTTAACGTGCCTTTTATCGTTTACCATGGCACAAAAAGGTATTGAAGACGGTTCAAAATTTGGGAAAGGCCAAGACAGCATCAGAGCGGTTACTAACTTATCGCTTTATCAACAGTTTGTGAAACAAAAAGCTTTTAAAGATGCCTTACCCTCATGGAGAATACTTTTTAATGAAGCTCCACGTGCCAGTCTTAACATGTATATTCACGGTGTTACAATGTTCAAAATTCTGATCAGTGAAACTAAAGACCCGGCATTGCGTAGAGCTTATGTCGATACCGTACTTTTAATCTATGACCGACGCGCCCAATATTTTGGCAAGAAGGCAGAAGTTATGGCACGCAAAGCCGTTGATCTGAGAGATCTTGATCCTGAAAGAAGTGCTGAAAGCTACAAAATTATCTCCGAAATCATAAAAGCCGAAGGAAATGCAGTTCCCGAATTTGGAATTAATCTCCTAATGCAGCTTTCCATTGAGCTCTTCAATAAAAACCAAATACAAGCCGATGAGGTCGTTAACAATTTTTCAAAATCAATGGAAATACTTGATTTCCAATTTAAAAATTCAAAAGACGATAAAGAAAAAGAAACTATAAAAGGAGTAATGGACAACATTCAAGTCCTCTTTGCAGGTTCTAGAGCTGCCAATTGTGATGCAATAATTCCGGTAGCTGAAGCAAAATTCAACTCCGCACCAGAAGATATCGATAACCTTACTGCTGTTTTGAACATGATGCAAGCAGTTAAGTGCGAAGATTCGCCGGTATATGCCAAAGCTGCCGAAAAAGTACATGAACTAAAACCTTCATCAGCATCAGCCTACAATCTTGGGAAATATTTCCTTGCACGTAAAGATTTCAATAAAGCTATCCCCTATTATCAACAAGCCATTAATTTGGAAGATTCCTCGGCTATCAAAGCCCGATACCTTTCGGAATTAGCTTTAATTTATCTGGCCTCCGGACAAAATCCAGCAGAAACACGAAGAATAGCCCGTCAGGCACTGGAACTTAATCCGAACGATGGCCGCTCATTGATAACCATTGGTCGCTTATATGCAAGCTATAATAAAAACATCAGCGATAAGCCGTTTGAACAAAATAGCGCTTATTGGGCTGCTGTTGATAAATTCATTCAAGCAAAACGAGTTGATTCTAGTGTAGCCGAAGAAGCGGATCAATTAATTGCCACTTACTCTTCCTACTTCCCAACCCAAGAGGAATCCTTCTTTAACGATGTCAAAGAAGGACAAGAATACACTGTCCCCGGTTGGATTAATGAAGTAACCCGAGTACGAATCAGAAAATGAAAAACCTGCTAAACTACAAAAAACTCAAGATGGCTATTTTAACGATAGCCATCTTTTCTCTTTTAAGTAGCTGTGCTCCGGGGATTGACCAAGTACGAAACATTCCGGATATAACTGAAATGCCGACACTTTCGGCAAAAAATATCACACTATTTCATAGTCAGTATGGAAAAACACGGCTTCGAATTCAGGCCTCAACAGTGAATGTTTTTTCAATGATAGAAACTCCTAAAACCGAATTTCTGGAAGGCATCTACGTTGAATTCCTTTCGGATAGTCTCACTGCCACATCATTTTTTAAAGCCGACAAAGCTATCTATTTTGAAAAAGAAAACCGTTGGGAGGCCACCGGAAATATTGAAGCAATGAATATAGAAGGAACTCGTTTCAACACAGAATTTATTGAATGGGACGAACGAACCGGATTAATACAAAGCAATCAATACATTAAAGTCACCGACAAAGAAACCATAATAGTGGGTAATGGTTTCAAAGCAAAGCAGGATTTTACCGACTGGAAAATATTAAATCCCACCGGAATCTTTACTATTGATCAAAAAGATTAAAAACACCCCGTTATCAATCTTTCTTTTCATTAATTTTGTGATGCAAAGTCACTCAAAATGTATATCGGTTTAACTATATTTGCCATTATTTTATCGGCATTCTTTTCAGGAATGGAGATTGCCTATCTTTCTTCAAGTAAACTAAAGCTCGAAATCGAAAGAAACAAAAGTCGATTGTTAAGCCCAATCTTGGGTATATTCATTAAAAAGCCAGAACAATTCATCTCAACCATGCTCATCGGGAATAATCTGGCGTTGGTTGTTTACGGTATATTTTTTTCAGCTATTCTTACTCCCTACATTGAAGCCATCAATCCAAACGTTTGGTTTGTACTCGTCATTCAAACTCTGATTTCGACCGTAATAATTCTCTTTGTTGGAGAATTCATTCCTAAAATTCTTTTTAGGATAAATCCCAACAAAACTTTGAAGATGTTTTCCATTCCGGCATTTATTTTCTATCTGATATTTTATCCCATTGCACTCTTTACGACTTGGCTCTCGAGATTTTTCATGAGCTTAATTAGCAAAAATAAAAAAAACGAGGAACCGCAACATACCTTCGATCGTGATGATTTAAGTGACTTGGTAGCACAAAATTCAGGCATAATGAAAACTAACCAAACCATGTTACCTAATGCCGTAATGTTTCAAAAAGCGCTTGAATTTAAAGATATTGCGGTCCGTGAATGTATAGTTCCACGCAAAGAGCTTTTTGCTGTCAGTATCGACACCGAAATTCCCACAATTATTCAAAAATTCACACAATCAGGATTTTCTCGTATTTTAGTTTACGAAGGGAATACCGACAACATCCTTGGCTACATCCATGTCAGCGATATGTTTTCGTCGCCATCTTCAATCCGAACAATAATTCACCAAATCCCCATCGTGCCGGAGTCAATGTCAGCCAATAAATTGCTGCAAAAATTGATTAAACAACACAAAAGTATTGCCCTTGTGGTTGATGAATTCGGAGGCACCAGCGGTATTGTTACTCTTGAAGATATCTTGGAGGAAATATTAGGTGAAATCCAAGATGAACACGACACCAATATCTACGAAGAGAAACAAATCGAAGCTAATCGATTTATTTTCTCAGGCCGTCTTGAAATAGACTACCTTAATGAAAAATACGGTTTTAACCTTGAAGAAAACGACCAATACGAAACCCTTGCCGGATACATAATTCATCACCTAAAAACTATCCCCAAAGTCAATCAGGTGTTTGAATTTAAAAACTTCAAATTTAAAATCCTCAAAGCTACCGGTAATCAGGTTTCTACTGTTGAGATGACAACCATCGGAAAATAACTCCGAGTTCGAAACAAACCCTTAATCAATCCATTTTATTCGATTGTTTCAAAAGCTGTTGATATTGTTTATATTCATTAACCACCACCGGCGACAGCAAAATTAAGGCAATGAGATTTGGTATAGTCATGAATGTAATAACCATATCCACAAAATTCCATACTAGCTCTAAACCCCAAACTGCTCCAAGAAAAGTAAAAAGGGAAAAAACCACGTAATAAGGTTTGATCCAACGATCACCCCAAAGAAATTGAATAGCACGACTGCCATAATACGACCAACTTATAATAGTCGAGAACGCAAACATAAATAGACCAAAAGCAACCACGTGTTTTCCAAGGAAATCAAGTCCAATTATGCCAAGCCCCTCATTAAAAGCATAAACAGTCATTCCAACGCCAGCTAATCCGCTTTTCCATGCGCCGGTGACCAAAACCACCAAAGCTGTTAGAGTGCAAATTAAAATGGTATCGATGAAAGGCTCTAATGAAGCCACATATCCTTCGCGCATCGGATATTTTGTTTTAGCGGCTGCGTGAGCCATAGGTGCCGAACCTTGTCCTGCCTCGTTGGAAAATAATCCGCGTCGAATTCCCCAAATCATGGTCATCATTACCGTAGAACCAATAAAACCTCCGGTAGCAGCAGTACCTGTAAATGCACTTTTAAAAATTAGAGCAAAAGTTGAAGGGATTTCACGCCAGTGAACAAAAATAACAGTAACTGCCAAAAGAAAATAGACTACTGCCATAAAAGGCACTAATCGTGAAGTTACGTTGGCTATCCGATGCAAACCTCCGACAATGATTAAAAATACCAGTGATGAAATTAACAGACCGGTTATCCAGACGGGAATTTGGTAGTTGGTAAACATCGCATCCGAAATAGAGTTTGCCTGAGCCATATTACCGGTTCCAAGAGTGCATAAAGCTGTGGCTCCGGCAAAAAGTAATGCCAGATAATGAGCGTATTTCCCAAGTTTTTCTTTTAGTCCAACTTCAATGTAATACATGGGACCTCCCGAAACCGTTCCGTCGGCATTTATCTTTCGGTATTTTTGAGCAAGTGTACATTCCACCATTTTTAACATCATACCAAAAAAACCGGTTACCCACAACCAAAAAACAGCTCCCGGACCTCCATAATAGATAGCCAAAGCCACTCCCACAATGTTGCCGGTTCCAACGGTTCCTGAAAGTGCTGTTGTTAAAGCTTTAAAATGACTGACATCGCCGGTGTCTGAAGATTTTGAAAACTTCCCCCGTACTAAATCCAAAGCATGTTTTAATCCGGTAATTTGAAGAAACCTTAGTTTTATCGAAAAATAAATTCCCGTTGGCAATAATAACGCAAGTATTAAATATCCGCCGACATAATCATTATAGGCTTTGATAATTTGATTTAGATTTTCCAGGAACGAATTCATCGGTTATGAATATAGGTTATTAGCGTAGGAAACGGTTTTATAATTTGATAATCAAATAATGGAAATTTCTAATCTTTTGCTGCAATGGCCTCAACTTCTTCTATGGTTATCGGGGGACGCTGGCCGATGATTCGGCATCCATCGTCGGTTACGACAAGCATATCCTCAAGTCGGATTCCGCCAAAATTTCGAAACTTCTCAACTTCGGAATAGTTGATGAAACTCTCGTGTTTTTTCTCACTTTTCCAAAGATCGATTAAATCGTGTATAAAATAAATCCCGGGTTCATTGGTAATGCAAAATCCGGGTTCGAGTTTTCGTCCCATACGAAGGTATGCCGTACCGAACTGATTTATGGGCTGTGTTTGCTGATCGTAACCTACCAGACTTTGTCCAAGGTCTTCCATATCATGAACATCAAGCCCAATCATATGCCCCAATCCATGGGGGAAAAAGAGTGCATGAGCCCCGGCAGAAACAATTTCGTCAGGATTTCCTTTCATCAAACCTAATTGCACCAATCCCGAAGCAATAACTTTGCAGGCTAGTAAATGCACTTGCTGATAAGTGATACCGGGTTTGGTGGCTGCCATAGCCGAATTGTTGGCATCGAGTACAATCCTATAAATTTCTTTCTGTTGAGATGAAAATTTACCACCTACGGGAGTAGTTCGTGTGTGATCGCTTGCGTAATGCAACAACGATTCGGTTCCGGCATCACAAACCATTAATCGTCCTTCCTGAAGTATCATGCTATGATCATGATTATGAAGGATTTGTCCATTTTGTGATAATATTACCGGAAACGAAACCATTCCTCCATGGGTTAGAGAAATACCTTCTACTGTTCCTGCTATGGTTTGTTCACAAACTCCGGGTTTTGCCATTTGCATGGCTTTTACATGCATCTGATATCCTACGTTGGCCGCTTTTTCAAGTTGTTCCAATTCACAAGCCTCTTTGACGCTACGGAGTGAAATGATGGCTTTGATAAACTCCGTGGAAGCATAATTTCTCACAACCGATGCTCTTATCCCCAAAAGTTGCTCTAATTGTATCTTTTTCTCACCCCGATAGGGTGGTGTAAAATGTATTTTCCGACCTTTACGAACAGCTTCAGTAAGATATTCTTCCAGTTTTGAAAACGGTAAAGTTCTTTCAACACCAACCATTTGAGCTCGATCGGCTACTGTTGGTTGCTGTCCCGTCCAAATGATATCATCGATGGTTAAATCGTCTCCAAAAATTATCTCATCGCCCGTCTCAAAATCAATAATTGCAGCCAGATCGGGAAAATCGAGACCAAAAAAGTATAAAAAGCTACTATCTTGTCGAAATCTAAAGATATTAGCCGGATAATTCATAGAAGAATCAGAATTCCCTAGAAACAGGGCTATTCCTTGATTCATTTTGCTTCGTAAAGAGTTTCTTCTCTGGGTGTAAATTTCTTTGGTAAACATAAGTCTTGTTGTTTTATTTTTCAAGGTTGGAAAAATAGTAATTTGTCGGAAATCCTGCAAAAAAAATAAGGCACTATACGTGCCTTATTTTTTTCACTCTGAGATTATTTAATTCTCCACAATATCCATTTCGTCAATCAGATGTTTTGCTCCGGCAAATTTGTCAATGATGAATAACACATATCGGATATCGACACTTATAGTTCTTTGGTAGTCGGGTTCAAAGGCAATATCTCCACTCATGGCTTCCCAGTTTCCGTCAAACGCGCAACCAATCAATTCTCCTCTGGCGTTCATGATCGGACTACCTGAATTCCCTCCTGTAATATCGGTATTGGCTAAGAAAGCTACTACCATTTTTCCATCCTTATTAGCATATCGACCGTAGTCTTTATTTTGGTAAAGCTCTTTTAATCGAGCTGGTACGTTAAATTCACGCTCGTTAGGATTCTCTTTCTCCATTACTCCTTCAAGGGTAGTATAATATTTGTAATGGACAGCATCGCGCGGATCGTAGCCCCCAACAGTACCATAAGTAAGCCGCATCGTACTGTTGGCATCGGGATAGAATTTGCGTTCGGGCTGCATCTTCATTAATCCTTCAACAAACAGGCGATAGTTTCTGGCTAGTGATTCTTCATTTTTTTGTTGTAGGTCGTTAATTTTGTTGAATATTTCAGATATCTGCCCGCCAATTTTAATCATTGGATCTTTATCCAATGTTTTTAACGTTGCATTTTCAATGAAAGGAATGAATTTTTGCTGATCGTAAAACGCCGATTTCGCAAGTTCTTTTTGTAAATATTTGGCCACATTACCTTTGTATTTGGTTTTTATGGTTTTGAAAAACTCCGGATGGTAAGCCGGATCGAGTTCTTTCATACATATTTCGATCATAGCTATAGTAGCATCCATATCGAGTTTTGCATCATAATCTTTGTAGAATTCATCGGCCATGGAAATTATCCTTTTGCGCCCTCGCTCAATTTTTGCGCTGTCGCCGTCTTTCATCTGTTGGTAAAGGATTCGATAAGTACGAAAAGCTTGAAGGAAGCCTTCACTACCCATAAGGATGGTCTCCATCACAATGGTATTGGCGCGGGTTAATGGCTCATTTGTGATGGTTGATTCTTTGAGTCCACTCAAAACTCCTTTGTATTTTTCTCGGTCAGGACTTTGGTCAATCCAGCGCTCAAACTCTTGCTCTATGCGTTGTTTCTTTTCGATTACATTGAGATTTTGTAAGCCTTGATTTTGTCCGATGGAATATTTCCAATAATTTGAAGAACTAGCGTACTTGGATGCATATTTAATTCGCACAGCATCGTCGGCTTTCATATGTTTCATCCATACATCCTGTTTAACTCCACGAATGTAAGCCCTAAGCGCATTTGAATTTTCCATCAGATTTTTCACTCCCCATGAAGTTAAATAACGATTGGTACGACCCGGATATCCCATAATCATCGTAAAATCACCTTCTTCAATGCCGGACAAACTTATTTTAAGGTAACTTTTGGGGCGATAGGGAACATTTTCAGGTGAGTATGATGCGGGCTCGTTATTTTTATTGGCATATACCCGATAAAGTGAAAAATCACCGGTATGGCGTGGCCACATCCAGTTGTCGGTATCAGCGCCAAACTTTCCGATGGATTCTGGTGGAGCTCCCACTAAACGAACATCACTGAAATCTTGATAAACAAACAACATGAACTGATTGTAATGTAACAGCGGTGTTACCGAAGCTCTATAATTCGGAGTTTCTTTTCTAACATCTTGCTGAATCACTTTTATCAAACTATCAATCACTTTATATCTTTCCAATTCTGACATGGCATCGTTTAGAGTTGACATAAAGCGTTCGGTTACATCTTCGGCCCTAATTAATATAGAAGCCATTTTTCCCGGATTTGCAAGTTCCTCTTCTTGAGTCATTGCCCAAAATCCGTTAGTCAAATAATCGTGTTCAACCGAACTGTGGCTTTGGATGTCTCCGTAAGCGCAATGGTGGTTAGTGAGCAGCAACCCGCGTGAAGAAATAAATTCTCCTGTGCAACCATGCAAATGCACAATTGCATCTTTTAAACAAGCTTGGTTGATGGAATAAACATCCTCTGCTGTAAGTTTAAATCCTAGTTCGGTCATGTGGCCTATATTCAGTTTATTTACCAAAACCGGCAACCACATGCCTTCGTCGGCCTTCATAATATGGCTCGAGGCCATCAAACAGAAGGCGGCAAATAATGAAATTAATTTTCTCATGATATTGTGTTTATTAAGTTAAATCCTTGATTATCTCAACAAAAATAAAAATTTTAATCTCGTAGCTTCACATGTAGCTCATTTTTTTTTACAAAAAAAGGCTGTTCCGAATAAAATCGAAACAGCCCAACAACCTTAAAATGCTGACTAACTGTCATTAAACAGAACTGCAGTCCCCTTGCAAGCTCCCATTCGACAGCACAACAAAGATACGATATAAATTATGGATTTTGCAAGTTTTTTATAAAAAATCTACATTTTCAAACGCTGCTATTCCTGGCTTTTTTTCAAATAATGTGCGTAGAAACGGATCAAATCCGCATA
>DAOTAV010000090.1:0-9570 GCA_035382785.1 Salinivirgaceae bacterium | reverse complement strand
CATCTTTCATTTATTACCGCACAAAACCATTGGAAATTGAACCGGCATAAGAAAGTAGCAACAAAACTACTTTATGTTTTTCACCTTTTTTAAGCTATTTGTCTATTAATTTCGCTTGATTTTTAGTTTTTTTGTTCAATAGTTATTACACATAACACAAATCATACTTCTACTTCAAATATAGAGCGGGAACGGATGACACTTCAGTTTCGGTGTTATCGGTTACTGGGTTTTGCGTTTTTGCAAGGTTTTTGGGTATCCGATTTTTTCTCTTAAAACCTCTTTTCTTTTGAAAATGGACTTACCATGGGTGCTGTTTTTTACCCCTCTTCTTTCCATCATCTTTTAACCATCATTCCACCATCTTTCCATAGTGTTTCCATAAAATGGCCTTTTATGGAAACATCATGGAAACACTATGGAAACAACATGGAAACAAAGTTGGTTTTTGATTGGTCAAAGGTGGAACAGAATTTAGTTGTAAACAGATTCGTCAGATTTTATTCAATTCGTTCAAAAACAGACCATACCATTTCTTTATAAGATCACAAGGTAAACGTGCTGAAAGTAAGTAGGGGAGTTAGCCGAATCTGCCTAATTCATTGTTTTTGAGAAAAGTTTTTTCTGAAGACGACATCAAAAAACTTTCTGTCAACGGTTATGAATGTTGATAAATTTATCTACATTTAGGGAAAATTTAACGCCCTATGCACGAAACGTTTGCCAAAATACTCAAACTTGCTGACGAATACGGCAATTACACAGCTCAAAACCTTTCGGAGTTGGTAAAAATCAAGTCTCTAAGCCTTCAGGAGCGCGAAGTGGTTCAATGTTTGAAACGACAGATGGAAGAAGCCGGATTCGACGAGGTTCGCATCGATGGATTAGGAAATTGCATCGGACGAATCGGAAACGGTAAAAAAATCTTGGCCATTGATGGACACATCGATACCGTTGATCTTGGACAGCTTGAAAACTGGGATTTTGATCCCTTGGGAGGTGAAATTCGCCACGGATATGTTCACGGACGCGGCACGGTTGACCAAAAAGGTGGTATTGCATCCTTTGTTACTGCCGGTCGAATTCTTAAACAGCTGGGATTTGAACGCGATTGGACCATCTACTTTGTCGGTAGCGTAATAGAGGAGGATTGCGACGGTTTGTGCTGGAAGTACCTCATCGAAGAGGAAGGCTTGAAACCTGATTTTGCCATTAGTACCGAACCTACCAATTGTCAGATTTATCGAGGCCACCGGGGAAGAATGGAAATACGCGTTCATTTTTACGGTCGTTCGTCGCACGGATCTGCTCCCGAAAGGGGTGTAAACGCCATTTACATGGCCTCAAAAGTAGCTTTGGAGATCGAAAAACTCAACGATCGTTTGGCTTACGATCCTTTCCTTGGAAAAGGTTCAATAACCATTTCGGAAATAGTTTCCGGCTCGCCTTCGTTATGTGCCGTTGCCGACTATGCCCGAATTCACCTCGATCGGCGTTTGACTTGGGGCGAGACTAAAGAATCGGCGGTGAAGGAAATTCAACATATCATTGAAGGTTTAAATGCCCGTGTGGAAGTGTTACAATATGAAGAAATGGCCTATACAGGTTTGAAATATGGCATGGAAAAATACTATCCCACTTGGAAAATAGAAGAGTCGGAACCCATTGTTAAAACAGGTGTTAAGGTTTACGAAGAGTTATTCGGGAAAAAGCCGGTTGTTGATAAATGGACATTTTCAACCAATGGGGTGGTAATCAACGGCATACATAAAATACCCACCATCGGCTTTGGACCCGGAAACGAAGTTTTGGCACACGCTCCCAACGAAAAAATATCCATTGAACAACTAATACAAGCCTCGGCATTTTACGCTGCTTTTGCCATGATCATCGAATAAAAAACTTTATAATCGACCAAAACTATGGAAAAACTATTGAAACGCATAGCCAATTTGGGTAATTACACAGGGAACCTACATCGGAAAGATTTTTTGCTGACTTGGGAAAAATCATACGACGAATTGATGTTTGTCCTTGAAGTGGCTGAAATTCTTCGCGAGATGCGAAAGCAAAATATATCGACCCGAGTATTCGACAGTGGGATCGCGGTATCGATCTTTCGCGATAATTCTACCCGAACAAGGTTTTCGTTTTCTTCGGCGTGCAACCTGCTTGGTTGTGTCGTTCAGGATCTTGATGAAACCAAGTCGCAGATAGCACATGGAGAAACAGTTAGGGAAACGGCTCAAATGATATCGTTTCTATCGGAGTTTATCGGTATTCGCGACGATATGTTTCTCGGTGAAGGCAACCGCTATATGCGTCAGGTGGCTGCCTCGCTCGACGAAGGCTATGAAAACGGAGTGCTACCCCAACGCCCGGCGTTAGTAAATCTGCAATGCGATATGGATCATCCGACGCAAACGATGAGCGACCTGTTACATCTTATCAATCATTTCGGGTCAGTTGAAGCATTGCGAGGCAAACGCATCACAATGAGTTGGGCACACTCTCCAAGTTACGGAAAGCCGCTTTCAGTACCCCAGGGAATCATCGCTTTGATGACACGCTTTGGTATGAATGTAACCTTAGCTTATCCCGAAGGCTACGAGCTTATACCCGAAATCGTTGATCTGGCACGCGATAACGCATCCAAAAGCGGAGGTCAGTTTAAGATAGTTAACTCCATGGATGAAGCTATGACCGATGCCGAAATAGTTTATCCCAAAAGTTGGGCACCTTACAAAATCATGGAACAGCGCACCGAACTTTTACGCAAAGGCGATAGTGCCGCTCTTAAGGATCTCGAAAAACAATGTTTGGCTGAAAATGCGAAACATATCGATTGGGAATATAACGAAAGCAAAATGAACCTGACCAAAGACAAAAATGCGCTCTATATGCATTGCCTTCCGGCCGATATCAGTGGTGTGTCTTGTAAAAACGGGGAAGTTAGTGCCGATGTCTTCGAAAAATATCGGCTCGATACCTATCAGGAAGCGGGCTATAAACCCTATATCATTGCTTCGATGCTATTGACCAGCCGTTTTGAGAACCCGGCGAGAATTCTTTCAGAGTTGGTAATGAAAGCTAACCCCAGAATATTGGGATAAGCAGTGATGCCGTCTCCTAAAAAAAGGCTATCCTTGCGGTAGCCTTTTTTATTTATGATTTCTGCTAAACAAGTGTAAGAAATATCCGATGAACTGAATAAACAACAGATTTATTCGACATTATCGAAAGTTACCGTGTGCCGAACCTATTTCTCCGGCGTTGGGTGGAAATAATAAGCAAAACAAAAAAACGTTTTAAAGAACGGTTAAAAATGCTTACCTTTGCCGTTTAAATGATATAGACCCATGGAACAAGAAAATAATAACCCCAATCAATATATTCGCTACGAAATTCCTCAACCGGAAGAAAGTCCAAACCGTGAAAGGCTGACCGGGAATTTCGACAAATTGAACGTTTATAATTGGTTTTATAAGAAACCTTCCAGAGCTCTGTTTAAGGACATTGTGGAAGTGAAATTTAAAAATACTCGAAAAGGATATTATCACAACATCAACGGGTTAAATCTTAACATAGGCGAGTATGTTGCCGTGGAAGGAAATCCCGGGCACGATATCGGTGTGGTATCGTTGCTGGGTGAGGTTGTTTTCGAACAACTGAAACGCAATCGCATACCCATCGGCGGTGAGTTTAAAAAGATCTTCAGGAAAGCCAAACCTGCCGACTTGGAAAAATGGCGGGAAGCAACGGCACTGGAATATTCAACTATGATAGAGTCGCGAAAGATAGCAAGGAGTCTTGGTCTGGATATGAAAATCGGTGATGTAGAATATCAGGGCGATAAATCCAAAGCCATATTTTACTATATCGCCGACGAACGGGTCGATTTCCGTCAGTTGATAAAAGTACTTGCCGATCGCTTTAAAATCAGGGTTGAGATGAAGCAAATCGGAGCAAGGCAGGAGGCCGGCCGAATAGGAGGAATTGGAACCTGCGGCCGAGAGTTATGTTGCAGCACTTGGATTAACAATTTTGTTTCGGTAGCCACCAATTCGGCTCGATATCAGGAAATGTCGCTGAATCCGCAAAAACTTGCCGGGCAATGTTCTAAACTGAAATGTTGCCTTAACTATGAACTCGACGCGTATCTCGATGCCAGAACTAATCTTCCGCCAACCGATGTTGCCCTACTGACGAAAGAAGGCAAAGCCATTCATCAAAAAACCGACGTATTCAAACAAATCCTTTGGTACAGCCTCGAGAATTCCGACAAAAATCTTTTAATCCCCCTTACTCCTCAACGAGTAGCCGAGATTATTGAATTGAACAAAAAAGGTATCGAACCCGAGAAATTGCAAGGGAAAGAATCCGTTAAACCGGCATATATGCACGTGTTTAGTGATCGCCCAATAGATTCGGAGACAACGACTTCCATCGAAAAAGCAGAACCCGAAACCAAGCCCGAAAATCGTAATTTCCAAAAGAAGCAGCACCAAAAACATAAAAAGTTCTACAAGAAACCCAACAATACAAATTCAGGGAATGGGAATCAAAAACAGGGCCCGAAAGAAAATAATCAGTAAAAGAAAATCACCATGATAAAGCAATTGTCGCTACCGGTCATTTTTTTAGTTTTATTTACGGTCATTTCTCTCACCTCATGCGACGATAATCGCGTGTACGACACCTCTTATACGGTTCCATCGATGAAATGGCACATGGATAGCATCTATCGATTTGAGATTCCCATTACCGATACCGTCAATCCTCATAATGTGCTTCTTCAGATTCGGAACAGTGGCGATTATAAATATCGTAACCTATATCTTTATGTGAAGATTGAGTTTCCCAACCGTAAATCCCTTACCGATACCGTCAATTGTATGTTGGCCGATGTAACCGGGAAATGGCTGGGAAGTGGCTGGGGAAGTCTCTGGTCAAGTTCTGTTTTATACAAACGTAGAATACGATTTCCAATGTCGGGGAATTATCGGATAAGCGTTCAACATGCTATGCGCGACACTGTGTTGAAGGCAATTAACAATATCGGAATACGAGTTGAAAAATCGGAATAGCGTGGGAAAAAACAAATTGGAAAAATTTGCCGAAAATGCTACATTTTCACATGTAGTGCAGCCGGATTTGATTGATGCTCGACACAACGATCATCCCATAAAAGGAAATTGGCGAAGTTCAATATTTAAGAACCTCCATCCCATAGTGTTAGAATTGGGTTGCGGTTACGGAGAATATACGGTGGAATTAGGAAGGAAGCACCCGCAAAAAAATTTTATTGGGGTCGATATCAAAGGAGCACGCATTTGGAGAGGAGCAAAAACCGTTCAGCAAGAACAATTGAGCAACATTGCTTTCCTGCGGACAAGAATCGAATTTATATGTCGATTTTTTGCGCCCGATGAAGTTGACGAAATTTGGATTACTTTTCCTGACCCACAGCCCAAAACTCGCAGTGCAAAAAACCGATTGACCCATTCGTCGTTTCTTAGTCGGTACCAGCAATTTTTAAAACACAATGCTATTGTTCATCTTAAAACCGATAATCTGTTTTTGCATCGCTACACTCGCCTTGTGTTGGAACATAATGGCTTAGAAATCCTTTATTCAACCGAAAATCTGTATGCTTCACCCCTCAATGATGAGGCCTTAACCATAAAAACCAGGTACGAAACATGGTTTGAATCGCAAGGGTTTAATATCACTTATCTGAAATTTCGATTACCCAACGATCGTGATTTATCGGAGCCGGACTATGACAACAACGAACTACTACGAATCAGTTTATTGGATAGTACAACAAATACCATACGGTAGAGTTACTACCTATGGTGCTATTGCTGAGTGTCTTGGAAGTAAACAAGGTGCTCGGTTGGTTGGTTGGGCTTTAAACAGTTCGCGCAATTTACCGCGATTTCTACCGGCACATCGTGTGGTTAACCGAAACGGATTACTCACCGGTAAACGATACTTTGTCGGGAATTCAATGGTGGAACTTTTGCAAGCCGAAGGAATACACATAGAGAACAATCAAATTGTCGATTTCGAAAAACATTTCTGGCACCCTCACGTTTTGTTTTAAAAACAAAAAATCCGATACAAATACTATAAGAGATGGAAATCACCGTAAAGGAAATATTTAGATCATTACAAAAAATAGCGCATCCCGTGGAAGGGAGCGATATTGTTTCATTAGGTTATGTTCAGCAGATAAAAATAAACGGCAACGAAGTTAACTTCACCCTTACGTTTAAAACCGACCGTGATCCGCATATACGGGAAATTCACTATCGTTGCATCGAGCAATTAGAGTCCGATTTTCCCGGAATCGATGTCCGTAATCGGATAAACATACGTGTTTTGAAAAAAGAGAAACCTTCCACCGGACTCGATGGAGTAAAAAACATTATCGGGGTTGCATCAGGAAAGGGCGGTGTTGGAAAATCAACCGTAGCGGTTAACCTTGCCGTCGGCTTATCGCGATTAGGTTTTCAGGTGGGATTGCTCGATGCCGATATTTATGGTCCCAGCTTGCCACAAATGACCGGTCTAAACGGTGCAGTTCCAGCTATCATTGAGCAAAACGGCTCTGAGGTTATACAACCCATTGCAAAGTTTGGCATAAAACTAATGTCAATAGGTTTTTTTGTGAATCCCCGGCAACCATTGATTTGGCGTGGTGCCATGGCAACATCCGCTTTAAAACAAATTATGCTTGATCCCGACTGGGGCGAACTTGATTATTTGATTATTGATATGCCTCCAGGAACCGGAGATGTTCACCTGACTATTGTTCAATCGGTTGCTCTCACCGGCGTTGTGGTGGTTACAACTCCTCAACAGGTTGCTATTGCCGATGTGGTAAAAGGAATTAACATGTTTCGAAACGACTCAATTAATGTCCCTATTTTGGGATTGGTTGAAAATATGGCATGGTTCACACCGGCTGAATTACCCAACAACAAATATTACATTTTCGGGAAAGAAAAACTTGATGCTATCGCCGAAGAATTTTCCATTCCAATTCTCGGAAAAATTCCAATATTTGAAAGCATTGTCAACGATTCCGATCAAGGCGAACCATCGGCCTTAAAAGAAAATGTGGTGGGAGAACATTATCTTATGCTGGCTAAGAATGTAAACGCAGCTGTGGAAAAAAGACATCGCGAGTTTCCGCCAACACGCATTGTACAAATAAAATCCTAAACTAACGTGAGAAGAGGTATTTATACAATATTGGGGATGTTGAGTATTACCATACTCATCTTGTGGGGATGTTCGAATCAAAAAAACACGATAGCCACACGAACTTATCATAACGTAACAGCATACTTCAATGCATATTATAACGGGGATTTAGCTTATCGCGAAGGATTAAAAAAAATTGAACAAGGGACAAAGGATAACTACAACGATATTTTGCCCATCTTCGTTTATTCAATCAAAGGAGCCTCGTCAAAGGGCAACAGCGACATGGATCGGGCCTTCAAAAAAGCCTCTAAGGTGATTCAGAAGCACTCTATTACCGCAAAGCCTTCGAAACGTCCTAAAAACAAACGACAGCAAGAGTTTTACGATCGTCAGGAATACGTCAAATGGACATGGCATTCTTATATGCTTATCGGAAAATCGCATTTTATGCGCCGCGATTTTTTTGCAGCCATCGAGGCTTTCACCTACGTAATCCAAACTTATAACCGGGAACCAATAAAATACGACGCCCAACTGTGGTTGGCACGAACCTATGTTGAGATGGGAAACATCAGAAGAGCCGAAACTCTATTGCAGCTGCTTGAGAGTACCGAGGACTTTCCAAAACATCTGCATCGCGATTTGTTTCTAATTAAAGCCGATTTTCATTTAAAGCAAAATCAACTTGAGCTTGCGGCTAAAAATCTTGAAGAGGCCGTGGTTCTGACCAAAAGTAAAAAGGAGAAATATCGGTACGAATTTATTTTAGCTCAGATATACCAACGCTTAGGCGACGATCGGAACGCTGTTGAAAAATACAAAATCGTACTTCGCCGCAACAATAATTACGATATGGCATTCAACGCGCGGATCAATCTTGCGCAATTAGCTTCGAAAGATCAAAAAGATAATTCCTATTTGAAAAAAGAGTTGCGCAAGATGATTCGGGAAGATAAAAACAGCGATTATCTCGATCAACTTTATTTTGCACTTGGGAAAATCGCATTAAACGAGGGAAATATCAATGAAGCCATCGATTTGTTTCTACAATCGGCTCATAAATCGAAGATCAACAATGCACAGAAAGGTTTGGCTTATTTGGAATTAGGGAAAATTTATTTTGAACAACCTAATTACTCCAAAGCACAGATCTACCTCGACAGTGCCATGAAATTTGTTTCACAAAATATTCCCGACTATAAATCCTACAAACGATTGTCGGAAAATCTGAATGAATTAGTACAACACCTTACGGTAGTCTCCACCCAAGACAGCTTGCAGCGAGTAGCACGAATGAGCGAACCGGAGCGCAATAGTTTGATCGATAGAATTATTGCCGACCTCACCAAAAAAGAACAAGATGAAAAAGCTCGGGAGCAAATGAATCGAATGGCTTCGGCCATGGCTGAACAAAGGGGGCAAAACCTCGAACAGAGTTTTGGGGGAGGAGGATGGTATTTTTACAATCCTAACACTTTGGCTGCCGGAGCCATTCAATTCGAAGCCAAATGGGGACAGCGACCTTTGGAGGATGATTGGCGACGCTCCGACAAAGCTTCCACGGGCTTCGATCTCTTTAGTGACCAACAAGGTGCTGTCTCGTCGAATGCCACAGCCGCAAGCCGCGAGATCGATCCTAAAAAAAGAGAGTTTTACCTTCAGAATCTGCCACTGACCGATTCGGCAATGCGTGTGTCGGATAGTCTTATTCATGTTGCCTTGTACAAAGCTGCCGGAGTTTACAAGGAAAAAATTGAAGATCTGCCGTTAGCAGCAGAAACCTATTTAAAACTATTGACGCGTTTTCCTGAAACCATCTATGAGTTGCAGGTTTGGTATAATCTTTATAAAATCTATACCAATTTAGCCGAAGAACAAAAAGCCAATGAATACAAGCAAAAACTTTTGAGTAAATATCCGGAAAGTCGATACGCCCAGGCAATCACCAATCCTGATTTTTATAGGCTAGAAGCCGAAAAAGAACAAGCCTTACGATTCTTGTACAGCACAACTTATCGACTATTCAGATCGGAACAATACGATAAGGTGATAGAGAAATGCCAGTTTTCCGACTCGGCCTTCCCCGCCAATCAGTATAGAGCAAAATTTGCGCTTTTGAAAGCAATAGCCGTAGGTAAAACCACCGATTCGGCCACCTTTGTCAAAACACTCGATGAATACATCCGCAAATTCGCTACAGCCCCTGAAGTTGCCTATGCTCGTGACTTGTTTAACTATTTAACTCGACCGCCACAAAAACCCCAAGGTGTTCAAAAAACGGAAGAAAAAACGGTTTTTGCTTCCGAAGCCGAAGCAAAGGTGGAGTATGCTTATGACCCCAAAGCCGAACAT
>DAOTAV010000089.1:0-9750 GCA_035382785.1 Salinivirgaceae bacterium | reverse complement strand
GCCTGTTCGTTCAATGGTGGTATATCCTTTTTCGCCATGAACATCTTCAATAGCAAGAGCTTTTTTGTATTCCTCAAGACTGAAAGGCGCCTGATTGAGTAGTTTACGTTCTTCCGGTGTTGCCTCTAGAACATCGTCGTAGAAATGGGGAACGGTAATTCGATGATTTTCGTCGTGAAGATCGGCTATCATTTTTGCCAAAACATTGATGGGATTGGCCACAGCTCCACCAAACAATCCTGAATGTAAATCACGATTTGGTCCGGTTACTTTAATTTGCCAATAAGCCAAGCCACGAAGTCCAACGGTGATGGATGGTATATCGCGGGCTATCATTCCTGTGTCGCTAACCAAAATGATGTCGCTTTTTAACATTTCCTTATTGTCAACGCACCACTGTGTAAGTGCCGAAGAACCAATTTCTTCCTCGCCTTCGAACATGAATTTAACATTGCAAGGCAATTGATTGGTCTTAACCATAAATTCAAAGGCTTTTACATGCATAAATCCTTGTCCTTTATCGTCGTCGGCACCGCGAGCGTAGATTTTTCCATCACGAATTACAGGTTCAAAAGGTGCAGATTGCCACAAATCGATCGGATCTACTGGCATCACGTCCATGTGGCCGTAAACAAGAACGGTTGGTAGCTTGGGATCTATGATTTTTTCTGCGTAGGTAATTGGATGTCCGCTGGTTTGATAAACTTGTGCAGTGTCGCAACCTGCCTTCAGCAATGCATCTTTTAACCACTCGGCAGCGCGTTGCATGTCTTGTTTATGTTCTGTTACGGAACTTACCGACGGAATTCGAATGTAGTCAAACAATTCGTCTAAAAAACGCTGTTTGTTCTTTTCAATGTAGTCTTGGATTCCTTTCATGATTTTTATGATTTGGTGAATTTTTTAATAGACTTTTGGGGGTGCCGGTGGTTTATAATCGCCTGAGAATAAGAAGCTAACCTGCAATCCGAGAACCTGCCAATGTTCACTTACGGAGAGATATAAGGCTGTACCAATCCCTAAATCGTAAACCGGCTTCCAGTGGTAATGTAGTTGAGCATACACTCCGGGCCCCAATCGAGTGATGAACATATCATCGTTCATTTTTTGCCTGCCTGCTACTAAAGATATCCCGCCATATCCTCCGATATTGTGTTTCAACACAGAATAGCGTGTTCCCAGTCCAACATGGAATTCCTGAGAGCGTTGTGGGGAACGATAAATTTTAAATTTAGCTCCTTCTAAAAATCGTTCGGTTGATGAGAAATAGCCAAGGTTGAAATGGAGATATTCAAATTTCCATCGAAAATGATAATCTACTGCTAGATTTTGTTCCGGCTTTTGAGTGTTGAAGTTGAATCCGTAGCCTCCATTAACAACGAGATACGGTGAGTAGGGGCGAAAATAATCCTCACCATAAATGAAATCCTTTCGAGGATCGAATTCCTGAGCATTGAGTTCGACCATCGTTAACGACAGGAATAATAGTAAAAACCCAAGTATTCGTTTAGTCATTGCCTTTGGTTTTATTCCATTCTGTGGCAACTATTTCCAACTCTTGAAACCATTCTTCTCCGTAGGCTCTAATAAGAGGCTCTTTGAGAAATTGATAGAGCGGAAGTTGGTTAATTTTTCCCACCTGGCAAGCTGTTTGACAAATTTTTATCTGTTCATAATTAACGGCTTGGTATGAATTATATTTTTTAACTCGTATAGGAAATAAATGGCAGCTGATGGGTTTTTGAAAATCAATTTTTTTTTGACGAAAAGCTGCCTCAATTGCGCAAAGGACGATATTGTTTTCATCGGTAAAACTATAAGCACACTGTTTTCCCCCAACCAACGGCGTAACGCAATCACCATCAACATCATAAACATACCAACCTTGAGATTCTACTGCATCAATTCCCTCCGGAGTCATAAACTCGCTAACCAAAGGATAGACTTCGGCAAGAATATCTTTTTCCGTCTCCGTTACGGGCGCCCCCGATTCTCCTTCAACACAACATGCTCCTTTACAAAGATTCAGATTACATTCAAAATGCTTTTCAACGATATCAAGGCTGACAAGTGTATTTTTTATTTCGAACATTACAGGCTCAGAATTCATTATTCAACCAAAATTTTTCCGGTCATAACCTCAGGTATAGGTAGCTCTAACATTTTACACACTGTTGGAGCTATATCCGCTAAAACTCCGGAGTTCACCTTGGAATAACGATCTGAGATAACTAAACATGGAACCGGATTGAGTGAATGTGCGGTATTGGGCGTCCCATCGGGGTTTACAGCATTATCGGCATTTCCATGATCCGCAATGATGATAATTTCGAAACCTCTTTTTTGAGCAGCATCAACAACTTGACCGACGCAATCGTCAACAGCTTTAACGGCTTTTTGAATGGCATCGTAAACTCCGGTATGTCCCACCATATCTCCGTTGGCAAAATTTAAACAAATAAAGTTCAGATCGTCTTTATTGATTTCTTCAATGACGGCATCTTTTACTTCATAGGCACTCATTTCCGGTTTCAAATCATAGGTGGCTACTTTGGGTGATTGTATTAGAACACGTCGTTCTCCGGGAAATACTTCTTCGCGCCCTCCGCTGAAAAAGAATGTGACGTGGGCATATTTTTCGGTCTCAGCAATCCTTAACTGTTGCAGTCCTGCCTTGGAAACAACTTCTCCAAGCGTATCGTTGAGGTTGTCCTTATCGTAAACCACGTGAACATTCTGAAATGTGTCATCATAGCGAGTCATGGTCAGATAATACAACGGCATTGTCTTCATTCCATGTTCCGGCATATCTTTTTGCGTAAGAACGATGGTCATTTCCCGCAAACGATCGGTTCGGAAATTAAAACAAAAGACAACATCGCCTTCTTGAATGGTTGCTATAGGTTTGCCTTGTGGATCAACTATTACGCTTGGTTTAATAAACTCATCGGTTATTTCGTTTTGATAAGATTTCTCCACAGCATCAACTGCGTTTTGAAAATATAGCCCTTTACCAAAAACCAACGCATCGTAGGCTTCTTTGATGCGCTCCCAGCGCTTATCGCGATCCATAGCATAATAACGGCCGGTAACGGTAGCTATTTTCCCACGAGATGTTTTGAGATGTTCTTCTAATTGTTTTATGAATGTTAAACCACTGCGCGGATCTGTGTCGCGACCATCGGTGAACGCGTGGATATAAACCTTATCAAGACCATAATCTTTGGCAATATCGCAAAGTTTGTAAAGATGCTTGTCGGATGAGTGTACTCCACCGTTGCTAACCAAACCTAGGAAATGAATTGCCTTGTTGTTCTCTTTAGCGTAGGTGTAAGCCGCTTTGATGACCGGATTGTCTGAAATGGAATTATCAGCAATGGCTTTATTGATTTTTACAAGATCTTGATAGACAATTCGGCCTGCTCCGATGTTTAGGTGTCCTACTTCAGAGTTCCCCATTTGTCCATCAGGAAGGCCGACGTTTTCTCCACATGTTAAAAGGTATGAATGAGGATAACGTGCCTTCAGTTTGTCTAAGTTCGGCGTTGGTGTGTTAGCAATTACGTCGGATTTGGATCCATCTCCTATTCCCCATCCGTCTAAAATCATCAGTAAAAGTTTTTGTCTCATCGCTTTTTATTTTTAAGTGGCTCACATGAAAATCGTTTCTATAGCCGGCTTCAAATCTCACTAATAGAAATACGTTCTGATATCACCTGGCTCAAAGTTGTTGATTTTAAATAAAATAAATTTTTAATCGTTTTTAAGGTATCGTCGCAAAGTTACAAAAAAGATACCGATTTTTGTTTGACCACTGTTTGGAATGCAGTTTTGATGTATCTTTAACAAATTTTCACCTAAAATGTTCCTTGATGTTGTTTTACCCATAAAGCACGGTTTTTTTACATATTCGGTTCCTTCGGGTTCATCGATACCCGAGGTTGGTTATCGTGTGGTAGTGCCCATTGGGAACAGGCTTTGCACAGGGATTGTGGTTCGGATTCATGATCAAAAACCATCGTTTAAAACCCGACCTGTTGCCTTCATTCCAAAACGCAATCCGGTAGTTAGTTCCATTCAGTTAAGGATTTGGGATTGGATTGCTTCATATTACTTGTGTACAGTTGGCGAGGTGATGGATGTTGCTCTGCCTTCTGTGTTGAAAATCGATTCGGAAGTAAGGGTAAAAGCCCCAAATATCATGTGTGGAGAGATTCCTGCGGCTTGGAACGATTTCATAAAAAATATTCCGCAAGACGGTGTTTCTTTGGAACAGTTAATTAAAAATCCGACATTGGATATAACCGCTGAAGATATTTTCAAAATGATCGACCAAGGTGTGTTGGAAATTTCTCACGATGGGGAAAAATATCGACCCTTGACTGAGAAACGCTATCGACTCTCCGAATCAGTTTATCTAAGAAACGAATGGCAAGAGAAATATCATCGTTCTCCCAAAAAGCTGCAACTTATATCGCGTTTATGTTTATTACCCCGAATCTGGAGAAGCCGAAGCGAAATAATTGAAGCTACTGAGGTTTCGGATGTCGTTGTGCGGGGATGCGTTGAAGATGGTTTTCTTGAAGAAACTTTGGTGGAGATTTCGCGCATTGATACGGTTGAAGAATCGGAAGATTTATCGATTTTTCTTTCCGATGCACAAAAAAAAGCGTATGAATCCGTAAAATCGTCGTTCCAAAATCAGAAACATGTTTTGTTGCAAGGAGTAACAGGAAGTGGAAAAACTGAAATATATATCAAACTGATTGAAGAAATAGTCAACTCGGGCAAACAAGTTTTATATCTTCTTCCCGAGATAGTATTAAGTTCTCAGATTATCAGGCGACTTCGTCGTTATTTTGGTAATAAAGTATGCATCTATCACTCAAGAATTAATCCTTTGGAACGGGCAGAAATTTGGTTTGATATTTTTCATGATAAGCGGTTTAAAATTGTTGTTGGCCCACGTTCGGCAATGTTTCTACCATTTCAATCGCTTGGGTTGATTATCGTCGATGAAGAACACGATCCTGCGTACAAACAAGTTGATCCGGCTCCAAGATATAATGCACGCGATGTTGCAGTTGTCATGGCAAAGCTGCTGAATATTCCCATAGTGTTAGGCTCAGCCACGCCATCGTTGGAAAGTTATTTTAACTGCATTCAAGGGAAATATGACCATGTGGTTTTGTCGGAACGATACGGGAATGCCTTAGAACCAAAGGTTGAGATTGTGGATTATCGAAAATGGTATCGTCGTCGCGAGGTGAAAGCCCACTTGACTCCAATACTGAAAAATGCCATCGATAAAGCCCTTGAAGCCGGCGAGCAGGTGATTTTATTACAAAATCGGCGCGGCATGTCTCCATTCATCCAATGTCCCAACTGCGGATATATTCCCAAATGTAAACGCTGCGATATTAGCCTTACGTTGCATCGAAATCCACCACGATTAGTATGTCATTATTGCAACTACACACAAAGCTATCCCGACCGTTGCCCCACATGTTCTTCCGACCAATTCCGCCAGCAAGGTTTTGGAACCGAACGTATCGAAGAAGAGTTGCGAAATCTCTACCCTGAAAAAATCATCGAACGCATTGATTCCGACACAGCCCGGTCGGGACATGCCGTTGAAAAAATACTCAACGACTTTAACAACGGCGACATTGATATTCTCATTGGTACACAAATGGTTAGCAAAGGGCTCGATTTTGGAAACTTAACTGTAGTTGGAGTGCTCAATGCCGATAATATTCTTCTCTTCCCTGACTTCAGATCAAACGAACGCGGCTTTCACATGCTAATGCAAATGGCCGGTAGAGCCGGTAGGCGCGAAAAGCAGGGGATAGTTATTCTTCAAACATCACAACCCGATAACTACATCATTCAATCGGTAAAAAACTGTAAGCAAGAAGAATTTTATCAAACCATGCTTTCGGAGCGATCAGACTTTTTTTATCCCCCGTTTTGTCGTTTGATAATGTTGACCATAAAGCATCCCAATGCCGAAAAAACAGAAAAAGCTGCCCGAATTTTAAAAAAATTACTTGAACAAAATATCGTAGGTGTTGTACTTGGTCCCTATACACCCGCAATTCCAAAAATAAAAGGGAAATTCCACGCTCAAATAATGATAAAACTTCGCAAAGATTCTAAAATCCACGAATATCGATCAAAAATAGTTTCTGCCATAGAATCAATCAGTAAACTCGAAGGGTTGAAGTCTGTGATTATTGTAGCCGATGTTGACCCATACTAAACCCAATTTTCTGAATTTGAATTATTGGGAATTTTTTATCTGTTAATTCTCAATTGATTTTCTGTTTTTTAGGTAAATTTAACGAGGTTAATTGAAACAAATAAATTTTTTCTTCGAGGAAATAATGCTAACTTTACAGGCTGATGCGAAACCACGTTGGTATTGATTTTGCAAAAAGTTGATAATAGGGCACGAAAAGACAAAATGGAAGAAAAAATTTGGGAAGTAGCGCCTCCGGCCGATTTGGAGTTAGTTAAAACGCTCTCTAACCAGCTTCAGCTGGAAGAAGTTTTAACCCATTTGTTGATAAACCGGGGGATTGACACCTTCGATGCTGCACGTGAATTCTTCCGCCCAAGCTTGAGCAATCTTCATGATCCATTTCTGATGGCCGATATGTCAAAGGCCGTGGATCGCATAACTCAAGCCATTCGCCATAATGAAAAGATCATGGTTTTTGGCGATTATGACGTTGACGGAACCTCATCAGTAGCCATGATTTATCGTTTTTTTTACCGATGGTATAAAAACCTGCTATATTACATTCCCGATCGTTACACTGAAGGATACGGTATATCAATCCGATCGATCGATTATGCTGCGGAAAACGATGTGAAACTTGTCATAGCTCTCGACTGTGGAATAAAAGCCGTTGAAAAAATCAACTACGCCCGCCAAAAAGGAATTGATTATATCATCTGCGATCATCATAATGCCGGAGAAGTTCTACCTGATGCTGTAGCAGTCCTCGATCCCAAACGTCCCGATTGTCAATATCCCTACAAAGAACTCTCAGGTTGCGGTGTCGGATTTAAACTCATTCAAGCCTTTGCACAAACCAATAGTATTGACGAACGTTATGTGCTTGAATTATTAGACTATGTCGCAGTAAGCATAGCTTCTGATATTGTTCCGATAACCGGTGAAAATCGTATTTTAGCATACTTTGGTCTGGAAAAACTCAACACAGATCCGTCAATAGGATTAAGAGCCATTGCAGAAGTAGCTTCCATTCCTTTTGGGAAAATTGACGTTTCGGATATTGTATTTAAAATCGGGCCACGTATCAATGCTGCCGGTCGAATCGATTCCGGACAGATGGCTGTTGATTTATTAGTTTGCAATAATTATGACAAAGCTCGGCAAATAAGCCTTCGAATTGATGCCGACAACGAAGCCCGAAAGGAGATTGACCGAGAAATGACCAATGAAGCCATTGATCAGATCAGTCGATTATCCGATATTTCAGAGAAAAAAACCACCGTTCTTTTTAATCCCCGATGGCATAAAGGCGTAATTGGCATTGTCGCATCTCGTATAGTTGAACATTTTCACAAACCGACAGTAATTTTCACCCGTAGTAATGGATTGGTTACCGGTTCAGCACGAAGCGTCCCGGGTTTCAATCTTTACGAGGCACTTACTGAATGTGACGATTTACTTGAGAACTATGGGGGACACATGTATGCTGCAGGCCTTTCATTACAAGAAGAAAACCTGGAACAGTTTATCCATCGATTCGAACAAATTGTTGCGAAAACCATTCAACCCGAACATACTATTCAAAAAATACAATGCGATGCTTTTCTGTCAATATCGCAAATTGTACCTCGTCTCTGGGGACAACTAAAAGCCTTTAGACCATTTGGGCCGGGAAATATGTCTCCCGTTTTTGTAGCCCGAAAGGTAAATGCCGTAGGCCAATGCGTTGGAAAAACAGGAGCACATCTCCGTCTGATGGTTTACGATATCGATAATCCACAAAATCAGTTCCCCGCCATTGCCTTTAACCTTTCGCAGCACTGGCACAAAATTGCCAACAAAGAACCCATTGATATTTGTTATACAATTGAAGAGAACGAATACAAAGGAAAGTTTTCGCTCCAATTAAGAATCAGGGACATCAAACCCCATCAACAACCTAATTCATAATCCACAAAAAATCATCTTAATAAATGTACAAAATTCTCAAAAAAGAATTGTTGGCTCCCAAGATTTATCGCATGATCGTGGTAGCACCGCGAATGGCACATTCGGCTCTTCCCGGTCAATTTTTAATGGCAATGACTAGTACATATGGAGAACGTATTCCCTTAACCATATGCGATTATTCGTCTCAAGAAGGAACAATAACCATAGTTTTTCAAGTAGTGGGGAAATCTACACAAGCCATGGCCAACCTCAATCAAGGCGACAGTTTTAAAGAATTTGCCGGACCATTAGGACGACCATCGGAATTTATCAATAAACCTAAAGAAATTCTCAAAAACCAAAAAATTCTTTTCATTGGCGGTGGAGTTGGGGCAGCACCCATTTATCCTCAAGTAAAATGGATGCACTCCCATGATATCAATGTGGATGTGATTTTGGCAGCCCGAAGCAAGGAATATCTTATCATGGTTGACGAATTCAAATCCATTACTCCAAATCTCTACTTGGCAACCGACGATGGCAGTGAAGGCTATCGAGGTAACGCCACCAATTTACTCCATCATTTGATTGAAGAAAAAAGAATTAAATACGATGAGGTAATAGTGATCGGGCCGATGATTATGATGAAATCGGTTTCAGAATTTACACAAACAGTAAATATTCCAACCATAGCCTCTCTTAATACCTTGATGGTGTGCGGAGCCGGCATGTGCGGAGCTTGTAGGGTGTCGGTTGATAATAAAACCAAATTTGCCTGTTACGATGGTCCCGAATTCGACGCACACAAAGTAAATTTTGCTGAAGCGATGCGTAGGCAAACCATGTATAAAAACGAAGAATCGGGCGTTGGCAGCAAAAAAGGAGACGAAGCGCTTCGTCCGGTGATGCTTACCATTAACCACCAACAAGTTCCCAAGAAACGCGTTCCAATGCGGGAGCAAACACCCGAAAACCGAAGAAACAACTTTGCTGAAGTAACGTTTGGCTACAACCCACAAGAAGCAAGGCTCGAAGCTGAACGCTGCATACAATGCAAAAACCCACGATGTGTTGCCCAATGTCCCGTAAATATTAACATCCCCGGATTTATTAAGCATATCAAAGAAGGTGATTTTGCTCAAGCTGCAACCGTTCTATATGCCGACACAATGCTCCCCTCTGTATGCGGACGAGTTTGTCCACAGGAAATTCAATGCGAAGGAGCCTGCGTTGTCGGTGTAAAAGGAGAACCTGTTGCTATCGGCCGATTGGAGAGATTTGTAGGAGATTGGGCACGTGAAAACAATGCGATTCCCAAACCCCATATTCCTGATGTAAAAAAAGGAAAAGTAGCCATCATTGGTTCGGGACCTGCAGGATTAACCTGTGCCGCAGAATTGCGCCGTATGGGGTACGATGTTACAATCTTTGAAAGTTTTCACAAACCGGGCGGCGTGTTAGAGTATGGCATTCCCGAATTCCGACTACCCAAAGAGACCGTTGTCAAGCCGGAAATCGAATCATTGATTAACATGGGTGTGACGATTGAAACTAACGTTATCGTTGGTAAAACGGTT
>DAOTAV010000088.1:0-9771 GCA_035382785.1 Salinivirgaceae bacterium | reverse complement strand
TTGCATATTGTAGAAAGTCAGAAAAACAGCAAGAGCAAAAAATCATTCATTCCACCGGCAGTAACCAGTTTTGTAAATGCCGGAACTTTTGAGAAAAACAGCATTCAGGTTATGATTATCAACGCAGGTATGATTAACTCTGAAACAATGCAAAAAAGCTTTGACAAAGGTTTGTTTGACAAATACACCGTTCCGTTTGATGCCATTGCAGCAACTAAACCTTTTATGATTATTGACGAGCCTCACAAATTTGGGCAAGGCAATAAGACTTGGGAAAACATTCAGAAAATGAAGCCCCAATTTATTTTACGTTATGGTGCAACTTTTCAAGGTTATGAAAACCTGATTTACACTTTAACTGCGGTTGATTCGTTCAATAGAAATTTAGTAAAAGGCGTAATAGGGCACATCACGGAATTTAATGCAGGTGAAAACGCTATTGTAAAACTCATTGATTCAGACGGAACAGAAGCCAGTTTTGAATTGATTGAAAATGAAAAACGAAAAACGGTAACAGTTACCAAAAAAGAAAGCCTAAAAAAGATTCATCCCGAAATGTCCGATTTGGGAATTCAAAACTTGAACAAAAGCACGGTTGTTTTAACCAACGGTTTAGAAATGAAAAAGGGTGATAAAATCAACCCTTATTCTTATGCCGAAAAGTTGCAGGAAACAATGATTCAAAAGGCAATAAAACACCATTTTGAAATTGAAAAACAACTATTGACAAGAGAAGTAAAGATTAAACCATTAACACTTTTCTTCATTGACAATATAGACGAATACCGAAACAAAGAAGGATATATCCGCAAAACTGTTGAGCAATACATCAAAGCAGAAATTGAAGAATTGCTTAAAACAGAAAAGGATGCTTTTTACAAAGCCTACCTTGAAAAAACATTGCTTGACCTTTCGGCAACACACGCAGGATATTTTTCAAAAGACAATACCGAAAAAGACGAAGCCATTGAAAAAGAGATAAACGAAATTTTGCACGACAAGCAAGCAATGCTTGATTTGGAAAATCCAAGACGATTTATTTTTTCAAAATGGACTTTGCGCGAAGGTTGGGACAATCCCAATGTGTTTCAGATATGTAAACTTCGAAGCAGCGGAAGTGAAATATCAAAATTGCAGGAAGTTGGTCGTGGTCTGCGTTTACCCGTAAACGAATACGGCAATCGTGTAAAAGACGAGCAATTTTATCTCAACTACTTTGTGGATTTTACCGAAAGTGACTTTGTAGATAAGTTGGTGAGCGAAATCAATCAGAAATCTGGAGCAATTTCCATTGAGCAGGTTCCTGATAAACTCACTGATCAGATGATTAAAAAGATTTGTGAACTATACGAAACAACCGAAGATGAACTTTTGGAAGTGTTGGACGCAAACAATGTAATAACACGAGCAAACTCATTTAAAACAGGCGGTTTTGATTATATAAAACAAAACTATCCACGAATTTTTGAAGGCGTTAATTCTAACAAGGTTCGCAAAGCAACCGATGAAAAAAAGAAAATAACTATAAGAACAGAGAAATATCAAGAATTGAAAGACCTTTGGGAAAAACTGAACGAGAAAGTAATTCTTGAATATAAGTTTGAAAACGAAGCAAGTTTTAAAACTCTGTTTACCGAATTTCTGAAAACACAAAAAGACAATTTCACTTCTGAGGGAATTAGCGAAAGAATTTCTAAAGTTGAAATCAAAGATAACAAAGCAATAGTAAACGAACCTGAATCGGTTTACAACCGTAAGACAACAACTATCTCAATTTTGAAATACAGCGACTTTTTGAAAGAACTTTCAAAGATGTTAAACATAAACATTACAACGCTGCATAAATCAATCATTGATGCAGGAATAGATATAAACAGGTATCTCAACCAAACGACACTTAGAGTTATCAAGCAGAATTTTGACTTTTTCTTAATGACACAAGCGTTTGACAAATATTCGATTGAATACAAAAAGGTTTCAAACAGCATTCACCCGACTAAACTAACAGACGACGAAGGCAATGTTCTTAAAGAAATCTCAGCTTCTGATATTGGCATTCTGTTTTCTGACGAAAAGGTTGCTGATTCATATTTTTTTGAAGAATTGTATTACGATTCCGATTTAGAGAAAACGAATATTACAACAAATATTGAGGAAGTTATAGTATTTACTAAGATTCCGAAGAACTCAATTAAAATTCCGGTTGCAGGTGGCAAATCATATTCTCCTGACTTTGCTTATGTGGTAAAACTTAAGAATGGAGATAAACAATTACATTTTGTTGTTGAAACAAAAAACTATCCTAACGAAAGTGGTTTGAGTGAAGAAGAAAAAAAGAAAATCAAACACGCTGAAAAATTTTTTGACGGAAAAGTAAAAATTGAATTCAGGACACAATTCAGCAACAATAAAATAATTGACTTAATAAAAGAACTTGCTTGATGAATAAACTGACAATGACAAGCCAATGCTGATGTGTAAGCATCCCGAATGCTTTCTGGACAAACCCCACAAACCCTGGCATCTAGCCATTGGCGGGATAAAAGAACTTTCACCTTTCCCACTCTGATAAAATTGAATTAAAAAAATTTCCCTGCCCATCTAAAAATAAAAAATACGTAACCGCACAGGCCACCACGACAAAGACATTTAAACTCAATATAATCGACGGTTTGCAGACACGAAAGACAGAACACCGACAGCCAATAGCGGTTTGACGTAATGGCGGATTCAGTACTTCGTATGATAGTTTTGAGGTAGGTTCAAGTGCAGTTCTTCAATTTAACTTTTGTGCTAAAATTTTGCTACTGCGCCAAGCTGCAAAACATTATAAATAACTCCATTTTTTATAGCTTTGCAATGACCGATTTTTGGTTAAATTTAAATTGCCGACCAAATTCTGATATTAAGACAGATGAACTCTTCACTTCAAAATTTTCATAAAACATCGATTTGCATATATCCCTGTTTGCCCATGCGCAGAGATCCTTCGGAACAAAGTGAAATGGTTTCACAGATACTTTATGGTGAAAAAGTTGAAATTCTAAAGCAATCGGGAAACTGGTTGTTAATAAAAAATTGTTTCGATCAATACGAGGGTTGGGTTGATTATCGAGGGATTTTAGAAGACACCGCCGATAACGTAGAAAAAGTTGTTCTGTCGAATGCGCAAATGATTGTTGTTGAAGGTCAAAATCTTTTGGTGCCTGCAGGTGCTGAAGTTGAAGGCGTCAAAATCAAAAAGCAACAGCCCACCGGAAAACAAATCATTGAAACAGCCCAAATGTTTCTTGGGATACCCTACTTGTGGGGAGGAAGGAGCTCCTTTGGGTTTGATTGTTCGGGACTAGTGCAAATTGTGTACAAAATCAATGGAATGGCCTTGCCTCGTGATGCTAAGGATCAGGCACAGATTGGGCAAATTGTTTCCTCGCTTTCTGAATCATTCAGTGGCGATCTTGCTTTCTTCTCCACCAACAATCAAACCATTACTCATGTTGGTATAATTATCGATCAACAAACCCTGATTCATGCTTCGGGATATGTTCGCATCGACACATTAGACCAATTAGGAATTTACAACAAACAACGCCAGGAATATACTCATAAATTGGTTTTAATTAAACGCATTATAGTCTGATGTCCTATTGTTATGAATATCCCCGACCGGCGGTAACGGTTGATATAGCAGTGATTGTGAACAATTACGAGGTTAACCATATTTTGCTTATCCAACGTGGGAAAGAACCTTTTAAAGGAATGTGGGCCTTACCGGGCGGATTTCTCGATATGCACGAAACTTTGCTTGAAGCAGCCCACCGAGAACTATTTGAAGAAACAGGATTAACTATAGACCAATTAGAGCAATTTAAAACTTATGACGCTCTTGACCGAGATCCAAGGCATCGAACACTTTCTACCGTATTTATAGGCTTTTTGAAAGGGACATTACCTACGGTTTCAGCAATGGATGATGCTCAAAACGCTCAATGGTTTCGTATCGCTGCATTACCGCCGTTAGCTTTCGACCATGCTCACATTATTGAAGACATAAAAAAGCGCTACAGCCTTCATTAATTAGGAACGCAATTTCTTTGCATACGATCAACGCTACTGACCATATCCGTATGGATAAAAATTTTCGTCGAAAATTATTTTTTTATGTGCTCAATTTTCGACAAATCTATTGCTGCAGAAATATAACGAGTTACAATGCCTTCATTGTTATACAACGGTGAATAAATCTCAAACATATTACACTGCTTAACTCGAGTTACCAAGGTTGATTTACGCTTCACAACGTTGTTACTTTTTACGTTTCGAATAAAAGCGGCATGTTCCACCGGATTTCTATCTTCAACAAACCCCAGAGCTCGATGCGGTAACGTTATCATCGATTCGGGTTTTTCACCGAAATATTCCATGCACTGTTCGTTAATTGTTAAAACATTCATATCGGTGTCGTACTCAATAATAAGCGCTATTTCGCCGAAGAGTTTTAACATGGAGCGTATTTCGCTCTCACGTCGCGCTGCATCCTCTTGGATTGCCTGTAACTCTTCAAGATTCTGGCGTAACTCTTCTTCCTGGGATGTTAATTCCTGGCGTTGACGTTGCGAGTCTTGCAGAAGTCTCTTGGTTCGTTCATTGATTCTAGCATTGGAAAGCGTTCCTGCAACAGACTCTGATATCTTTTCAACAAATTTAATCTTATAGTCGTCGATATATTTGAACGATACAAGTTCGATTACCCCAAACACAGTGTCGTTGAGCATAAGAGGAACAAGCAGAACGCTACGAGGTTTGGCCTCTCCCATACCGGAATTAATGTAAACAAATTCGTCGGGGATATCGATCATATAAATGGTGCATTTTTCATGGGCACAACGACCAACCAACCCTTCGCCAATGTGGAACTTCCCTTTGAGCAATCGACGTCGGTCAAAAGCAACCGCCGATTTCATTTCCAGATATGGCTCCTGAGTATGAATCTCCTCATCAACCATGGTGTAAATAGATCCTTGTTCAACATCCATATATTTCACCAGGTTGACAATAATCGAGTAGGCCAAATCGTCGAGCGAATTGGTTTCACGATGCAGAATGTCGCCCAACATTGCAATCCCTTCAGATGTCCAACGTTGTTTTTCATCTTCTATTTTGCGCTTTTGTTCTTCTTCATAGGCTCTTTGCAAACTGCGTTGCATCTCTACCAAAGCTTTTCCAATTTCGTCATCATCGCTCATAAAGGTGTATTGAACGGATAAATCACCTTTACCAATTTTCTGAGCGAATTGGGTTGTTTGTTTTAAGCTCTCAATTAACTTGTTTAACGATTGAGCCATGGTTTCAATTTCATCTCCGGAATCTATTTCAAGATATGAGGTTTTACTGATTGCACCTTCGGAGATAATTTTTAAGGTATTGGTAGTTACGCCTATTGGGGAAATGATTCGACGGGAAATGTACCATATTAACACAACAAGAATTATCAACCCCAATAATCCCATGACAATGGCCAAATAGACATTGTTCACTGACCGCTCGTAAATCACATTAAGCGGTGTTGCTATTTGAAGCGACCAAGGAACGGCGTTACGTCCAAGTAAAATGGGCTGATAAATCACAAAATAACGACCAGTACGAAAATTGGTCTCATAAGAAAAAATCTCACCGTTTTTAATCCGTTCTTCTACATTATATTTTTGATTATCAGATTTGTTAAGTTCATGAAAAAACTTTCCGATATATTTTTTATTGCCGAATGCAATGATTTGTGAATTATTGGACAGAAGTATTGCTTGAGCCCCCGGAAAAGGTCTTATGGTATCAACTAAGTTGTTTAGTGTTTCGAGGGAAATATCCACTCCGGCTAATCCGTAAAATTGGTCGTTAATGATCAGTGGTTCGCCAAGGCTGGTTTCCAAAATTTCATCGTCGGAACCACCGGTGTATGAAAAATAATATGGATCCGTTATGATTGGCTTTTTGTTTGTTTTCGAAAAATAATATGCTCCTTGAACGTTGTCGCCATTTAAATCAACCAACTCATCTTTACGACGTGTTTCCGCTCCATCCCGAAAAGCGGTAATACGACGACGTCCAAAATTTTGTTTCCACGTCGGATCAATTCCTCGTAATTCATAACTTACCCAAGTGGCATAAACTCTGGGATTTTTCTCCAGTAATCTTTGTAAAAGATTTTGAGTTAATTCTACTGTCTGGGTTGGATTGTTGGCAAGATAGCCTTCCAAGACGGTGGCTAAGGTTTGACTTATATTAAAATATTTTTCAATATCAAATTTTACAAGAGTTGCATATTCTCGAGCCGTTGATTCTACAAATTTCTTAGCATCATTTACTGCTAAAGTGTGGGTCCGATAAACGATCAAACTAAAGCTGATGATGAATATCAATGTAGAAGTTAAAACAATGGGAATCAATAATTTATTTTTCAGACTCGTTTTTGTATTTTTCATCGTCGGTACTTTTTTTTCGAAATTGATCCAGTATTACTTAGATGGTATTTACTGCTACGGTTTTAATATTCACAAATTCGTGCATACCCCAAATTGACAATTCACGACCATAGCCGCTCATCTTTATTCCACCGAATGGCAGTCGTGGATCGGATTTAACAAAATCGTTGACAAAACAGCATCCGGCACGAAGTTTTTGCTCGGCAATGAGTGTCCCAAGTTTAATGTCGCGTGTAAAAACTGCAGCTCCAAGGCCAAACATTGTATCGTTGGCAATTTGTATAGATTCATCCACATTTTTTGCTCGTATTACCGAAGCAACCGGGCCAAACAATTCTTCGCAATAGGCGGGCATTCCGGGTTTAACATCAACTAAAACGGTTGGAGGATAAAGCGGACAAGTTTCGGAGTCAATGGTTCCGCCGATTAGGGCTTTTGCTCCGTTTTGTATCGAGGTTAGGACTTGTTGATGTAAATCTTCGCGGAAAGTTCGGTTTGCCAAAGGGCCATAAGTCGTTGCTTCAAGGGTTGGATCGCCGGTTGTAGCTTTTTTCATTTTTTCAATGAAATGGTGCAAAAATTCGTCGTAAACCGAATCAACAACTATGAAGCGTTTTGCTGCAATACAACTTTGTCCGGCATTGATTAACCGTCCGGTGACGCATTTATCGGCTGCTTGTTGAAGATCTGCATCGTCAAGTATGATATAAGGATCGCTTCCTCCAAGCTCTAATACACATTTTTTCAAATACTTACCCGCTGTGGCTGCAACAGATTCGCCGGCGGGCGTGCTTCCGGTCAATGTAACAGCAGCAATTCGTTTGTCGGCAATAATTTTTGCGGTTTCAACTCCTCTGACAAGAATTGTTGAGAAAACTCCGCGCGGAAATCCGCATTCAGCAAACAGTTTTTCAATAGCAAGAGCACAACCACTTACGTTACTAGCGTGTTTTAATATCATGGTATTGCCGGCCATGAGTATTGGCGCAGCAGCCCGAAATACCTGCCAGAACGGGAAATTCCAAGGCATTATCGCTAAGACCGTGCCTAATGGGTTATAGGCAACAAATGAGCGTGAATAATTGGTTTCTATCGTCTTTGGTTCTAAAAAACATAGGGTGTTATCGGCATAATAGTTACAAACCCATGCGCATTTTTCAATTTCTGCCCTAGCTTCCCGAGTAACTTTGCCCATCTCAGCCGTTATCAATGCAGCAAGCGTTTCTTTTTTTTCTAAAAGTTTTTGACTTACCGAACGCAATAATGATGCACGCGACTCAATTCCGAATATACTCCATGGCAGAAAAGCTTCAGCGGCTGCTTGAAGTGTAGAATCAACTTGTCGATCATTAAACAATTGATAATCTGCTATTTTCTCGCCGGTGTATGAGTTAATGCTGCTAATAACTTCCATTCTTATTTTTTTGATAAAAATAGTCTATCTGTGTGAAATATCCAATAAGTTGTTTCTAAAAAGAAAACCTCGACGATAGCCGAGGTTTCAATTATTACCGAGGTTTGGTGCGCGACATCAAATCTTTTTCGTATAAATGTTCCTGCCGAATTAGGTCATTAATGGTTTTTACCGGATTGAATGTTATGATGGGTACTTCAACAAAAACGGTATTCCAATAAGCCATGGCACCATTCCAAAGTCCGGGCAACTCAAGGGCTTTCAAATCACGACCATCTTTCGATTTGATACTGATGAAACCGGTGTTATCGTCTCTGAATTGAAACAAGTTGAATGGGTTTCCTTTGTAATCGGTAATTTTACAAACAAGATCCACGGGATTAAAATGGGTTGATGAAGCCAACAGCTTTTTTTGTTTCTTGTTAGATTGATCGATTTGGGATGTTTCAACAATTTGGAGACTGTCAATACCATAGTTATCTTTCACCCAGAATGGGCCTCCTCCGGGTTCTCCTTCGTTACGTACCATCCCGCATACACGTATGGGGCGATTCAAGGTTTTTTGCAGCCATTCAATTTTTTGTTCACGACTTGCAGAGTCGAGCTTAAATGGAGGATGATTGCTAAGTTCGTTACGGTTAAAATTCACCATTCTGGTGAGTGTTGAATCGTTAACCGAATCAGGATTTTCAAGCCGGGTAAGATAGTTGCCGACCTTTTCCTGCAAGTCATACAGCAAACCGCCAAGAATTTCTTTGTAAAGAACTGTTTCGGGTTTATACCGATCAACAACCACATTGTCAATGTTTTTAATATAAACGATATCGCAATCCAATTCATTTAGATTTTTCAACAAAGCTCCGTGTCCCGCAGGTCTGAAAAGCAATGATCCATCGTTATTTCTGAACGGCTGATTGTCCATTGTGACGGCAATGGTATCGGTTGATGGATCCTGAATCGAGAATTCTATCTGGTATTTCACACCAAACCGTTGTTCATATTTAGGCACAACTTCTGTCATTAATTGCTCAAACAATTGTCTATGTTCGGGCGAGACAGTGAAATGAACCGTTACTTTGCCTTTGGCTGAAGCATATTGGGCTCCTTCAACCAAATGTTCCTCGGCTGCAGTTCGGGTTTCATTTTTGTATTTATGAAATTTCAACAATCCTTTAGGTAAAGCTCCGTAGTTTAGCCCCTTTTCGGAAAGTATCAAGTCGAGGGCAAAGATGTAATCTTTTTTTTGCAAACGAACTTCCATGTTTTCACCGTTTCGCTGCGCAGCTTCGACCAAATCCGGATAAAAAGCGAATAATCGCAAATTTTCACAAACGTAATAGATAGAATTGAATGAGCGATCGATAAGCAATTCAAGATATTTTTCGTAACTGTTGTCGTATTCCTGAATAATTTCGTAAACTTTTTTAAACATGCGCGTAGCAGCTCCACTGGCGGGAACAAACTTCACAACCCGTTGTGTATTCAACATTTTACGATGCAGTTTTCGATATTTTTGGGCTGTTTCATCGCTGATTTTCATAATTCCGTTGCCAACAAACGCCGGTGATGTGATGTTTAAAAAAGGAATACCGTTTCTGAATATTTCCAACTGTTTTTCTATTGCCGATAATTCAATTCCCCGTTCCTTAATCTGTTGAATATCTTTTTGGTTGAGCATAGATATTTGTTTTTGGTTTGTTTACTTCAAATATACATTTTTTTTCTGAATGTTAACTTTTTGTTAAAAAAAACGACAACGATAATTCTCCATCCGCTCCTATATTGCCGCTTTTTTAGGTGAAATTTGATTAGTATTGAAATTCATTTTTTGTGTACGATGATATTGAAGTTTTTTAGTGATTGATAACACAAAATTAT
>DAOTAV010000087.1:0-9817 GCA_035382785.1 Salinivirgaceae bacterium | reverse complement strand
GTTCCTTTTCGCCTCTTGTCGCTCCAGATGTGCTGGTATATTCTTTCGTGCGACACGCATGGCAACCCCTCCTTTTTTGCAATCCCGACTATCTGCTCCGGGCTGTACTTCAGAAGCAACCTTTCTTCCACAAATTCTTGTACTTCCTGGGTGAAAAGGGTGCGCTTCTGTTTCTTTTTCTGTCGATCTGCTGCCTTACGGCAGGCTAACTCAAAACGGTACACCCCGGAACGCCCATCGGCATTACGTTTCAACTCACGGCTTACGACCGATTTGTCTCTACCTATGACCGCGGATATCGCTTTTGGCTGTACCCTGCTTGTGTCATCTCTGAAATTGTGTACCTTTGCTCTACGGTTAAATGGCTCAATATTGACAACTTTGGACGGGAGACAATATTAGCTGTTTATTCCATTCAGGGGAAGGGGGGAAACCTTCTTCCTGCTGAAAAAATTTAAACTACTCTTCTCTCGTCTAAAAGTTGCATTTACTACTTGAATCTAATGATATTAAATCAATCTAAGGCCTAAATATCTTGTGGGAAATCTATATTATCGGCCATGATTGGGATTTCATAATTATACTTCTTGTCGTATATTTGCCTGACGCAAAATCGAAAATTTAGGAACTTATGCACACATTGATTGCAGAGAATGTATCGAAGAGTTTTATTAACCATAAAGCTCTTGATGATGTTTCAATTAGTGTTCCCGATGGTGCCATTTTTGGATTACTTGGACCAAACGGTGCCGGAAAAACAACACTGATTCGCATTATAAACCAAATCTACGCTCCGGATAACGGCCGGATTATTTTCAACGGAAATCCAATTCGTCCCGATGATGTGGAAAAAATTGGCTATCTCCCCGAAGAGCGAGGTCTATACAAAAAAATGAAAGTTGGCGAACAAGCTTTATATTTGGCGCAATTGAAGGGACTCAGTCGATACGAAGCTTTAAAACGATTAAAATATTGGTTTGAGAAATTTGAAATTCAAGCTTGGTGGGACAAAAAAGTTGAAGAGCTTTCAAAAGGGATGGCACAGAAAGTGCAATTTATTGTAACCGTGATTCATCAACCTAAGTTAATAATTTTCGATGAGCCCTTTAGCGGATTCGATCCTATCAACGCGAATTTACTTAAAGATGAGATGATCGATTTAAAGAGACAAGGATCTACTATCATTTTTTCAACTCACAACATGAGCTCTGTTGAGGAACTATGTGACCACGTTGCTTTGATCAATAGATCGAAAAAAATTTTGGACGGAAGGGTTGAGGAGATACGTGAGCAGTATAAAACCAACACATTTCAAATCGATTTTGCAGGAGCCATCAATGGAGATTTTAATCAAAATCCTGAAATTCAGGTTGTCAAAACCGAACCTTTCGGAAAACTTACACGAATCACGGTCAACCTTACCGAAGCCCTTTCTCCGAACGACGTTCTGAAGTATTTTATCCAATATGTCGATATTCATGGCTTTAGTGAAGTTTTACCTTCGATGAACGATATTTTTATTCGGGTGGTAAAACAATTCAATCAAAACTAAAAGTCAACAACAACGTTGGCTAAGACCCATGAGTTAGTAATTACACGACATTTTCATCCGATCATCCTAAATAACTAAGTTTATGAATAAAATTGTAAAAATCATACAGCGGGAATATTTAACCAGAGTTCGCAAAAAATCGTTTATTATCATGACCATACTTGGTCCGATTTTGTTTGCCGGACTAATGCTAGCACCTGTATTTATTTCTAAGATTGAAGACACCAGTGAGCGTCAGATTGCGGTAATTGACAGCAGCAGCATTTTTGATTATTCAAAAATTCTCAAAGAGGTTACCCTACTGAATACTTATCAGCTCAGGAGCGATTTGGTAAAAATCAATAGTTCGGTTTTGAACGAATCGGATTTATTTAAAGACATGGCTATGCAACTCGATGCCATTGTTGTTCAGCGCGATGAGAACATGGTGGAAAACATCAAGATCACAATAAAAAATACCTTGGCAAAATTACAATTGAAAGACCTGATTTCGTTTAAAATTGCTGACAGCATATACAATCGTCATGCACTATATTATGAGGTGCTTATTCGCGAGTTTGAGAGCATTCGTGGTAAAATACCCAACGATGGCAACACCCGTTTCGTTTATATTGACATGTCGATTGCTGATGCCAAAAAGGCTATTGAAAATAACATGTATTATGCAGTTGTGTTTATTCCGCAAAATATTTTAGCATCAAATCAGATTCAGATTTTATCAAAGAAATCGTTTCCTTTGGGATTGCGTACTCACATCACAGGAAGTATTGAACGAGCGGTGGAAAATCACAAAATGATTGAAGCCGGCATCAATATTCAAGACATGAGTCGAATAAAAACAAAAATTCATGCACAAACCATTCAAATTACCGAAAGTGGGGAGACTAAAGAAAGTCGCTCGGAGTTTGCTATGATGGTTGGTTATATTTCAGGATTTCTGATTTACTTTGCCATTTTTGTTTTCGGGTCGATGGTTATGCGAGGAATCATTGAGGAGAAGTCGAGTCGCATTGTGGAGGTGATTTTGTCATCGGTAAAACCCATCGAGATTATGTTTGGGAAAATCATTGGGGTGGGGTTAGTTGGAATAACACAATTTGCATTATGGATTGTAATCACCTTTTCGATTGTGCAATTTTCTGGAGCAATTTTGAGAACCCCGACTAAAATCCAAGAAATACAGCCTGCGGTTGAATTGTCCAATTCCGGATCGATGCAAACCGTTGAACTGCAACAACAAGAGAGTGAACCAAGTATGGCTGTGGTTTTCGATGCCATCTCATCAATAAATTTTCCTTTGGTGCTAAGTCTATTTTTATTTTATTTTATCGGAGGCTTTTTACTCTATGGGGCCATGTTTGCAGCTGTAGGTTCGGCTGTTGATAGCGAGGCTGATACGCAGCAATTTATGATGCCTATCACCATTCCATTGATTGTAGCCATAATTGTAATGGTTAACGTCATGAACAATCCGGATAGTAATTTGGCTTATTGGTTTTCAATCATACCGTTTACTTCTCCGGTAATAATGATGGTGCGACTACCGTTCGGAGTTCCGGTTATGGATGTTGTTTTTTCGATGCTAATGCTGATCGGGGCATTTTTGGCTATGGCATGGATTGCTGCTAAAATCTATCGAACAGGCATTTTGTTTTATGGCTCAAAAGCATCATGGAAAGATCTCTGGAAATGGATGAAACATTGATAAAAATTAACCTTAAAAAAGATATTCATTCTTTAAATCGCGAGAATTGTAATAAAAAAGCCCGAACTTTCTTCGGGCTTTTTTATTAGGGTTGGATTTTTATTCGTTTTTTAATTCAGCAAGGCGTTTATAGTTTTTGTAACGCCATTTTGCAGCCTCTTCTGCAGCAGCAAACAATTCAGCAGCTTCTTTGGGGAAAGCAGCTAACAGAGCGGTATATCGAACTTCTCCGCGCAAGAAATCTTGGAATTTAGACCAATTGGGTTCTTTCGAATCGAGCTGGAAAGGATTTTTTCCCTCAGCTTCCAAAAGTGGATTGTATCGATATAGATGCCAATAGCCACATTCTACAGCTTTGGTTTGCTCGCGTTGAGTGGATCCCATACCGGTGCGAATTCCATGCGCAATACAAGGAGCGTAAGCAATCACGATGGATGGTCCTGGATAAGCTTCTGCCTCTTTAATTGCCTTCATATATTGTGCTTGGTTTGCTCCCATGGCTACCTGAGCAACATAAACATATCCGTAGCTCATGGCCATGGCGCCTAAGTCTTTTTTGCGGATACGTTTTCCTGCAGCGGCAAATTTGGCGACCGCTCCAATCGGTGTTGATTTTGAGGATTGACCACCGGTATTTGAGTAAACTTCTGTGTCGAGTACTAAAAGGTTCACATCTTCTCCGGAAGCTAATACGTGATCCAAGCCACCATAACCTATGTCGTAAGCCCAGCCATCGCCACCAAAAATCCAGACCGATTTTTTCTCAAGATATTGTTTTAAATCAAGAATTTCTTTAGCAACCGGATGTTTTTCGGATTGAAGTGCTTTAACCACAGCATCGGAAACTTCGCGAGTTTTCTCTCCGTTGTTGAAATTGGCAATCCAATTTTCAAAAGCAGCTTTGGTTGCGGCTGAAACGTTGTTCATATTGTCTTGCATCATGGCAAGGATACGTTCACGGATGTTACGAACGCCGGTTGCCATACCGAAGCCATATTCAGCGTTATCTTCAAAAAGTGAGTTTGCCCAAGCTGGCCCTCTTCCTTCATGATTTACACAATATGGGGTTGCGGGTGCTGAACCTCCATAAATTGATGAACAACCTGTTGCATTGGCTATCATCATCCGATCGCCGAACAACTGTGTAATAAGTTTAATGTAAGGAGTTTCTCCACAACCTGCACAAGCTCCTGAAAATTCAAAAAGTGGACGAGCAAATTGCGAAGATTTAACATTGGTAGCTTTGGGTGAAATATTATCTTTATAGGTTACGTTTTTCGAAACATAATCCCAACGTTTGATCTCGGCTTCTTGAGTGTCAAGAGGTTTCAATACCAGCGCTTTGGTTTTTGAAGGACAAACGTCAACGCAGTTTCCACAACCTGTACAATCGAGTGGGCTGACCTGAATCCGGAATTGCAGGTTTTCGTATCCTTTTCCGTTTGCTTTTAATGTTTTTGTCCCTTCCGGAGCACCGGCCAATTCTTTCTCATTGAGCAAGAAAGGACGAATGGCAGCGTGGGGGCAAACAAAGGAACATTGGTTACATTGAATACAATTTTCTGCAATCCATTCCGGAATAGTAACAGCAATACCACGTTTTTCATACTGTGTTGTTCCCGGATCGAATGTACCATCTTCCCTACCGACGAAGGCGCTTACCGGCAGATCGTCGCCTTTCAGGGAGTTCATTGGGAATACAATTTTCTTGATGAAATCGGGAACTTCGGCATCAATTTGTGGTGAATCGTTGGTTGATAACGAGGCCCATTCTTTCGGGATTTCTACTTTTATCACATCGCCGCCGCGATCAATTGCTTTGTAGTTCATTTGAATAATCTCGTCGCCTTTTAAATGGAAGCTCTTGTAAGCAAATGCTTTCATTTCTTTTACGGCTAACTCATAGGGAATTACGTTTGAAATCTTAAAGAATGCCGATTGCATTATGGTATTGGTACGATTCCCAAGTCCGATCTCACTAGCAATTGCGGTGGCGTTGATGATATAGAAATTGATTTGGTGTTCAGCCAAATATTTCTTTACTGAATTGGGAAGGCGTTTTTTAGTTTCTTCAACATCCCAGTTGCTATTTAATAGGAAAACACCGCCATCAACCAATCCTTTGAGCATATCGTATTTATCAAGATACGCAGGAACGTGGCATGCTACAAAATCGGGTGTGGTTACTAAATAAGGCGCACGGATTGGTTTGTCTCCGAATCGTAGGTGAGAAACAGTTACGCCTCCTGATTTTTTTGAATCGTAGGAAAAGTAAGCTTGGCAATATTTGTCTGTAGTCTCTCCAATAATTTTAATCGAGTTTTTGTTTGCCCCCACAGTACCGTCAGATCCGATACCATAGAATTTGGCTTGATAGGTTCCTTTAGGAGTGACATTCACTTCAGCTTTGAGTGGCAATGAACGGAATGTAACATCGTCGATGATTCCAACCGTAAATTGATTTTTAGGCTCTTTCATAGCCATGTTCTCATACACTGCTAAAATTTGTGAGGGTGTGGTGTCTTTTGAAGATAGCCCGTAACGTCCTCCCACAATCACCGGTGCGTCGGTTTTACCTTTAAATAATTCAACTACGTCGAGGTAGAGCGGATCTCCATTGGCACCGGGTTCTTTGGTGCGATCTAGAACGGTAATACGTTTTACATTTTTTGGGAAAACTTTAAAGAAGTATTTTGCCGAAAATGGGCGGTAGAGGTGTACACTAATCAACCCCACTTTTTCACCATTATTTAGTTTAAAATCAATAACCTCTTTGATGGTGTCGGTAATGGAACCCATGGCAACAATGATATCGGTTGCATCGGGAGCTCCGTAATAATCGAACGGATGATATTCACGGCCGGTGATGGCTTTCAGTTGTTGCATGTAATCTTCAACGATATCGGGAATAGCATCGTAGAAACGATTTGCGGCTTCACGTGTTTGGAAATAGATGTCGGGGTTTTGAGCTGTTCCACGGGTTACCGGATGCTCGGGGTTTAGAGCGTTTTTACGGAAGTTGTCCAGAGCTTTGCTATCGATTAGTTTAGCCAGAGTTTCCATTTGAGGTGCTTCCACTTTTTGAATTTCGTGAGACGTGCGAAATCCATCGAAGAAATGCAGGAAGGGAACTCGACCTTTGATGGCTGCAAGGTGGGCAACCGGAGCAATGTCCATAATTTCTTGAACGCTACCGGTGGCCAACATGGCAAATCCTGTTTGACGGGTACTCATTACGTCGCTATGATCGCCAAAGATTGAAAGGGCCTGAGCTGCAATGCTTCGTGCCGAAACGTGAAATACTCCGGGCAGAAGCTCTCCCGAAATTTTATACATATTGGGAATCATGAGCAACAAACCTTGTGAAGCAGTGAATGTTGTTGTTAATGCCCCCGATTGTAGTGATCCGTGAACAGCTCCTGCTGCTCCGGCTTCCGATTGCATTTCAACTACTCTAACCGGACGATTGAAAATGTTTTTTTTGCCGTTAGCAGCCCATTCATCAACATATTCGGCCATGGTTGACGATGGAGTGATAGGATAGATGGCAGCAACTTCGCTAAACATATAGGCTATGTAACTGGCTGCATAGTTCCCATCGCAGGTGATAAATTTTTTTGTTTCGCTCATAATGTTTATGTTAAAATATTGTATGTGTTACTTTTACTTTGTTGATTTTCAACCTACGAAATTACAAAATTCAGTCCTTTGTTGTTTCCGGTAGCTACTTTTCAAAAATATAGATTGATTCAAAATTGTGTGTTTTTCTGTTGTTCAATAAACGTTGGTTTGAATTGTATTTTGTTTTTGTATCTATGACTTGTGTTCTTAATTAAATTTGAAGCGGTGTTGAAAAAATGTGTCTAACAACATATGCACTATTCTTTATCCATCGTCAACAGGAATTCTTCATTGCTTCGTGTATTGGGTAGTCGGCTAAGCATGAATTCCATGGCCTCCTGACTTGTCATGTCGGCAAGATATTTCCTAAGGATGTAAAGTCGATTGAGCATATGTTGAGGAATAAGAAGCTCTTCTCGACGAGTACTTGATGCAAGTATATCAACAGCCGGATAAATTCTGCGGTTAGAAAGTTTTCGGTCGAGTTGGAGTTCCATATTTCCGGTTCCTTTAAATTCTTCGAAAATCACATCGTCCATTTTCGAACCGGTTTCGGTTAAAGCTGTGGCGAGAATGGTTAGTGATCCTCCGTTTTCAATTTTACGGGCTGCACCAAAGAATCGTTTTGGTTTATGCAATGCATTGGCATCAACTCCTCCCGAAAGTACTTTTCCTGAAGCCGGAGAGACTGTATTGTAGGCTCGTGCTAATCGGGTTATAGAATCCAGCAGTATGACAACATCATGACCGCACTCAACCAACCGTTTGGCTTTCTCTAAAACTATGTTGGCTACTTTTACATGTCGTTCAGCCGGTTCATCGAAGGTTGAACTGATTACTTCGCCTTTAACGCTTCGTGCCATGTCTGTTACTTCCTCGGGACGTTCATCGATGAGAAGGATTATGAGATACACTTCCGGATGGTTTGCTGCAATAGCGTTGGCTATCTCTTTAAGCAGCATAGTCTTTCCCGTTTTGGGTTGTGCAACAATAAGACCACGTTGTCCCTTCCCAATAGGGGCAAACATATCAACAATGCGGGTTGACATGGTTACATTGCTATGGGAAGTTAAATCAAATTTTTCATACGGGAAAAGTGGGGTAAGATAGTCGAATGGAATACGATCGCGAATGAATTCGGGATCTCGCCCATTAATTTTTTCAACCTTTACCAAAGGATAGTATTTTTCTCCTTCTTTGGGTGGGCGAATCGGACCTTCAATGGTGTCACCGGTTTTTAATCCGAAAAGTTTTATTTGCGATTGGCTAACATAAATGTCGTCGGGGCTGTTGAAATAGTTATAGTCTGACGATCGCAGAAAACCAACACCATCGGGCATTATTTCCAGAACGCCAATGGCGTTAACAATAGCATCAAACTCGAAACGTTTTTCCGGTTTTACCGATTGCTCTGCAACTTCACAATTTTCCTTTCGTGGAGTAGTATCAGTTGCGAGGGTGTGTCCCGATGTTTTTTCAATTGTAGCGTCATCGGAGGAGACAGTTTTTTCGATATCGTCTGTTTCTATAAAGCCAACTTCCAATCGGGGCTCAACTTCCAATGGTTGATGTTTTATTGGTGGATTGTTTATCTGTTGTTGGTATGATTTGTGGGTTCTGTTATAGTGTTGATATCTGTCATTGGAAGAGGAATGTTCTGCCAATTCTGGATCGCGGTTTGGCTTTGAGTTTTCAATATTGATGTTGCCATCGACAGCCTCTTGGGTTTGTTCCGGTTTTGATTCTGTCTTTCCCGCTGATGATGAGGCTAATGGTGTGTTCTGGCTGTTTTGTTTTTTTGCAATTCTTGGTCGCTTTTGGCTCTTAGGTTCGCCTTCTTTCTTTTGTTGTCGTTCGAGTTCTTGCTGTGAAATCAGAATTGCCTGCTTATCTAGAATCTGATAAATTAAGTCGTTCTTCTTTAGATTTTCGGCTTTTGTTATTCCAAAGCTTTCAGCTATTTCTCGTAATTCTGAAACAAGTTTTTTGTTCAGTTCTAAAATATCATACATGCAAAAAGAGTTTGTTGGGTGAGAATTTAAAGTTGGTTTTGTTGGAAAATGGGGTACACTTTACCCTTGTTGGGGAAATTCTCTGCAATTATAACACATTTTTATATTTTGCACAACAAGTCGAAAGTTAAAATTTTTCAAAAACGCCCAAACCAAAAAGTGCATAGTCGTAGATTGCTGGATCGTTTGGATTAAAAGTTCGTAATAACGAGGTGATTTCTTCTACAGCTCTCCAGTTATTACTTTTGATATTCAAAAGTCCAAGCTTTCGAGCCACACGACCGGAGTGAACATCAAGGGGTAGATAAAGTTCGGCCGGGGTAATAAACTTCCATAAGCCAAAGTCAACACCGCGATTATCGTCTCTAACCATCCACCGAAGATACATATTGAGCCGCTTAGCTGCCGAACCTGTTCTGATGTTAGCAATATGGCGTTTTGTTCTTTGAGGAAATAAGTCTGTAAAGTTCTGGTGGAAATTGGAAAGCATCTCTGGAACTTGATTGTCGGACAATCGGTAAAGATGCTCAAAAAAATTCCCTAACGAATCGTATTTGGAGATAATTTGGTGAAGACGAATTATTATATTTTGAATATCTTCCTGATTCAGTGTGCGATAGCAATAGAAATTCAATCGATTAAGTTTTTCTGCCGAAAGCGTTGCTATCCACTGGTGTGGTGAATTATCCATAAGGTCCATCAGTTGAGAGGCACTTTAGATTATGGATCTACGATTTCCCCAGGTAATTAGTGAGGTCAAAAAAGCACTTAATTCAATATCTTTTTCATTATCAAAACGATGCGGGATTTGAATCGGGTCGGTCTCGATGTATTTTGGACAATTATATTGATCTGCCTTTTGGTCGAGAAACGGGTAGTATCCCTAAAAGTGTGTAATGTAAGTTAAATTTGGTTTCAAATATAATC
>DAOTAV010000086.1:0-9839 GCA_035382785.1 Salinivirgaceae bacterium | reverse complement strand
ACGGTGTTAACGGGATTATCTTTCGTAGTTTTTGCTCATAATCAAGCGTATCCAATAACGTAAATAGGTGATTATGGATTAAATTTTTCCGATTAATAATTTGAAAAAATCCGAAATGGTACTCGGGAATGAGTTCGCGAAGATAATGAGCAACTACCCCCATATTTTTTCTGATATTAATTTCGCTACACGGGTTTATCCTTAATTCCCCTTCAATTGTTCTGTAAATCAACATGTCGATGCCAAAGTATCCTTGATAGTACGATGATAATCCTATATTTTCAACTGTTGCAGCAAGTTGATTGGCTAATAGTGGCAAATCTATTTGTTCGATGAATGCCATTAATTCTTCATCGATGGGGATTCTTGATACAAAATTTCCGATATAATTTCCGTTTTCATCGCAGCGAAATGCTTGAAGTGATAATGGGGAACAACAGTCTTCTTCAATTTTGAATTGAATGGAAAGCTCGGCAACGATACGGAATCTTGGTTCAACCATTGCGTAGCCACTTTTTTCAATGGCTTGGCGAGCTCGTTGAACGATGGTACGATTAATATCATCTTTTTTAATGGGCATAATTCCACGACCCGATGAACTGTGTGGAGTTTTTAAAATAACCTCTTTCCATTGGCGAACAAATGACACGAGTTGGTTTGGTTCGTAGATTTTTTGGGGGAATTCATTTTCTTCAATAAAAAAATGCCGATTTTTGATTTGCTTCAGCAACTCACGATTTATGGTTAAAGCGGTTTGTCGTCCATAGATTTCCTTGTAAGAATCATTCCACCGGTACATTGGTTTCTTGATTTCGGATACCGGGAGAAATGGAATGAACGGTTCAATAATTTTGAGTGTTCTCGGACTCCATCCCCACGGTTCGATTTTGTCAATGAATAGCGTTTGCTGCTTTAACTGTTGAAGAGCTTGCGATGAAGTTAGAAAATGAATCGGGGAAGGATTAATTTTGCTGAGAAGTTTTAGCCACGATTGTTCGAGGGAATTTTGGATAAGGATAATATCCCCGGGGTCAGAAAATAGCCAAAGTAAAGGAGCGATATCTTCTTCCATTTTCCTAATGGCTTTATTGGGAATAAACCCGTTTCCGCCATCGGCAATGGCCATTTCGTTCCATGGGTTAAAGAGAAGGAGTTTTGCCATACGTTCTTGAAAAAGGAAAAGCCGCCTGAAGGCAGCTTTATCCTTAAAAACTTTGGTTTTATTGCAGTTGAAACAATGATTGTGTCATTGTCTGCTATAGTTTTTGAACCACACTCACCGCTTCCATTCCTCGCTCAATAGCTTGAAGGTTGAGAGGAATGAGCTTGTGATAGCGCTCGGGAATTGATTTCTCAAGTCCTTTTTTTACATTTTCTAATTTTACAATGGGTTTAATTTTCAGGAATGCTCCAATGATAATCATGTTGAACACTTTTGCATTTCCTATTTTAGCGGCTTCAGCAGCACCTTCAATCTTGTAAATATTAATATCTTTTCGTTGGGGGGGGCGGGTGATTCCATTTGGATCGTACAAAAGTGTTCCTCCATGTTTAACGGTTTGTTCGAATTTATCGAGCGATTGTTGGTTAAGGATGATAGCCGTATCGTAGGAGTTGACTATCGGGGAGCTGATTTGATCGTCGCTGAGGATAACCGTAACGTTGGCTGTTCCGCCACGCATTTCAGGGCCGTAGGAAGGCATCCACGTAACTTCCTGATTTTGCATTATACCGGAATAGGCCAATATTTTGCCTAACGACAACACACCTTGACCTCCAAACCCGGCTATGATGATTTCTTCTTTCATTGCGGTTGAAATTAAATTTGTTTTACAATTATTCGTCTTTCAATACTCCAAGAGGATAAACCGGAAACATGTTTTCTTTCATCCAACGGTTTGAATCCACCGGTGAAAGTTTCCATCCGGAATTACATGTTGAAACCACTTCAATAAACGAGGTCCCCTTATGTTTACTTATGTTTTCGAAGCCTTTCTGAATTGATTTTTTTAATTTACGCACAGCAGCAGCGGTTTCGCCCGACTCCCTAGTTACGAAGCAGGTTCCGGGTAATTGGGCTAGCATTTCGGTAATTTTTAAAGGATGACCTGTTAATTTTACATCTCGTCCATAGGGTGAAGTTGATGTGGGCATTCCGGCTAAGGTGGTTGGCGCCATTTGACCTCCTGTCATACCATAAATAGCGTTGTTGATAAAAACAACGAGAATGTTTTCTCCTCGATTGCAGGCATGAATTATTTCGGCGGTTCCGATCGATGCCAAGTCACCATCGCCCTGATAGGTGAAAATGTATTTATCGGGATAGAGACGGTTTAATGCTGTTGCTAATGCAGGAGCTCTTCCGTGAGCAGCTTGTTGCCAGTCAATATCAATGTAGTTATAGGCGAGTACGGAACAACCTACCGGCGAAACCCCGATGGTTTTTTCCTGAATACCCATTTCCTCAATGACCTCGGCAATCACTCTATGCACCACGCCGTGAGTACATCCCGGGCAATAATGCAGGACATTATCGGTCATTACCGACGATTTCTTGAAAACTACGTTTTCCGGTTTGATTATATCTTTGATATCCATGTTATTTTCCTCCTATAATTTTTTGTTCCAGTGCGGTAACAATTTCATCGGGTGAGGGGATCATTCCTCCCAAGCGACCATAATGCTCAACCGGAATTGAACAATTTACGCCTAATTTTACATCTTCGATCATTTGTCCTGCACTCATTTCTACCGTTAAAATCCCTTTTACTTGCTTCGATAATTTGGCAAGTTCTTTTTTGGGGAATGGGAAAAGGGTGATTGGTCGGAGTAGACCAACTTTAATGCCTTTTTCTCTGGCCATTTCAACAGCCTTTTTTGAGATTCTGGAGCTGGATCCATAGGCCACAATAAGATATTCGGCATCATCGGTATGAAAATTCTCGTATCGAACCTCGTTTTCTTCAATGGTTTGATATTTTTTAATTAATTTATGGTTGAAAACTTCTTGTCGGGCAGAATCGAGCTCAAGAGAAGTGATCACATTTCTGGGACGATTTTTTGTTTTTCCGGTGGTTGCCCAGCTTCCATATCTTTTAACGATTTCTTCGTCGGTTAAACGTGGTTTGTACTCGCTAAGTTCAACTTTTTCCATCATTTGACCGATAATTCCGTCGCTCAAAATCATAACCGGGTTGCGATATTTGAAAGCGAGTTCAAATCCTAAATCAACAAAGTCATTCATTTCCTGAACCGAGTTGGGGGCAAGAACAATGAGTTTGTAATCGCCGTGTCCACCACCTTTAACTGCTTGGAAATAGTCTGATTGTGCAGGTTGAATGGTACCTAATCCCGGACCTCCACGAACAACGTTAACAACTAAACAGGGAAGTTCTGCTCCGGCTATATAAGTTATTCCTTCTTGTTTCAAACTAATTCCAGGGCTTGATGAGGATGTCATAACTTTTTTCCCGGCTCCGGCACCACCATAAACCATATTGATTGCGGCCACTTCGCTTTCCGCTTGCAAAACAATCATTCCGGTTTCTTCCCACGGTTTACGTTCCATTAAGGTTTCCATTACTTCCGATTGGGGAGTAATCGGGTATCCAAAATAGGCATCACATCCGCAACGTATGGCTGCTTCTGCAATTACCTCATTTCCTTTCATTAATCGTAGTTCTCCCATTATTGTGTATTTTAAAGTTATTGATACTAAACTTCTTGGAGTTTTACCTTATAAATGGTAAGCACGCTGTCGGGGCAAACCATGCCGCAGTTGGCACATCCTATACATGCCTCCGGGTTAGCCATATAAGCAAAGTTATAGCCTTTGCCGTTTACTTCTTTTGCTAAAGCTAATGTGTTGGTTGGACACGCAACAACACAAAGATTACATCCTTTGCATCGTTCTTTATCAACAACCACTGCACCTCTAAATTTTGCCATAGTTGATTATTTTTTAATTGGTTATCGTTTTTAGTTATTTATCGGGTATTTGCTATGAAATGCTTTCAGGCGTTCTTCTAAAATGGGAATCATTGGTAATCGAACTTGTGATACACAGGCTCGGAGACCATCAACATACTTACTACCGGTTGCATTTAATGAAATGGCACTGATTCCGAAATATAAAAGTTTTTCGATAAGCTCGCCTCCTTTCATTCCCGGATATTCAATGGTAAAATAGAATCCATCGGCCAGGGGCTCGTTCATATCACGATCATAAATAATGCGGAACCCATATTTTGTAAAGAGCTCTTTCATTAACCGTGCCCTTTCTCCGTATTCTTTAACTCCTTCAACAAAGTTGAATTTGCCTTCGTTGGCAGCTTTGAACATGGCTGCAAGCGCAAATTGTGCTGAGTGTGAAGCTCCTGAACTTAACGAGTAGAGTATGCGATAAACGATGCAGGTCCCAAACTTGTCGACTCCAAAACGCTCTTTTAAGAGGGGATAACTGCGATTGTAAATTTTGTCGCTGATAACAATCACGGCCATGCGTTGTCCGGCATAACTGAATACTTTCGAACTCGAAATAAGCATTAACCAGTTATCGGTATAATGAGAAACGGATGGTTGATAGGGAGGTTGTCCTGGTTTCGAAAAATCTTTGCGAAAATCCATCCCAAAGTAGGCAAGGTCTTCAATAACAACAACATCGTACTTGTTTGCCAAATCTCCGATGATTTTCAATTCATCTTCGGTCAGACAAATCCAGCTAGGGTTGTTGGGATTGCTGAAGATAATCGAATTGATATTTCCTTTTGACAAATACGATTCGAGCTTTTCGCGAAGTTTTTCGCCCCGAAATTCGTAAACATCAAATGAGGTGAATTTTTGTCCCATCACCTGAAATTGTTGTTTCTGGACTGGGAAACCCGGATCAATAAAAAGTGCGGTATCTTTTTGTTTATCGAGATAGGAACATGCTAAAAATGCGGCATAGCCACCTTGCATTGATCCCACGGTAGCAATACAACCTTCTGGAGAGACATTCGTATTGATGAAGTTTTTAACAAATCTTGCAGTTTCTTCTTTCAACTCTTTAATTCCCTCAATGGATGGATAATCGCGCGAAACTCCTCTCCGAAGAGCATCAATTTCTGCTTCGATGCCGATTTGTACAGGATCAAGACCCGGAACTCCCATTTCCATACGGATGAAGGTTTCTCCGCTTCGCTCCTGAATCAAATCAACAATTTTCACAATTTCCCGAATGGTGGCTTTTCCTAGGTCGCCAATGTTAATTTCCTTTAAAACACTCTCAACAATGTGCGGATCAATGGGGGGGTATTTCATACGTTTGATTTTTGATGTTGATATTATTTTTATCTAATTTTAATTTGATATTAATAAAACTTTGTTTTTATGCACGTTGCCATAATCATAAAAACACTCGTTTTTTTGACCTCACGAAAATAGGGAAAAATTTTTTATTAAAATCGATAAAAAGTCACCTTTTAAAAATTTTTTTTGAAACGATTTTTTATTCAATATGCAAAACTTTTCATATTGAAACACGACAAAAATCACAAAATTTATAGTTGGATTTGATTATTTTTGTTGCCAACATAACAAATTAAATCATTGGCTATGGATATTCAAAAAATGAAAGAAGCCCACAAACTCCTGAAGGAGTGGAAGTACACTAAAAAAGAGATTTTTAGGGGCTATACCGACAAAATTCTGTATCTTAATCTTAGCGATCTTTCCATAAAAGATAAAGATGTTCCCGCAATCATGAAAGAAAAATTTGTTGGAGGGAAAGGATACGGATTACGTCTTTTGTGGGATGCGACCAAACCAAACACCAAATGGAACGATCCTGAAAATGAGATTATCATTGCTCCCGGACCCATTTCCGGGATTACTCAATACTCCGGGACGGGAAAGTCATTGGTAGTTAGCATATCGCCCACTGATTTTGTTATGGATAGCAATGTCGGTGGATTCTTTGGCCCATTTCTGAAATTAGCCGGGTTCGATGCTATTGAAATCCAAGGAAAAGCTAAAAACGATGTTATTGTTTTTATCGATGCCGCTAATAATAAAGTAGAGATTTTTGAAGCTCCAATGGAGCCGGTAGATAGCCATATTTTGGCAGAGGTATTGACAGAAATCTATGCCGAAAATGAAAAAGATAAGCTTAATGTTGCTGTAGTTTCATCCGGATCAGCCGCAGAGAATTCCTATATTGGCTCATTGAATTTCAGTTTCTACGACCTTAAGAAAAAAGAAGTTCGCTTAAAGCAAGCTGGTCGTGGTGGCATAGGTTCCGTATTCAGAGATAAAAAAATAAAAGCCCTTGTTTGTAAAGTTGCCGGCGTACCGGGCGATATGAATAAAGTGGCCAACATGGAGATAATTCGTGAGCGTGGACGTCGCTTTAATAAAGAAATGGACGAGCTTGACGAGCAACAATGCGAGATGCGTACGAAGGGAACAGCTCACTTGATGGAAATCATGAATGACTACGACCTTTTACCAACCCACAATTTCCAATATGGATCGCACCCCGAGGCTCACAAAATCGACTCAGAAGTTTGGAAAGCAAAATTTGTTCAGGGTTCACCCGACGGATGTTGGTTAGGTTGTAACATGTCCTGCGCAAAAGGAGTAAGAGACTTTGTTCCTAAAACCGGCCCATACAAAGGCCAGAAAGTATTTGTGGATGGCCCGGAATATGAAAATGCTGCTGGTCTAGGTTCAAACTGCGGAATATTTGACCCCGACGCAATCATTGAGTTAAATTTTTACTGCGACACTTATGGTATTTGTACCATAACTTGGGGAACGCTGGTTGCCTTCTTAATGGAGTGCTATCAACGCGGCATTTTGACAAAAGAAATGACCGGAGGATTAGAACTTAACTTTGGCAACAGTATCGCTTCGCTCGAGTTAATGCATCAAGTAGCGCGCGGAGAAGGATTCGGAAAAATAGCCGGTAAGGGAGCGGCTAAAATAAAAGAGTGGCTTGTGAAGGAACACGGTGCTGACGAGGCCTTCTTGAACGACATAGCTATGGTGAATAAAAATCTAGAATATTCACAATACGTTTCCAAGGAATCTTTGGCACAACAAGGAGGCTATGCCATGACCAATAAAGGACCACAGCATGACGAAGCTTGGTTGATTTTTATGGATATGGTAAACAACCAAATTCCAACTTTTGAAGCTAAAGCAGAAGCTTTACATTATTTCCCCATGTTCCGCACTTGGTTCGGATTGCAAGGTTTGTGTAAACTCCCTTGGAACGATGTTGAACCGGCTGATAACCATCTCACCGCTGAACCGCACAAAGTTCCGGAACACGTTGACAATTATGTGAACATATATAAAGGTGTCACAGGGAATGAGTTTTCGAAAGAAGAGTTAATTATACAATCAGAACGCGTTTATAACTTCCAGCGAATATTCAATATTCGACGCGGTTATGGAACCCGTAAATACGACGCACAGCCTTACCGAGCTGCAGGACCGGTGACCAACGAAGAATATGAATCAAGAGCCGAACGATACGATAAACAACTTATCGATAAGCTTGGACTTGACCCAACTAAGATGACAACCGACGAAAAGCGTCTTGCGTTGCGCAAATATCGCGAAGAGCAATACGAAAAACTGCTTGATGCGGTTTATCAGCGCCGGGGCTGGAATAAAAACGGAATCCCAACTATTGAGCACCTTAAGAGAATAGGAATGGATCTACCGGAAGTCATCGAAGTAGTAAAACCATTACAGTAATAGAAAAAAGCCGCTATTCAGCGGCTTTTTTATTATTTTGCTCTACTCGCTTCATCCAAATGCATGAATAATTACCGATAATTTTATAAATTGCAACAAACTTTATTGGAAATGATCGGTAGATTCATAATACTATTTTTGTCGATAGCTTCTTCCTTATGGGCAATTCATCCCCCCGACAGCTTACTTCGGTTAGCCCTAAAACCCATACCAAACGAAAAGAAAATCGAACTTCTTTGTGAAGCTGCACAATGGTGGCGAGATCGAAATGAGTATGACTCGGCCTTAATAACACTCAATCAGGCGTTGTCGCAGGCACAAGCAATGAAGCAACCGGCCTTAATTGCAACTGTTTATTTCCACATGGGTGGGCTCAATTGGCGTCGTGGTCGATATGAGGAAGCGCGAATGTATTATCACAAAAGTATTGATATACGTCAAAGTATAAACGACACAATCGGCTTAGCCGCATCGTATATGAATTTGGCTTTAGTTCAACGCGATATCGGCAGCTTTGATGCTGCACTTAAGACTCTCTCATTAACTGAAAAATATTATCAACAATTGGAAGACACCTCAAAACTTTCCGGTGTATTTTCTTTAAAGGGAGGCGTTTTTTTAAGGATCAACCGATACGATAGCGCAGAGTATTATTTTCGAAAAGCACTGCATCTGAGAATTTTACAGAAAGATTCTTCTTTGATTGCCTCAAGTTATACCAATCTTGCAACGCTCTATAAAACCAACAACAATTTTGATAGTAGCATTTTCTACTTTCAAAAAGCTCTTACCATTCAACAAAAACTCCATGAGGCACCCGGTTTGGCATTCACCTATTTAAACCTTGGTGGTCTTTTTTGGGAAAATAAAAACTATCGCCAAGCTTTGGATAATTACCTTGCAAGCCTCGAGATTTATGAAAATTTGGGTGATAAACTCAGGATTGGATCAGTGTTGGAGAACATTGGTTTAATTTATAGAGACATTGGAAATATTGAACGTGCCCTTTCCTATCACCATCAGGTGTTAAGGGTCTATAAAAAATTAGGAAATTCGTTTCGTGAATCGATTGCCTACAACTTTATTGCCGGAAATCATCTTAACGCCCGAAATTACGACTCAGCTCTTCATTACTACTACCAATCCCTAAATCAACGCAAAGAGATTGGTAGCGCACAATTGATAGCTGCCAGTTACAACAGTTTAGGACAAGTGTATAAAAACTTGCAAAAATTTGATAGCGCTCACTACTATTATTTTCAGGCTTTAAGCATCTATTCGGAGATGGGCGACCATAAAAATTACGCCAACACCCTTAATAATATAGCCAATCTGAAAGGGGTGATAACGCAAACCGATTCTGCGATTTATTATTTTCAGCGAGCAATTGATATACGTCGGAAGATTAACGATAAGTTAGGTTTAGCCTATTCAAGTTTACAATATGGGGAGTTGCTTCTCAAACTAAATCGGCTTTCGGTTGCTCAACAGATGCTAATGCAAGCCTATCAGCTTTCGATCCAACAGAATCTGAAAGAGGTAAAAAAAGAGTCAAGCCGATTGTTAAGTCAACTTTACGAAAAAAACGGAGAATTTATCTTGGCATTGCGATACTACAAGGAATATCAGGAAAGCGAAGCTGCTTTGAGCAAAGAAGAAACCATAAAAGCCATTGCCGATATGGAAATTCGCTTTGAAAACGAAAGCAAACAACGATTGTTGGAGCGCAAACAATTGGAAATTGAGCTAAAAGACAGTCAGTTACGAGAGAAAAGTCTTCGTTTGTATTTCTTACTTGGAGCATTGGTTTTAACCATCCTATTAGTCATTGTAGTTACCATTGCATGGCGACAAAAGGTTCAAACCAATAAAATACTAACGTCACAAAAGCAAGAAATCGAAAAACAACGGGATCAAATTAGGCAACAGAATGAAAAAATTACTGACAGCATTATATACGCCAGCCGGATTCAGACGGCCATGTTACCCCCCGAGGAATGGGTGCGACAGCTTTTCCCCAATCATTTCATTTTTTATTTACCGCGCGATGTTGTAAGCGGCGATTTTTATTGGGTACATCAGGAAGCGAATAT
>DAOTAV010000085.1:0-9870 GCA_035382785.1 Salinivirgaceae bacterium | reverse complement strand
TTGTTGCTCCTGATGGAATATTCAGATACCATGAAATCGCTAATCCGATGATAGTTCCAAGGATGGCAAATAAAACCGATAAATACAATAAGGATAAATATTTTTTTGACAGTAAGGAAGCTATTGCTTGTGGTAGGGTTAAAAGTGACATAACCAGAATGATGCCGACTATTTTAATGGAGAGAACTATTGTAAGTGTTATCAATACTATCATGAAATTTTGAAATATACCCAAGTTCATTCGATGTGTTTTAGCGTATTCTTTGTCAAACGAAATAAATTGAATTGGGCGATAAAAGATAAAAAACGTTAAAACAGTAATTACACTTAATGCAACAAGCAAATAGAGGTCTAATCTTTCGACCGATAGAATTGACCCAAAAAGATAACTCATCAAATTAGGAGTGTATCCCGGTGTTATGTAGATAAAAAGAATTCCTATTGCCATTCCAACAGTCCAAAGCATCCCAATGATGGTGTCGGATCTGAAGTTGCCTTTTTGGGTTAAATATTCCATGCCTAAGGCCGAAAAAATGCTGAATAAGGTTGCTCCAAGAATTGGGTTGATTCCCAAATACCACGCGATTCCTATTCCTCCGAAAGAGGCATGAGTGATTCCTCCGCTTAAAAACACTAAACGATTGATTACAACATAAGTACCTATGATGCCACAAATTATTCCTGTGAGAATGGCAGCCCAGAATGCGTTTTGTAGAAAAGTGTATTCAAACAATGCGTTCAGCATGATTTAATGTTTTGGTAAAACTGTGTGTGGAACCATCCCATGAGAAATTAATTGTATCGGACAATTGTATGATTCCAATTGCTCATTGGTAATGATATTCGATTTGTGATGGTGGAGATTCCGATTGACACACGCAATGCTTTTAACGTAACTCGATATAGTGCCTAAATCGTGGGAAACCATTATAATAGCCATTGTTTCGTTCAACTTAAGTAATAATTCATATAAATCTCGTTCAAAATTATTGTCAACAAAAGTGTTGGGTTCGTCCAAAAGAAGCAGGTTGGGATTACTAATCAAAGCACGACATAATAAAACTCGCTGCCTTTGCCCACCCGAAAGATCACCAAAGTTTTTTTGTGCAAGATGCTCAATTTGGGCAAAACGTAGCCATTCCATTGCATGTTCTCGATCTTTTTTAGAGTAGCGTTTGAAAAATCCTTTGTTCGGCCACATGCCGCTAAGTACCACATCGACGGCTGAAATGGGAAACCATCGGTCGTGGTTGCTTATTTGGGGAAGATATCCCGGAGGTTTATTTCCATGTAAAAATATTTTTCCTTTTTCAATAGGAATTAAACCAACAATGGCTTTTAGAAGTGTGGTTTTCCCTCCTCCGTTAGGACCAATCACACCAATAAAATCTTGCCGGTAAACTTCAAAATGAACATCGCGCAGGATTATGGAATCTTCATAGCCGATAGTTACATTTTCAAGTTTTAGTACAAGATCTTCGGACGACATTGCTTTTAATTTTTAATTAAACAGTGTGTTATGTCAATCAATGTTTGTTCCCATTCATAAGCTAAGGGGTTTATCGTAATTACTTTTATTCCCGTTGCTTCTGCTATCGATCGCGCTTTTTCGGATGGAAATTCTTTTTGAATCAATAATATATCGATTTTTTCATTGATAATGTAGTTAATGATTTCTTGAAGTTGCGCCGGACTAGGCTCTTTCCCTTCTTGTTCAATTACAAGTTGCGTCAAATTATATCGATAGGCGAACCACGTGAGGGCAGGATGAAAAACCAGAAATTTCTCTCGAGAGCTGTTGGACAAGGTTCTTTCGATATAAGAATGAAGTGTATCAATCGCATGTAGGAACCGTTGCTCTCGGTTTTCAATTGAATCTTTATGTTCGGGGAAAAGATTTTTCAATTCAGCAGCAATTTGGGGAATCATTGTTTTGACAATCATGGGGTCGAGCCATACATGTGGGTCTATTTTCGGGTGTTCATGTTCTCCGTCTTTGTGATGATGGTTGCAGCCTTGAGAATGAACTTCAGGAAGTTTAATGTTTTCTAAAAGAGACACAACTTTTAATTGTGGATTTAGTGATGAGAATTTTTTAACCCATTGCTCTTCGAATCCTAAACCGCTACCAAGGCTAAAGTAAATTTTTGAAGACGCAATGATACGCATTTGTTGAGGAGTTGGCTCGTAAGTTTCATGGTCGGCTCCAGTTAGGAGCATAACGTTGGTTGAAACAAGATCACCCGCTAACTTGTCGATCCAATATTTCTGTGTCGAAATGGTTACTGTTATCATAGTTTTATCCATTGGTTGAGAATTGCAACCGACAAGAAGCCATCCTGCAAGGATTATTATAACGATACTTTTATTCATCGGTTATGAAGGTTAAAAGTTCATGCGAAGTTATAATTTTTAACACTCTTCGGAAAATGGCAGCAAACTTTCCTGTCTAAAAACAACTTTTTTCTTCGATTGTTTAAAAAGTGTAATTTAGCATCCGCTAAGCACTTTTTTGAAAAGTATTCTTATGAAAAAATCAAACGTGTTATCCACTCAAAAAAAACGGGAACGCTATCAACGATTGAAAAAACAATTATTGGAATTGCTTCCCAAATGTGAAGTTACCGAGGCTCGCATGGCAACTGTTCTTGCCCTTTTGCATCATAAGATGGAATATTTTTTCTGGACGGGATTTTACTTTCTTCACCACGATCGCCTGATTGTGAAAATGTATCAAGGGCCGGTTGCGTGCATGGAGTTAAAAAAAGATACAGGAGTTTGTTGGGCGGGTATCAATCAACGTAAAATAATTGTGGTGCCGGATGTGCACGCTTTCCCAGGTCACATTGCTTGTGATAGTCGCTCCAAAAGTGAAATTGTTGTCCCGTTTTTTAATTTGCAAGGTGAGCTTTTAGGGGTTCTTGATGTGGATAGCGATATTAATGAAGCTTTTGATTATGTAGATGCCGAAAATCTTAAAGAAATATTGGAAATGATTTTCAATGTTCCTTACCAACGTCCCGAGAATTTAATTTAGCGGATTTTACACTACAACAAACCGAAGATTACTGCAGCGTAAACATAAAAGCGTAAAATTCGCGCCAAGCCGAAAAACAACATATGGCGGAATGGATAACCTACCATCCCGGAGATTAAGGTTGCGGTGGAGTACGGTATGGGGAACAAGGCGGCCATAACAATAAAAAATCCACCCCAGCGGCGCAGAAAGTTTGATACTTTTTGGTGTTTGATTTCAAAATAGTTTTTAATTTTTGGTTTTAACGATAGAAAATGTCCGATAAAATAGGCTGCAATTCCTCCGCCATAGCTGACGAAGGCAAGAAGGGTTACCGTTAGCCATGGATAGCTCGACATTTTTCCCCACGCAATGAATAAGTCGGGAGGAATTAAGCCAAGCAATGTTTCCGAAACGGCAAAAATTCCCCAAACCAATCCGTGATTTAAATCATTGGTAATCGAAAAGAAATATTCTTCGATGTCTATATGAATGAGATTTGTAATTGTTTGATAGATAAGGATTAAGGCAAGGAGTATTCCGCTGAGTTTCATCAGGTTTTTAAACAAAAAAAGATAGAAACCACTACTTTTAAAATATCGATGATAAACCATCAGACGCAGCGATGCTTTTTTTTCTTTATGTAACTTTTGATTCATGAAATGAGGGAAGAAATGGCCTTAATTCAATATTTCAGCTATTGATTTGATATAGGGGGGAAAATACATTTATTTTGATAAAACTTTTTGACCTCAGGATTGTCGAAAACTTTTATCGAAAAGTGTTTCCCATCAAAAAGTTTGCAAGTTTCATCAGGATTCATTATGTGGGCACGTTGAATCACGGTTGCAAATTTTCGTGTCAGCTGACGTTCGGGAAGGAAGCTGCAAAAAGACAACCAGCTAAAAACAAGCGATTCATCTATCTCAGGCCTATCAATAAACGAATCTAAAAGTTGCAAAGCATAGGAATAGTCTCCTTCATTGGCAAAAATATGAGCGAGTTTTAGTGCATTTTCCGGCGTTTCCTCTTTTACGTCAAGGATTTTTTTAATTCGTTCCATGGTTTCCTTTCGGATTTTATCCCCATCGCCTAACGAATCTGCAGCAGAGAGCAGACGAAATTGAAATTTCATATTTAACAAATCAACAGTCTCTTTCGTGAATGTTTTATAATAAAAACCATCGATTCGGCTTTGCAAGGAAGAATAATCTTTGGGTAACGGTTTGTAAAGTACCTGACAAAGCAAATAATTGAAAAGAATGTAATCGTTGCTTGGATTGAGTTTATGTAGTTCTTCAATGGTGTTTTGATATTTTTCGATATTCATGCCTTCAGCCAAAATCGTCATATAAAGGTTATTCATCAATAAGCCTGCAAAAGGGCGGTCCCAAGGTATTTTTTGTTCGGTAATCATTCGCATAGGATATCGACCGTCCAGTACAGCTTTCATGATAAATTTCTGTATGGCAAGTGCAAGTGGAAGTTTTTTTTCTGCAATCGCTTTATGAAATTGTCTCAACACATAGTTTTGCTCTTTATCACCCGATAAGTCATAGGTAACGCGAATGTCAATCTGAGCATAACGATGATTCTTTAGTATAGGTTCAAGTTCTTTGGACAGGTTATAGCGTCGGATGTAATCTTGTGCTTCGCTCATACTCATTGAAGCCATTATGTTGTGTTCGGTTTTCAAAATATCGCGCTTAAAGTCTTCCCAGCATGGTTCGGTAATAATCTCACTGATAATATTCTCTTTTTGTCGCGCCTTTAAAGCTTCTACAATGGATTCGGCTCGTTTGCGTTGAAGCATCTGGTTTTCTAGGTCATTGCCCTCAAGCGATGTGAACGCACTAATTTTTATCTCGTAAATAACAAAATCGGGTTCGTTGAGTAAACGCAGAAAGGGTTCAATGTCTTCAGTTTTATATGTGAATTTACGCTTATCGAAAGGAATACGGAAACTAAGTAGGGTTGAATCAGGCCTTGGTGAGTATTCAAAAGAGTTGTTCAATGTGATGGTATCGGCCAAAAGTTGAAGCTCTTTGTTATAGTCTCCTTGGAACGATGTCTTAAATCCCGGAGCTATTGATGCACAAACGGTTCCGTCTTCAATTAGCAGTAGATTATATTCAAAGTTGTTGGATGGAAGTTTGGGAATCTTTCCCATGGATGCTTTAAACTTCTTTTGTTTGTTGTTGGCATAAAGGTTGCGTTTCAGCAGTTTTTGTCCGTTGACAGGGGTTGTGACTATTCCGCGATTGGGGATGGAATAGTCAATTAAATTTTCTTGTTGAGATAGGTATTGTTCTTTGGATATGAAATCTAAAGCCAGTTGTGTTGTTTTTGAGCGTAGAAGCGCATTGATTTTTCGTTCACTTGGGTGATAAACAAAAATCTCATTATTTTCAAGACTAATGCCGGAAAATAGGGTTGGCCAGTCGTTACTTTTTCTTGAAATCGAACGGCAAACTTTCGCATCATACAATTTTAATTTGCTTTTTTGATTTTGAAATAAAATGCCGTTTGTTTTATTATTGGCAGCTCCTTTATTCTCGGAAAGATAATTCCCTGAAATAAAAACAACATGCAAATTTTTCTTATTTGGGCCTACAGCAGAATAAATTCCTCCGAGTACATTAGTTCTCTCTGTAATGATTTGTTCTCCCAATGAACGTAAATACCACGAAAGAACAATATCGTTAGCTAAGGCGCTGTAAGTGGTAGAATTCAGACTGCGGATGCTTTTTTTGCTTTCCAGCATAAATCCTATTCCGGAGCCACCGTTTTGTTTTAGATTCTCCGATAAATATTCTTCGGGCTTTTGTGTTTTGGTTTTCCGATGAAAAATGCCTCCTTTTTTGCTCGTGGCTGATAGTTCTTTATCGATGATTTGGAGTGTTAAATCCTGTGCAGTTTTATTTAATACTTCGGAATATTCAATAGTGTCGATGGTTTTTAATTTGCGATAACGGTTAACTTCTGCTAATATCAAGTCGTTGAGAAGTTTCAGGTCGATTTTCTCAATATTGATGGTGTCAGTGGGTTTGCTTGTCTGTGTTTTTTGAGCTGAAATGGTTTTGCAAATGAAAAGCGGGATGAAAAAAATCATCCAGTGTATCAATTGTATCGTGAATATCCCTTTCCTCATCGACATATCAGGCATATCATTTGTAGGCAAAACTAATGCAAATTTCTCGAACCTAAGTAAAATTAGGATTAAATCTCAAGGTTATTTGTAATTTTGCTCATTCTTATACGAAAAAAATAATGTTTTAGTATTTGAGAAGTATGGCGGAAGGGGTTCGCATTGATAAGTGGCTTTGGGCAGTCAGGATTTTTAAAACAAGAACCATTGCTGTTGAAGAGATTAAGAAACATCGTGTTTTAATCAACGGGCAACCGGTTAAGCCTTCACGATTCGTGTCTGTGGGAGAGGTACTTGATGTCAGAAAACCGCCTATCATCCGCACTTACCGAGTTCTGGGGTTGATTGAAAATAGAGTAGGGGCGAAATTGGTGGCTAATTATGTTGAGGATATTACTCCCGTTGAAGAATTGGAGAAGCTTGAGTTAATGCGTTATAATAATTCCGGATTCCGTTTGCGAGGTACAGGAAGACCAACTAAAAAAGAGCGTCGCGATTTGGAAGATTTTCTAGATTTTGAAGATTAATCCCGTGATTTTTTTTGAATTAATCGTCTTCGTTTTCTATAACATTAAAAGGTATTTCTAATCGCGATTTATATATTTCGCCCGCTTCTTCTAAATCTTCATCGTCGGGAGGATAATGCCAAAAGATGCAAACATCATTTCCCATATTGTATATTTCTTCAAATCGAAGCATAACATCCAAAATCATTTTCGAGCTGGCGGTATTGAAATAAGTAAGTTTAAAGTGCACCTCCGTTTTGGGATTGGGGTCAAGGGCGTATTGTTTAATCCAATCAAAAATGGGCTTATAAAAAGCCAGGGCATCTTCACACATTGATACACCTGAGAAGATAAATTCCCCACTTTTTTTATCGAGAATAACTTTGGGTTTAACGGAGTTTCCTTCAAATACTAATGGATACATAAGCTGATTTAGTAAGATAATGGTCGGGCATACATGGTAACTTCCTTCGCTGTTATTTTTTTATCGGAAAGGATAATAAGGCGTTCTATCACGTTGCGGAATTCACGAACATTCCCCGTCCAAGGAAGTTTTTGCAACTCTTCAATGGCATCGGGTGTGATTTGCACAGGTGGATGTTTGTATTCTCCGCAAATCAGATCGATGAAGTGTTGCGCAAGCAGTGGTAAATCTTCAAGGCGTTCCCTCAAAGGTGGTACATGGATGATAATGACACTTATTCGATGATAAAGATCTTCCCGAAATCGATTTTCGGCGATCTCCTTTTGCATGTCTTTATTGGTGGCTGCAATTATTCGGACATTGACGTTAATGTCTTTATCTGAGCCCACTCGCGTAATTTTGTTTTCTTGCAATGCACGGAGTACTTTACTCTGTGCGCTTAGACTCATATCTCCGATTTCATCAAGGAATAGAGTGCCACCGTGTGCTTGTTCAAACTTACCTTTTCGCTGTTTGATGGCTGAAGTGAAGGCTCCTTTTTCATGTCCAAACAGCTCGCTTTCTATGAGTTCCGAAGGAATAGCGGCGCAATTCACTTCCACAAACGGCCCCGAGGCTCTGGAGCTGTTGTTGTGAAGATGTCTGGCTACAAGTTCTTTCCCTGTTCCGTTTTCTCCGGTAATTAAAACTCGTGCTTCGGTTGGAGCCACACGTTCAATCATTTCCTTTACCCGAATAATTGCAGGACTTTTACCCACAATTTCCCAATTGTGGTTTATTTTTTTCTTGAGTTGTCGGGTTTCCTGGATGAGTTCTGATCGGTCAAGAGCGTTGCGGATTGTCACCAATAGCCGATTTAAGTCTAACGGCTTGCTGATATAGTCAAAAGCTCCTTTCTTGATAGCTTCAACAGCAGTGTCAACATTACCGTGTCCGCTGATCATTATTACCGGAATATCAGGATGATTTTGAAGAATTCGTTCGAGTAGCTCAATGCCGTCCATTCCCGGCATTTTAATGTCGCATAAAACAATATCTATCGGATTATCATTTATTTGCTCTAACGCTTCTTGTCCGTCGGCGGATAAGATTACGTTAAACCCTTCGTATTCCAAAATTTCCTTTAATGTATTGCGTATGCTGGTTTCGTCGTCAACAACAAGAATGTTTGTCATCGTGGAATGAATTCAATTTTTTTTTACAAATTTATGAAAAATTGTAATTCTCGAAAAAATAGTTTAATGGATAAAGTGGTTTTTATCGATTTATTTTTTTAAAAAATTCTTTTGTCAGCTCTTTGACCTGTCGGTTAAAATTGTCGTATAAATCTTCATATGCATTAATCAGGCGTAGCCCATCTTCTGTCAATTGTGTTTTCCCGCCTTTTTCTCCACCACGACTTTTAATAATTATTGGAAATCCCATTTTTTCTTCAAGGGTTTTTAGTTTGCCCCAAGCTTTGCGATAACTTATTGAGAGTTCTTTGGCGGCTCGGCTTATAGATTGGGTTTGCTTGAGCAGACTCAGCAATCGGAAATTTTCATCGTCTAAAACAATATCACCGTCAGCATTTTGCATACTGACGGTGTATTTTAAAAATTTGTCGTAATACTTTGATCCCGGTGAACCGGCCATTGCTAAAGATTATTCATAAAGACATAAATACGAGGTTTCTACCTCAACTTTTACATTAAATTTTGAATTTTCTTTAATGAAAAATCGCTCGCCCGATTTAAAAATTTTGTATTCAGAATCTCCTTCCAGTTTTACATACATTTCCCCGGTGACCACTTTCATTTGTTCAGCACTTTGTGTGTTGAATTCATATTCGCCTGGAGCCATCACACCTACTGTGGCTTTTCTTTGGCCGCTGCTGAAAGCGATTGATTTTACACGGCCATCATAGTACTCATTTGTCTTGAACATAATTCTGGGTTTTGTGTTTCTACCCACAAAGATAGAATTTAAATATTCTCTTACAACAGATTGCCTAATAAAAAAGAGAACGGAAGTCTAAAATTTAAAATTATAATTTTATGCCAAAATTATTTAGTAATGTTCCTAAGGCTTATAATGAGCCATCTAAAGACTATGCGCCGGGTTCGGTTGACCGTGTCTTGTTGAAGAAGGCACTTAACGATTTGAAATCCTCCGAGGTTGATATTCCCATGTATATCAACGGGAAGAAAATTTACACAGGGAATAAAATTAAAATTAGCCCGCCTCATGAAACTCATTACACTTTGGGTTACTATCATAAAGGCGATGAATCGCATGTGGAAATGGCTATTCAGGCTGCCCTTAACGCAAAAGAAGCATGGGAGGCAATGGATTGGCGCGACCGTGCATCAATTTTTCTAAAAGCAGCATCGTTGATTAGTGGAAAATATCGATACAAATTGGTTGCTGCCACTATGTTGGGACAATCGAAGAGTGTTCATCAGGCCGAAATCGACGCAGGGAATGAGTTACCTGATTTTTTGCGTTTCAACGTTGAATATCTTACAGAGATTTACGAAATGCAACCCAATAGTGCTGTCGATGAATGGAATCGCATACAGCAGAGACCGCTGGAAGGGTTTGTTTTTGCGCTTTCACCGTTTAACTTTACTGCAATTGGGGGCAATTTGCCTACAGCTCCTGCAATGACAGGAAATACGGTGGTTTGGAAAGCGGCCGAAAAACAAATATATTCTGCCGCAATTATCATGGAAATCCTTATGGAAGCCGGATTACCTCCAGGCGTAATTAATCTTGTTCATGTGTCCGGGCCGTT
>DAOTAV010000084.1:6111-9899 GCA_035382785.1 Salinivirgaceae bacterium | reverse complement strand
TCGGTCGTTCTTCGCGTATTAGCATGTCCAATTCTGTCTTCAGCTTTTTAAGCCCTTCCTCAGTCATTAAATTTAGTTTATTCATAACTCATATTTTTTTGCAATTATAAAACGAAAAGAACCTCGCCAAGCGAGATCCTTTTCGTCTGCAAAATTAGTAAAAATTATAACGTAATTCTAACCCCAATGGAATGAACTCCATCAAAAGGATCGGTATCGCGATACGAGTAATCGATGTTAAAGTATGAACCTTTTTCCTTATCGAGGGGTAGTTTAATGGTTGCGCCAAGAGCTAAACCAGTAAAGGCAGTTTGTCGCTCAGTACTTTTGAAAATACCTTTCTCCATAGTGTAACCACCGCGAACCAAGAAGTAGTTCATGAAATTATACTCCATACCAACTGAATACTGATCGCGAGTAAATGAATTGCTGGTAAACGTTCCGGCTAACGTTATGTGATGATCTTCAGTTAGCTGAAAATCGTTACTTAAACCTATACGAATCAACGATGGCAATTCAAATTCATTGGATTGGAAATCGAAAGTCATGAATAACTCATTTGGTGTATAACCACGAAAACTTAATCCGTTGCCCGAATATTTCATTGTTGTTCCAACGTTTTGCATAGCAACACCAAACCGGAAGTTATCCCTGGGTCCGGCAACATACTGAATTCCTGCGTCGATGGCAACACCGGTTGCTCTAAGATTATCAATACGTTCACTTACAATTTTGACGGCAGCTCCACCGTAGATAGCGTTGGAGAACACTCGTGAATAAGCCACCGAAATAGTTGAATAAGTGGGCTTGAAAGTGTTTCCTGTTCCATCGGGATTATCTACTGTTGTAATTGGAATATCACCGAAATTAAACATTGTGATACCGGCAGCTAAAGCACCGGCTTCTCCAGCTTTTGTTGCAAAACCAAAATTATTGATCTTAATATTTGAGCCTCGAAGATAATCGGTGTACGAAAAACCTAGATCTAGTTTTTGAATAAAAGCCAATCCCGCTACATTTAAATACAACGATTCCAAACCGGTGATGGCAGACATGTTAGAGTTTGCCCAACCGGTTGATGATGCCCATGGATTAATAAGCAACTGGGATGCTCCGGCCTCTCCGGCTCGTTGCTCGTTCCCTGCTCGCACTGAAGTTGCGAGCAGTAATCCTACGAACAATATTGCTAAAGATTTTATACTTCTCATATGGGTAAAATTTTCTGATTTTAGAAGTTAGACAAGTCAGCCGGGCGCATTACCCCAAACCATTTAATTACACGCTCACCTACATTGGGCGCAGAGATGTGAATCAAATAAATCCCTCCGGCCACCGGTACATCGCTGGAATTGGTAAGATTCCAATCTATCCATGATTGATCCGAGGATTTGGTAAATTCACGAATTAGAGTACCTGCCATATTGTAGATTCTTACCGTACATTCTCGAGGTAAGTTGATGATTTTTACTAAATTATCCAACTGAGTTAGCTCGTAAGGGTTGTGTGCATAATACGGATTTGGCACAACATTAACTCGATCTAAAGCTGTTTTAGCAACATCAACATCATTTCTTGTTGGAGCTAAATCATCGAGTGAGAATGTTACGTATGGATATCCTTTGTTGATAGCCAACTGTAAGGAATCACTAAAGATCGTACCCTGCAAATTAGCATGATAAGGATAGGCCAGGCGAATCTTTACTTTTACTTCATTATTGGGCATCTGGTCATAGGTGTTCCAACGATAAGCCCGAGGAATCAGCGGTATTGAAACATAAGCTACATTGAGCATCGTACGTCCGATACGTTGCAATTGAGTGTTAACGTTTTCAGTCCCGGACTTACGGAACATTTGGAATAATACTCGTCCATAATCATAGGATGGGAAAATACCACCATTGATTGTACTATGAGCTAATCCTGTTCCAAACACATATATAAAATGTTTACCACCTAAAACCGGTGTTCCATCGATTGATAATACTGCAGATGTTGGATTCCACAACATGTCGCGACCGTTTTCACCAACCAAATAGGAGTCCTCTCCAAAAGCCATATTTAAACGTTGTCCGGTCTCAACATCGATTGCATATCCCGGGAACCAACTCATACCATAAGCTGAAATAAAATTAGGATCATCGGGATTATTGGATGGGGCCATGCTCATGGAATCGGCACTTACACCTTCTTTGTTTTTCGATGGTGCTTGACGAAGCATGAATTTGCGAGCACCACCTTCTGCAACCGGGTTATTACTTGTAGTAATATCAGCATCTTCACAAGTTTCAATTACAATACAACGTGTCCATTTTGATTTATCTTTAGTAATTACGATATCCACGCTGGGCATCCGATATCTAGAATCGATCGTTGCCGGCGGAACTTTAGAGTTCCCTGGATGATATTTATTATTTGAAACAAAACGATATGCCGACCATGTACCACCTAAGATTTTTTCAAAATATTGATCTGGATCGCCAGGTATATCAGCATATCCTGAAGCGTTAAAAGAACCCGCACGTATCCAATTGAAGGGCGTTTGTCCTTCCTGGTCTTGAAGACCATTATACCAACGATTTAATGGATTTGAATACTCAATAGTTGCACCCAAAATACCGTTATTTACACTAGGTAGTCCTGTTAAAGCGCTGACATTATCTACAGGAAATCTTGTTTGCATTATATCAATTGCGATACCGTATTCAGGAATTATGTATTCATAAGGATTTCTGAACCACAGAGGTCCTCTTGTTGTATCAGTACCGTCTTTAACCAATGTCCATTTTGTATTCAAAATTAAACCATTATTATCGCGGTTTTTAGGATTTCCTGCAACCAAAATATAATCTACGGAGAATATCCCACCATGACTGGCTGTCTTAACTACATCGGGTTCAAGATACAGAGCATAATTTCCCGGTTTGACATTGAGTGGATCAACGACTTTGACATTAAAAGGTCCATAATTTTTCTTATATTTACGGGAAGAAGCTACCCAAGGCTCTCCGGCCATTATTGAATCGATGGTAGATTGTTCAAGCTCTAGCCAGTTGGTTCCATTGCCTCTACCAGAACTATAGGTCATGGCAGGTTTATCACCATATTCAGAATTCAAAACGGTTCCACCACCACGTACCTCAACCGGTCTTGGAATAAATTCATATTTCTTTATTTCGCCGGTTGTAGCTTTTCTACTTCCAAGATAGGGTGTCTTTTGCCCATCCAGCGACGATGGATCGTTCTGATTATATTGTTTGTAATTGTTATAAGCGTAAGCTATGGCAACGTAATAGTATTTCTTGTAGTTAACAAGCTTTGATTGACCGGAGGGAGCAAACATATCGTACAAAATTTCGAATGTATGCTGAATACCTTTGTTCGCTCCATTTACCATAACTTGATAGGAATTCGCGTTAGCCGCAGCATCCCAATAGAAGTTGACCAATTGAGTAACATCGTCTTCGATATCGCATTGGAAAACGAGTTTTGATACCTCTTGATCGTATATCTGGTTGATGGTAACATCTTTGTTTTTTAATTGGAAGACTTGATATCCTTGGAATTTAAAGGTTCTTTGATCTACAGAATATGATGTGGATATAAATGGATCAACTTCGCCGTAAGATTCCAGGTAGTTATTAGACCCAAGTGGGTTAGATATGTGAACGATAAGTCTTTGATCCAATTCAACAGCTGTTAAATCAGGGGCATGGGGACCTTCAATCATACGGAAACAGTTCTCGAATAGCTTCTGACACTTGTCATCCGCAAGTTTTAGTAGCTCAACG
>DAOTAV010000084.1:0-6101 GCA_035382785.1 Salinivirgaceae bacterium | reverse complement strand
GGAATGTTCTCTGTTACCGGTATTAGTACGTGCCCAAGGCACACCAATAGTGATATAGTTGGTTGCTCCCGGTTTCAATTCGAAAGGACCTGCTGATTGTAGCAAGCGACCATCCACCGGATCAGTCATTCTCCAACCTCCCGGAGTATTATCTCCCGGATCAACCCCACCGGTTCCCCAATTACAATTATCACTCTGCCATGGGAACATAAATTCTGCCTTAGTGGTTCCACCATAACCACTTCCACCATAAGTCATTGGGGTTCCATCAAGCCAAATCCCTCTTAGATAATTGTAGTAGTCAAAAGCAATATTCGGGTCACCTGTGGCAGTTCCTGATTCCTTTTTGTGATACACGAAACGACGCATTCCCCAACGTTCGTTATCGGGTATGCCATCTCCAAAATTAAGTCCGTTGATGTTTCCATTAAAAATATTTCCGGCACTGACACGCTTACGCAAAACCACCCGACCATTAATATCCAATGAGTCACGATATCCGTTTTGACAATCCGGTGTGACCGAGCCATCACCTGCCCAGTTGGATTCGTCGTCGTAGTTGTTTTCATCCTGATATGGCCCTTCGAAGAAGTCGAACCCTACAGCCGGTGGATTTTTCCCATAGGTGATCCCTGATCCGTCACCATCATCGTTATCACCATTGTAAGCAAAGCTTAATCCCCGATTGATATCGCAACCCACGACATCATCGTCGTAGTCACCAACGTCAGCATCAACCCAAACTCCAAAGTAAGCGTTTCGTAGTGTATAAGTTGATCGGTTGATCAGCTGATAATTATAAAAAGTCATGTTATTCAACTCATCATTAGTGGAGAAAGCGAAAGCTTGTCCTCTAATTTCCATCCCAATAGAAGCCCCTTGGGATTGTGAGTGAATATTACCTTTGTCGTTGTAAACCCACCAAAGAGTTTGATCACCATAAAGTGTAACTGAAGTATTGTTCAAACTATCAGCTCTACGTTCAGGAACAAATTTACAATCGGTTGTCCGCTCAAAATCATAGTATGGATAATCACCTCCATCAATATTGTATTGGCCATTTCCATCAACATCTTTATACGGTGCCAGATAACGGTCATATTCCGGATTTTCGCTGAAAAAGTCCAGGCCGTTTCCGGGCCATTCCTGCAATACTACCGGAGGGGTGTAACCGGGAAAATCGCGTTGACGTGTTTCAGGATCTGCAGAGTACCATGCACGAAACTTAGAAACCATGTCCCTGTCGATTTTCCACAAACGGTCGTATTGATTACAAATTTCCGGTGTTATATTAGCTAGGTTTGGTCCTTTTGAAACTAACGGTCCTGGCCAATAGTCATCCTCTCCACCGCTAGTAAATGTCCGCGCAGCAACTCGTAATTGTCCGTTAACGTCAACCCCTGCAACCCAAATACCTCCGGCATATATTGACATTTTACCAGTCCCTTTGGGTACCTCATAAGAAGCTCCCCCATCGGTCCATTTCCCTCCGCGGGTTCCAACCACTGCTTTAACATTATTTAAATCCACAAAAGCTTTTGAGTTTCCGGGTGCACATCCTGCTTTGGCATTTGTTACACCCTTGGAGTTTTTCGAAACCTTTCCGGCAGGAGGAACTGAGTAACTTGTTCCTAAGATGAAGCTAAGTGCCAGAAATAGTATAAATTCCTTGATGTGTCTCATCGTTGTATATGTTTTTTATTTTTTCGCCTTTAGAATGAAAATTGGACACCGATACGTGCTGTGCGTGGTAAACGATAGTTTCCAGGATGATTTATCAAAAACGCATAAACCTCCCGATAAGCCTGTGGATCAGGTCTTTGTTCAATAAACGGTTGACTTGTTCCGTAGGTCAAGAATCCATCGTCGTCCGGGTTACCCGTTGTTGAATAAACGCTGGCAATGTTTAACGTGTTTAGTAAGTTCGATACATCCAAATATACATTTAACACTCCATATTTTGTTTTACCTTCGCTATCGCTTCCCAAACCAATTTTGAAATCCTTATCCATACGTACATTTATGGAAGTTGTCCATGGAAGGTTATTACCGTTTAGTTTACCTACTAACAGATTTGTTCCCTTTTCACGACTTGAATAGGGTGTCCCACTATTCGTCATTAAGGTAATGTTTATCCCTGCGTTTTCCAAGATATTGGTTCCAAAGATTTTCGGACCATTATAATCTTTATTCTCACCGTAACGGTAATCGAGGACGACGCTTATTTGATGGCGTGAGTCGAAATCCAACGGATAGATGGTACGCAAATTAGGGAATCCTTTGATAATTAAGTTATAAGCAGTAGTGGCATCCGATCCCGTACCTTTGGCAAACTGAAGCGTATAGGTTGTCCTTAATGAAACGTTGCCGGTACGACGCAAATCGTACGTTCCGGTAAAACCTTTTACAGTTCCAAAGTCAAGATTACCATATGTGAGGTAGGAAACAGGATAGGCACCTGCTACGCTCATCAACTGAATCATATCACGCATCTCGCGGTAGAAGGCCGAAAGTTTTATTGATGAAGTTTCAGATACTTTTTGTTGGAATCCCAATTCGTAGTCAATGGTTTTCTCAGGACGGGTGTTTGGATTTGAAATAACCTGTTTTTCCTGATTCCGGATAAACAGATAATCCAAATAATTAATTCTTCCAATCGCTGGACGCTTTGTCAATACGTCGTAATGAGCAAAGAAAAGTGCTTCATCCGATACTGGGAAACTAAATGAAATACGAGGCATCGGAACAATTTCTGGCTTGTAATCCTTGAATGAGTTTAGGAAGCTCTGCGATCCCACCTGATCACCATCAACCAAAAATGGTTGAATTTCTCCTATTGCTGTATGGCTATTAACTACAATACCTTCTGCATTGTACCAAGTACGTCCGTTTCTAAATCCTACTATTTCTGTTGGGTCGGAACTGTTATTGACATAGATATATGATCCTTTGGGTACATTTGATGGTATTGCTATTTGTCCCTGATCGTTATACATCCACCCGTATTGTTGAATTGGGTAGGTCTCACCAACGGTGTGGGTCTCAAAGAAAAGATACGGATCTTTCAATACTTTTTGGTTAAGGTCAAAATAGTCAACCCGTAACCCAATATTAAAAATTAAATCGTTAAAAGCAAACTTATCTTGAATATAACCTGCCATATAGATAGGCTCAAAGGCGGGGATTAAACGAGAATACCGGCGATTTCCAACTTGGTCGATGTAGGTTTTGGTAAAGAAATCATTGAAAGTTACCCGGCTGGTGAGTTTCTTACCTGTATGATCGTAACCGTAGAATGATGCATATTCTTGCCCATTAGCAAACAGCTCATCCGGGCTGAACCAGCTAATTGACAGATTACCAGGATCGATTCCATCTACGTTGATCCAATTAGTACCATCAAGGGGTAACCCTAAAGCACTGCGAAGATTAATATCGAATTGAGATTGGTTAACTCGAGAATACAATCTTGGATAATCGATGGTATCGGTGAAAATTGGATTACCATATGGATCGGTTAATACCTGACCGTTTACGGTAAGATATCTTGGAATGGGCTGGCTGAAATCAAGCTCTTTGATATGATAGTTGGTTAATTCCCGCGCAATAAACCATAATCCAATGGGGGATACGCTATATCCGCGATCGGTCCGCTTTTCGTATTCAAATCCGGCCGATACTTCATGTCCTTTAATATCGAAAGAGAGTGTCCCTGTAGCACGAATCATCATATTATCCGATTTTGAGTAACTGTTCCAAATAGTACCCGGCATCGCTATAGAGCGGTTGGTGGTAGAAGAAAGCCCAAACGAGTTGAAAACCAACGACAAGGGTGATCTTCCGTTCAAATATCCGCCTCCCTCTTCCAAATCACTGGGTCTAATTTGAGTAAATTGATTGTAATAGGGGCGAATATTTTCATAAAATAATTCGTTGTATCGTGCTAAGAGAGGGTTAATTGGGGTTGAATAGATGGTATCCAACACTGCATAGAAGGCATTTTGCAGATATCCGTTCAGGTTAGCATTAGCATCATAACCCCATTCGTAGGTTGGCACCTGACGGATCAACATTTTTCCGTAATATCCGTATTTAAAGAAATCGTCGCCGTAATCAGCATGACCGAATTCCGACTTGTTTGTTGAAATATCAAATTGCAGCGTGTAGTTGATGTTTGAGATTAATGTTTGCTCCTCACCTTCCCCTTTTTGTGTTCTAAATCTTTGATTGAATCGGATATATGCTCGCTGAGTTGAATTAGTGGAAAGTGGGTTGTTATCCCAATTGGCCCATGAGAACGAACGAACATAGTTTCTGAAGCGATTGTAGTCAAAAGTTCCTCCGATGGTAAATTGACCACTTTCGAAAGGTTTAATATCTAGCTTGCCAGTAGCCATTGCTTTGAAACTACCTACATTTTTGCGTACATCTACTTTCTCGAAAGCGTCCCCACGAAAATAATTGATTGCGAGTTGATTAGCCGAACCAAAGCCAACAAAAGGACGTCGTTTTAAAGAGTCCAAATAGTCTTGTTTTAACACATATTGTCCCACTGCCGAGGGGCGAGGTTCGCCAATGGTACCAACTTCTCCGGCTAATAAAAATCCAACGATCGGTTTTTTGACAATTTTTTCCGGATTACTGGGATTGACTGTTTTCAAACTAAATAAAGGACCACTAAGATTAATGGCTGCCATGTGATCTTTATAAGGAGTTAAGAAGGTTGAGGTATGCATTTCAACACTTCCATACAAATTTTTGCTTGGACCTTTGGTTACAATGCTAATAACACCTCCGGTTGCATCACCATATTTTGCAGAAAGCCCTCCTGTAACAACTGAAACTTGTTCGATGGCACTTTTGGGTACTGAGCTTGTTCCCCGTACTTTCACACCATCAACATAATACACAGTTGCTTCTTCACGCGCACCACGAACCGATTTTACACTTCCGTCTTCAGCATATACACCACCAACAGTAGCAGCCACTGCATCGGCCGAACGTCCTTGCATTTTCCCAATTTCTTCAGAAGTTACGGTCCCTCCCGATTGGGTGTTATCCTTTGAAATCAAAGGTACTTTGTAATCTACTACAACAACCTCGTCAAGTTTCATCGATTCCGGTGAAAGTGGGATGTCAAGGTAGATGATTTTGTCGGCTATTACCAAAACACCATTAATTTGAGCTTTTGAATACCCAACATAGGATGCTCTGACAGTAAACCTACCGGCCGGCACCGGCTTAATTAAACAAATGCCATCAAAATCCGAAGTCCCTCCCGTAATCTGATTTCCGTCTTGTTCAACAATTACGTTTGCAAAAGGAACCGGCTCCTTTGATTCAGCATCGAATATACGCACCCGTATCGTTCCGGACGATTGCGCGTACACTGCCCCTACCAGAAGGACAGAAGATACAACTAAGAGTAGCTTTCTGAACATAATCACTTATTTTAGTTTATTCATTCCGTTTTAGGGCGTAAATATAGATATTCTATTCTCAATTTTGCAAAAATTGATCGAACAAAGTTAAAATTTTGTTAATTTTTTATGTGTATTTGCGATTAATAATTTCTGAATAAAGAATTGCTTTACGCAAATCTATCTTCTTAATCGATTGATTTATTGGCTTCTTTTTCCCCACAACTTTGACAGAATCCGTTTCTGTGGTCGGTTGGGAAAATTTTGCTTTGTTTACCGAATTGACAATAGCTTCAATTGGCGCCGGTGCCTTCCTTTTTTCCTGCCTCTGATCATTTCTATTGCTCTCTTCCAAATCATAGCTTGGAGTTGTTGGCGGCAACCCTTGCTTTTTAGCGCTCTTTCCGGCCTTCGACCCTTTGATAATGGCGATTATAATAAATGCCACTAAGTAAATTAAGATTTCCAGAAAATCGTCCATAGTATTTTTTGATTTTATATTCCATATAAATGTAAAACTCCACTGCCGGCTTCCCTCGATTGAAGTTTTGCGCCATTTGTCGAGTTTCTTTCATTCTTTTTTGAGTAAGTTTTGTTTGTTTTTCCTTTTGATAATTTTTCGCTAATTGTTCTGCTTTTCTATCCTCACGTCGAATTTTCCTTACTTTTTGTCGTTCTTTT
>DAOTAV010000083.1:0-9908 GCA_035382785.1 Salinivirgaceae bacterium | reverse complement strand
TTATATTTGAAACCAAATTTAACTTACATTACACACTTTTAGGGATACTACCAAAGATTAAAGCTTTTCTGCCAAAATTAGATTCTATTATCAAAAAACATCCTGAATACCTATATCCTCCCTATTACAAAGTAAAACTGCTACTAGTTTTAGGAAATGATGAAAATGTTATGTCAGAATTTTTACCTTTTGCAAGGCAAAAAAGAAATGAATTTTGGGTTTGGAAATTGTTGGCAGAAATGTTCTCAGAAGATAAGAACACGCAGTTTGCTTGCTATTGCAAAGCCTTAAGCCTAAAAACTCCCGAAGAGTATTTGGTAAAACTAAGACAGGTATTTGCCGGAATGTTAATCGAAAGAAGTATGTATAATGAAGCAAAAACAGAAATACAAAAGGTCTTATCAACAACAGAGAAGCATGAATGGAATTTGCCTAAACAAGTAGCGCAATGGACAGATCAAGCGTGGTATAAATCTGCCACAGCTAAAAAGGACAACCAAGATTTGTACTCAAATCACATCAACCAAGCTGAGGAAATATTGTTTAAGGACATTCCCGAAGAAGTAATTGTAGTTGAATTTGTGAATGAAGAAAGAGAAATACTGAATTTTGTAAAAGACAAGCAAAAACATGGATTTTTTAGGTATTCTAACATTATAACTAAACCCAAAATTGGGGACCTTTTAAAAGTTCGATTTAATGGTAACGTACAAGAGGGTTTTTACAAAATTTTGACTGCAAAGAAAGCTGACTCAAATACAAAATCGGATGCAATAAAAGATTTTGAGGGAACATTGAAAATAATTTCTCCACAAAATTTCGGTTTTATTGATGACATCTTTATTGAACCAAAAATTATCGAAGAAAAAAAGTTAATCGACGGGCAAAAAATTAATGGAAGAGCAATATTATCATTTAATAAAAAGAAAAATGCATGGGGATGGAAAGCTATAGAAGTGAAATAACACATGCTTACAGTCTCTAAAAAATTTTCAAAACATCCTCTCCTTTTCCACACTGCCTCTCTCAAGCCAAGTTTTGCAAAAAAGACATCCAAGAAAATTATGAAAAATTGATTAATGAAATTTTTACACGATAAATACAAAAAACTAACAACCATTTTGACTCTTTTTAGAGATAATGGCAAAACTTAACCATCGTGATACAAAAAAAATGTCTATCAGCCTAAGTTTTTGGATACTGAAAATAACCCAAGTTACACCTAAAGCATTGATAATAAATCTTTAACAGTATGAAAATTTTAATTTTATGGGCTACAATCTTGGGATTTACAGCATTTTTGTGGGATAAAGATACCCATGAACCGAAAGATAAAATTAGCTATACCGATTTGCAGCCAGAGTTTAAATGACTAGAACTAGGGAATATTATACTATTATGACCCCATTTGGTGTCCCATTGCCTTCACCCATTGACTCAACAGCATATTTTCACCTTGACCTAAATAATGATTCAAAAGCGGATTTAAGAATTAAGCTTCAACATTATCAACAGAAGTTAACACATATTGTTGGACATTGTGGAATTTTAAATATTAAAACAATTCAGGTAAATCCTTTAAAATCAAGTGGATTTATCATTTTTGATCCTGATTCGTATATGCGAATTCGGAACTATCGTTCCATAGAAGCAGTCATTGCGAATATTTCATGGAAGAAGGAAGAAGTAATCGTATTAATTGAAGGCGATTGGGCGTCTCCTTATGTTAGTTTTAATGGTATCTATCCGAGACTTAATCTTGATGATATGACATCTTGGATTCCTATTGAAAGATTAACTAACAATGGATTGAAAATAAAAGAATTTGCTTACAATACGACTTAAAATAAATCAATTAAAACGGGACAAAAAGAATAGGTCAGCAGCGAGCCATGTGGCAATCATTGCTTTATCAATCGTACAACTCGTATAAAGGTTAGCGACAGGTGACATAATCGAAGTACCGAAATCAGTAATATTTAACTTAAAACCATTATTTTTAACCTAAAAATTGATACAGACATGAGAAAAACTTTTTTATCTGATAATTCCACTGCTAATTATGATTGGAGTGATTTCGTGTGAAAAAGACAACACTACAAAAACAAACGATAGTGTTGCTTATGATACCATTAAACCATTGGAATATTTTCCCGCTTTCCCGGGCTCATATTGGATTTATGACAATAACGACACCCTAAAAGTTGCTGACCATTATGAGATGTATGTTTTCAATTCTGCGGGATATACAGCAGAACCTGATTATGATACTTTGATTTTGCCAAAACTAATATTAAATGGAATTTATAATCGACCAGACACTTTCGCTTATGTGAATGGATACTCTATATCCAAAGCCAAAGAAAGTGGTTATAGAGACCCTGCTTTTAAGGAATTACTTTCTTTAACAGAAGGGGCAGAATTTATAATTGGAGGTGCTGATCAAGGACATAGGATTACGGGTAAAACAATCAAAGTTGATACAACTATATATATTGGAACTACTGAATATAGAAATGTAATTGTGACGATTCAATTCGATTATGCTTGCGTTTTAGGGCCAGGAAACTCTCCGGAAAATTGTGCAACCTTACGAGAATATTATGCTAAAGATGTAGGATTGATAAAACGTGAACGAAAAAATTTCCCAATAAACACTGATTTTGTTAAGGATATTGAATTGATAAAATTTTTGATAAATAAATAGACAGCACACCAAAGCGGTTTGGCTGGATGAGGGGGGAACGTGATAGTTAATTTGTACCGAAATGTTTGTACCTCCACAACATAATTTTCCATTGCGCTGCAGCTCGAGAGAGAAAGAAATACTCTTTCATCAACAAACATTTCGCCGCCCTGCGGCTACCTTAGGTGCGTAGCACCGTAACATTTGTACCAGAAACATTAAAATATGCTATTACGCAAAGCAGCATCATTTTTGATTTTTGCAAACTAATATCAACGGCTTTACCATCTTAAGAACACCTTATCAACCGTGCTGAGAAAAACATTCATTTTTCCACTCTATTGTAGCAAGCCAGACCAAGCAAAACAAACTACCACACAACTTTTTTATACATAGCGATACACTCACGTAGAACGCTTTTTCTTTTGCAAACGTTTGAAAAATATCGAAAAAGGTAACTATTTTTGTGCATTAAAACATAACATCAAACCATCAAGCTATGCAAACCGAACAAATGCTTAACCAAATCCAAAATCTTACAACGAATCATTCCGGTATTTTAAAAGATCCTACACGAAAAGAACTTATCCGTTTAAGCGTTGAAAAACGCGAAGCACTGGTAATGGAATGCGGAGCCTTGGCAACATGGGCAGCACCTGAATCTACTGGACGAAGCCCAAAAGATACTTATTTGGTAAAACACGAGGCAACACAGCATCTGATAGACTGGACTTCTCCGAACAACATTCCCATGATGCCCCAAACGTTTGATATGTTGTTTGAAGATGCCATTGAAACCCTAAAAAAAGCAAACACTATTTATGAACTCAATCGAGTTGTTGGTGCCGATTCGGAATATGCCTTACCGGTAAAAACTATCACCGACAAGGCGCTTTCGAGCTTATTTTGCGACAACATGTTTCGTCCTGTTCCATCCGATATAGACCGTAGTATTTTTGCTAAAAAACCGTTTATTCTTTTGTCGCTTCCCGATCATAAGTTAGACAAAGTGCGTTATCAAGGGAAATTGCGCACTACCGAGAAAGGTGAAACTTCCGATATGGCAGTGGTGATTGATTTCGATCGTCGCATAGGAATCGTTTATGGTTCGGCCTACATGGGGAGCATGAAAAAGCTGATTTTTACAGTGATGAATTATTATTTGCCTTTGGAGGGCATTCTGCCTCTTCACTGTTCAGCCAACGAAGGCGCGGATGGTCGTACGGCACTTTTATTAGGCTTGTCGGGAACCGGAAAAACAACGCTTTCAGCCGATCCTAACCGTGCACTGCTTGGCGATGATGAACATGGATGGTCGGAAAAAGGAATTGCCAACTTTGAAAACGGTTGCTACGCAAAAATGATCGATATAAAACCGGAATCAGAACCGGAGATCTGGAATGCGGTGATGCATAAAGACGACTATCTAAACCATGGTGCCATTGTGGAAAATGCTATGGTTTATCCTAACGGGAAAGCAGACTTTTTTGATTCACGCTTAACGCAAAACAGTCGTTCGTCGTATCCGTTGAGATTTTTAAGCAACATCAAAGAATCCTCGGTTGGCGGGCACCCATCAACCATCTTGTTTTTAACAGCCGACGCCTATGGCGTGATTCCGCCTATTTCAAAACTCGACGAGTTTCAAGCGATGTTGTGGTTTTTAATGGGATATACTTCAAAGTTAGCAGGTACTGAAACCGGTGTAACCGAACCGCAAGTAACCTTCAGCCGTTTCTTTGGAGCCCCGTTTATGCCCGCGCAGCCTAACGTTTATGCTCAAATGTTGGGAGAAAAAATGAAAAAACACAAAGCACAAGTTTTCCTTGTAAATACCGGTTGGAGTGGCGGAAAATACGGAGTCGGGTCACGAATCAAACTTCGCTTTACCCGAGCTATGGTCAACGCAGCCCTTAATGGTCAGTTAGACAATGTTGAATACACCACCGATCCTTATTTCCATGTAAATGTACCTCTCTCCTGCCCTGACGTACCAAATGAAATTTTAATTCCACGAAACGCTTGGGCCGATAAAAACGAATATGAAAAAACCGCTAAGATGTTAGCCGGAAAATTTAGTGAACAATTCGACAAATCGTATGGTTCGCACAATCTCGATAGTCGAATTATCAAAGCATGTCCCGGCAAGTAATGAAATTATATAACTTTGTGGCCGTTGATTTTCACCAACGGCCATTTATTTACCAATAGAACAATGCACCCAAGCACAAACGACAATAAAGCAAAAATTCTGGCCTTTACGGCCGTTTTCTTTTGGTCAACTGTAGCAACTGCCTTTAAAATAGGCTTAAAAAATCTTTCCCCCTCCTACTTTCTATTGTTTGTGATTTTAACATCGGTGATTTTTCTAACCTTGATTATAACGATAAAACAGCAATGGAAATCGTTCAAAATAATTCCACTCAACGAATGGATTAAAGCAATTTTGGGCGGGTTGATAAATCCTTTTGCCTACTATTTAATTCTTTTTGAAGCCTATCACCGTTTACCGGCACAGATAGCTCAGGCTCTTAATTATTCATGGGTAATTGTTTTAGTGTTGCTCTCAGCTTATATTTACAAGCAAAAACTGTCAAAAAATGTTATTTTAGGATTAGTGCTTGGTTTTACAGGTGTAATTTTTGTAATTACTCGCGGCGAGTTCTATTTTCAATGGTTCGACGGATTAGGTGTTTTCTTGGCACTCTTCAGCAGTATTCTTTGGGCATCGTACTGGATTTTGAGCAAATCGAGCACCGTTGATTCGATAAAACTCTTGTTCATCAACCAAATTGTAGGCCTATTAGCTACTTTTATCTATCTCTTAATATTAGGAAAAAACCTATTTCTTCCGGTTAAAAGTTCACTTCTTGCCGCAATATACACCGGTTTATTTGAAATGGGTGCTACATTTCTGCTCTGGCTAACAGCAATGAAACTTGCTACAAGAGCAGAAAAAATCTCGCATCTAATCTTTCTTTCACCTATTATTTCATTGTTTTTCATTCGGATATTCCTTTCCGAACCCATTTTCTTCTCAACCTTTGTGGGGCTTCTTCTTATCTTACTCGGAATATTTACCATTGAAAAAGGTCCGGTAATTATCAATCATCTCAAAACGATTTTTAAAAACTAAAAAAGGCTGTCGCCAAGACAGCCTTTGGGAAAAATAAATTAAATCACATTATTCGCCTGAACGTGCGCCAAGTTCCCTATCGAGCATGTAAATCCCTTGAGGATTGTTATTTATCATTTTCAGCTTATCAATAATTTGAGCTGCAACATCTTCCTCTTCAACTTGTTCATCGATAAACCATTGCAGGAAACTTTGGGTTGCATAATCTTTCTCTTCAATGGCCAATGTCATTAAGGCATGGATAAGGGTGGTTACTTTTTGCTCGTGTTCAAGAGTTTCTGTGAAGACATCCAACGGATCTTTCCATTCGGTTGGAACCGGAGAAATGGGCTGCAATTCAACCTTTCCGCCCCGATAGTAAATATAATCGAAAAATTTCATTGCATGAGATTGCTCTTCTGCGAATTGCACGCGCATCCAACGAGCAAAGCCTTTTAAACCTTTGGCTTCGAAGAAAGCACTCATTGATAGGTACATGTAGGCCGACCAAAGTTCAGCGTTGATCTGGTCATTGATAGCTTTTTGCATTTTGTTTGAAATAATCATAGATCTTCAGTTTTATCGGTTGTTTCAATTACCAACAAAATTAACTTTTTTTTGTTTATGCCAATCAATAAAAACGTAATTTGCTTTAAAGCCAATCTATCGATGATGAAACCTCAAAGAATTTTTTTATCTTTGCCAAAAACGAAAAATTATGGAGAACTTTGTGGTTTCGGCCAGAAAATACCGACCACAGACCTTTAAATCGGTAATCGGACAATTTAACATTACGCAAACGCTCAAAAGTGCTGTCAAAAATAAACAGCTAGCCCATGCCTATTTGTTTTGTGGTCCCCGAGGGGTTGGTAAAACTACTTGTGCCCGTATTTTTGCTAAAGCCATAAACTGTTTTTCGCCCACCGACGACAATGAGCCTTGCAATGAATGCGAAAGCTGCATTGCTTTTAATAACAATCGATCGTATAATATTCAGGAACTGGATGCTGCTTCCAACAATTCTGTGGAAGACATCCGGAATCTGATTGACCAGATTCGAATTCCGCCCCGCCTTGGAAAATACAGTGTTTATATCATTGATGAAGTTCATATGTTATCGTCGGCAGCATTTAATGCCTTCCTGAAAACCTTGGAAGAACCGCCGACTCACGCTGTGTTTATCCTTGCAACTACTGAAAAGCATAAAATATTACCTACGATTCTGTCGCGATGCCAAGTTTTTGATTTTAATCGCATCCGAACCGAAGACACCGTAAATCACCTGCGCTATGTAGCTCAAAGCGAACATGTTGAATTTGAAGAGAGTGCCCTTCGGGTTATTGCGCAAAAATCGGAAGGAGGAATGCGCGATGCCCTTTCTATTTTCGACCAATTGGTGAGCTTTACCGAAGGTAAACTTACCTATAAAAATACCATCGAAAATCTTAACATACTCGATAGCGAATACTACTTCAAAGTGGTGGATAATATTGTCGATGGTCAAACATCGGAGTTAATGTTGATTTTTGACGAAATACTACGTTGCGGATTCGACGGATTAACGTTTGTAGCCGGCTTAGCTCAGCATTTCAGGAACTTATTGATGAGCAAAAATCCGAAAACCGTCAAACTCGTTGACTCAGGAGCTGACTTAGAATCCCGATATCTACAACAGGCGCAAAAGTGTACTATCGCATTAATTTACAACGCATTGCAAAAGCTCCGTGATTGTGAAATAAACTACAAGGCAAGTAAAAACCAAAGACTTTTGGTAGAACTGACCCTGATGGATATTGGCTTTTTTCAGCATAATCTCCAACAAAAAAAAAAAATAGGTGAGGTAGTTCCACCTCAACAACCGGCAACAAAAACAAAAAATCTTCCGCCACGTCCTTCAACAACAACGGGTATTAAAGAAATTTTCGAAGAAATTAACGACAAAAATGAAAAGCCACAAGTAGTATCAAAAACGGAAGTTACCGCACCTCCTGAACCGCAGGTAATTAATGTAGAGGAAACTAAAATCGAATACTTTTCGGAAGAGAATAAGTCGTTTGAGGAAATTTGGGGAACGTTGGTAACAATGTTCGAATCACAAAGATTACAAGTAGCTTTGAAGAAGTCAAATCCTACGATTGAAAATTCGACTTTGAAACTTACATTAACCGGGGAATCTCAAAAAGATCTTATAGAATCGGTTAAACCCAAAATTATCAAAACACTTCAAGAAATGCTACATATCAACGATATAAATGTTGAATATATAATCTTGCCCGAATCGGAACAACCGGTTGGATTACGCGCAGGCTCATCGACAAGCACACTTTCCGATTTTGAAAAACAAAATCCTGAATTACAAGCTTTTGTGCAGAAGCTTGGTCTTAAAATGATTCGACGTCGATAAAATTATTCTCCAAAAACGCGCTGCCCATCAACATAAGTTGCAAAAACCTTCGAATTTAAAATCTCAATTTGTGAAGCTTGTAAAAGGTCAACATTGAGTACTACCCAATCTGCGACCTTCCCAACCTCAAGACTTCCCCGATTGGCTTCATCAAAACCGGCTTTAGCAGCCCAAACCGTCATGGCATAAAGAGCTTCTTTACGAGATAGGGCATTTTCAGGCTGAAACCCGTTTTCAGGTCTCCCTTCTCGATTTTTTCGAAATACTGCAGCACAAAATCCTTCGAGCGGATTTATGGATTCAATGGGGAAATCGCTACCTGCAGCCAACCAACCGTTTTGTTGAAGTAGCTGCTGATAAGCATAGGCGTTGGAAACTCTATTTCCCAATCGACGCTCAGCCCACTGCATATCGCTAATAGCATGTGTCGGCTGAATCGACGGGATAACGGCAAAATCGCCAAAACGTCTAAAATCTGCCGTTTGCACAACCTGAGCGTGTTCAATCCTCCACCGAAGATCATTCCCAGGTTTAAGAAATTCTGAATAGATGTTAAGGATTATGTTCACTGCACGATCGCCAATGCAATGCGTGGCCACGGAAAATTGATTTTCAACAGCCAACCGGCATACAACCCGAAGCGAATCTTCAGAGGTAACCAGTATGCCTGTGTGGTTTGGAGCATCGCTATAGGGTTCAAAAAGCAGAGCTCCACGCGAACCAAGTGCACCGTCGGCATAAAGTTTAATGAATTTTACCGTGAGCTTTGGGTTAAAACGTTCTTTTCCTTCTAAAATCCAATGAAGATTTTCCGGTTCAGGCTCAAGCATCGCATTTACATGGATATTTATTTTTCCGGAGCGTTGCAACGAATCAAGCAACCGGATTTTCCGAAAGGGTAATCCGGCATCGGTAACCGAAGTTAATCCAACGCCATAACAATCGGCCTGAGCCCGAAGCAATTGCCGTTCTAAATCAGCATCCGAAGGTTTTGGAACAAACGAACGCATATATTCCTTCGCATTATCAAAGAGTAAACCCGAAGGTTTACCATCGCGCAATTCAATTTTTCCGCCGTTGATTTTTGTATTTTCGGTGACGTTAGCCATTTGCAAAGCTTTGCTGTTTACCACCGCACAATGCCCATCAACTCGAACCAAATAAACCGGCACATCGGGAAAATATTGGTCGAGTAATTCCCGATCGGGCATCGATTTTTCATCCCATTGGTTTTGGTCCCATCCGCGTCCCAAAATCCAGTTGGTAGGATGATGCTGATAATTTTTTTTCAATTGTTCAACCACTTCTTTCCATGAACGAGCACCTCCAAGCCATTGATTTTCAAGCATCTCTCCATATCCAAAGAAATGGCAATGTGCATCAATAAGTCCGGGATAAATATACTTGTTCGAATAATCTAAAATACTGTCGGGCTTGTATTGTTTTTTTAATGTTTCAAAATTGCCGGTTGCAACTATTTTTCCTTTGTCAACTACAATTGCATTGGTTATACAAAATTCATTATCAACAGTGTAAACTTTTTCAGCTTTGATTAAATATTCTACTCGATGAGGTTGACGACAAGAAGCAAACGTTACCATTAGTACTAAAATCAAAATTCGATGTTTCATACTATTTCCAAAGATTTTAAAAGGTAGTATCCCTAAAAGTGTGTAATGTAAGTTAAATTTGGTTTCAAATAT
>DAOTAV010000082.1:394-10009 GCA_035382785.1 Salinivirgaceae bacterium | reverse complement strand
TTTCCTTAATCTTTGGATTTTGTTTTTGACTTTGAATTGTGTTTACTAAAGTCGAAAATGCTGAAATTTAGATATTTACGAGGATTATCCTCAAAGTCAATAAGAAGTTGATGGGTTTGGTCTATTATTTTTACAAGATTGAGATATAGGGTATCGTTAACAACTAATTGTCCTATAGTACCCTTTCCTACTCGTAAATCTTGCAGTGTTTGATCAATGTTGGTCATTGTTCGGTTTAATGCGGAAAGAGTTTGAGTATAGCTTTGAGAACTCAGTGAATCAGTCAAACGCCGTAGGTTAGCAATGATCTTGTCAATATTTTTATTATTTGCTTTGAGATTTTCGGTAATGGAGCGGATGTTTCCGATTGTTTGTTCAAGGTTAGACCGTTGCCTAAACAGAATTCCACTCAGCGTGTCAGTCATTTGAGCCAAATTGATGCTCGATTTAGATAATGCAGCAAGTGCCGATTGAATATTATTTTGGGATTGTTCGTTAAAGATTTTTTGAATTACTCCAATAGAACGCTCCAACTCGATCAGTAAATCTTCAACTTTGTGCTTTAAAGGGAGCATTTGCATGCTTACCTGATCTTTCAAGCTTCCTTCAGTTCCGGATTGAAGGGTGTCATAAGGCGAAAGGTATTCGTCGGAATGGGAAAGTTGCAATTCAATAGCTTTCGTCCCCATCAAATCAGTACTGACAAGGTAAGCTATTGTGCCTTTGGGAATTTTATAATCGGGTTTGATTGAAAATTCTACCTCAACAAGCCCACGTTTTTGCATATTTAACTTTATGGCACTCACTTGCCCTATCTTAAATCCATTGATATTCACCGGGGAAGATTCACTTAAACCTCCAATCTCTTGATATGAAGTGTAATAGGTATGATCGGCGGTAAAAAACTTTTTGCCTTTGAGATAATTCAATCCCCAAATAAGAATAAATAAGCTAAGTAGAATTACCGCTCCGATTAACGTGTATTTGGTTCTATTTTTAAGACTCATGGTTTCTATCGTTTCTTTTTTATGGCTATATCAACCGGGATTGGGTTTCCATTTTCAAATGCAACAATGAACGCTCCCGGGAAAATAGTTTTACATCGATCAATATCGTTTTTGGCTTGTTGATAGCTTTCGAACAAACCGTAGTAATATTTGTAAAAGCCATCAATTCGTTTTGTGTAAACATTACCAACGGCTTTAAACTCGGGTTTATTAAAATCTAATGACGATTTTGAAGCAGTGAGTTGAATGGCAAATGTAATTCCCGAATTCATCGCATCCGTTAGTGAATTAACTGTGGTTTGTTGCCCGTTTTTTTCAGAGATCAATTCCATTTTTGCTCGTAAATCCTCAAAATATACTTTAATGGCTCTAAAAATGGATTGCGAAATTGCCTCAATACCTTCGGGGCTGTTCATATACTTTTCTTCATCGGAATTTGATATGAAGCCAACCTCAACCAAAACACTAGGAGTGCTTGAGTTCCACAGAACAAGAAAACCTGCCTGTTTTACTCCTCGGCTTTTTCGATTTGTGCCATTCTCAAATTCTCGCTCCAAAATGTCAGCAACTACCAGGCTTTGATCTAAAAAAGCGTTTTGCATCAAACTGAAGATAATGAAAGATTCAACCGAATTGGGATCGTAACCTTCATATTTTTCCTTGTAGCCTTCCTCCAAAATAATAACAGCATTCTCTTTTCGTGCAACTTCAAGGTTGTCTTCGGTTTTATGAAGCCCCATGACAAAGGTTTCTGTCCCTTTAGTAGCTGGATTTTTTGTAGAATTGGCGTGAATGGAAACAAATAGATTGGCCTTGTTCTCATTTGCCACTTTGGAGCGTTCGTTAAGCGGAATAAAAACATCATCTTTCCTGGTATAAACAACATTAACCCAAGGTAGATTTTTTTTTACGATCTCTCCTACTCTCAGGGCAATGGTAAGAACCACATTTTTTTCTTCCGAAAAGCTACCCAAGGCTCCCGAATCTTTCCCCCCATGTCCCGGATCAAGTACTAAAACGTACTGATTGTTTGACGTTTGGCCATGAAGAATCGTAGAAAAAAGCGTCAAAAAGAATACAAATAAAAATTTCTTTATGTTAAGGGATTTGACCTTCATACGTATTAAGATTTTCGTTAGCTTTGGGGCAAATTTCAAACATAAGGTTTAAACGATTTTCTGATACAAAAATACATAATTTAACCGTTTAATTTTTAGTGATTCGATATTTTTTTAGATACACGTTCCTGATTATCGCACTTGCCTGTACAGCAACAATTCAGGCTCAAAATAGAGGTATAGATGACAAAGGAACAACCAAGGCAAGCTCAATCCTTGGTTCCACGATTTTCTATTCGGCCGAAGATAGCATTATAGCAAAAATTAAAGATAAAAAAGAGGTTCTGATTGGTAACGCTAAAATTCGTTATCAAAACATTGAATTATCAGCAGCCTACATCGAAATTGATTTTGCAAAAAACGAAGTCTTTGCCAAAGGACTACCTGATAGTACCGGCAATATTTCGGGATTTCCAAATTTTAAAGAAGGAACCGACGCGTTTGAAGCAACTACTATACGCTACAATTTCAATACGAAGAAAGGATTGATTCAAGACGTTGTTACTGAACAGGACGGAGGATTTCTACACAGTAATGTTACAAAAAAACACACAAAAAACATCATTGATTTAAAGGGGGGTAAATATACAACCTGCGATCACGAACATCCTCATTTCTATATTTATTTATCAAAAGCACGGGTGATTCAAAACGAAAAGATAGTTGCTGGTCCGGCATACCTTGTGATTGCTGATGTTCCTACACCCATTGCCATTCCGTTTGGTTACTTCCCCTTCACCAAAGAACGAGCTTCAGGGATAATAATTCCCGGTTATGGCGAAAGTCGCGAAAGAGGTTTTTATCTGACTAATGGTGGATACTATTGGGCAGGAACCGAGTATTTCGATTTTCGGATTATTGGTTCTATTTACACAAAAGGTTCGTGGGATATAGACATGCGAACACGCTACAAAGTCCGATATAAATACAGCGGACAAATTGGTTACCGCCATGAGAAAATTGTTGTGGGAGAGCGCGATGCTGCTGATTATAATGTAACTACAGCTTATGCATTGACCTGGCAACATCAACAGGATCCCAAAGCCCATCCCTATCGACGTTTTGGAGCTAATGTGAATCTTCGATCTTCTGCATCAAACCGATATTCTACGAATCTCACAAACTACGTTCAAAATACTGTTACCAGCGATATTTCTTATCAACACTCCTTACCCGGTACGCCATTCAGCCTCGCTGCCAACCTGCGACATTCGCTTAATACTCTCGATTCAACGGTTAACCTTTCTTTGCCAACAGCAAGCCTGAATATGAGAAAAATTAACCCGTTTGAACGGAAAAACAAAACAGGAGCAACTCGTTGGTATGAGACCATAGGAATATCTTACAATAGTTCGTTACAAAACTCTGCTAAAATGAAGGAGAGAGATTTTTTAACCAATCGAATGTACGAGAAATTCCAATATGGGATTAACCACAATATTAACACATCGGGGGCAATAAAATTTCTAAAATACCTTAATTTCTCACCTCAAGCCTCATACAAAGAACGTTGGTACTTCAGTAAAATCCAGCGAAACTACCTTCCGGGATATGCAGCTGACACTAATGCGGTTGATCCACCCATACGGGATACCGTGACCATTGACACCATGAAGGGTTTTTATCGGGTTTGGGATTACAACGTCGGTGCGGGAGTTAACACCACCTTTTACGGTTTGATCACTTTCAATCCTAATTTACCAATTCAAGCTGTTAGGTTGGTTCATCAACCCAGCATCAGTTTCACTTATAAGCCCGACTTCGGAAACCCCAAGTACGGATACTACCATGTTGACACAATTCCTAAGTTAAACTACAACCATTTTGCCAATGGAATTTTTGGAACACCTCCAATTGGAGAATCAAAATCGATTGGATTTTCATTAAGCAACAATATTGAAATGAAAGTCCGTTCGCATAAAAAAGACTCGACACCCACTACAAAAAAAATCACATTACTTGACGCACTAAATTTTTCAACCAGCTACAACGCTGCATCCGATAGTTTGAACTGGTCGCCGCTAACCATCAATGCCCGAACCAAGCTGTTCAACGCAATAATTATTAATTTCGGTAGCAGCATGGATTGGTATGCTCTTAATCCTATATCGGGTCAGCGTATCAACAAATTTGTATTTGACTTAGAACAAAAACTCGGACGACTTACCACCGCAAACCTAACTATCGGATTTAATCTAAACTCAAATTCTCTTTACGGTACCACTATAAATCCAAACTTGACATCCGACGATGAGAACTACTATTACAACTATTTTAATATTCCTTGGAGTATGGCTGTAAACTACTCATATTCCTATTCAAAATATACCACCGTAAAACGAGTGATTCAAACCATAAATCTTAGCGGAGATTTCTCCGTCACTCCAAAATGGAAAATATCCTATTCAACCGGATACGACATCGAAAAACGTTCAATTTCGCTGACCAACTTTGGAATAACCAGAGATTTGCACTGCTGGGCCATGCGCTTCGAATGGGTACCTTTTGGCGAGCGTCAAAGCTATTTTTTCACCATTGGTGTTAAATCCAGTATCTTAAAAGATTTGAAATACGACAAACGCGAGTTTTACTTTGATACCGTAAAATAATACATTTCTATGATTGCCGAAACAATTGTTGATAACTTCTGGTTTTCACATGTGGTGCTTCCGATTCTGATTTTCTTTGCACGCATCCTTGATGTAAGCATAGGAACTTTAAGAATCATTCTTATTTCTAAAGGACATAAACGACTTGCTCCGCTTTTGGGATTTTTTGAAGTTCTGATTTGGATTGTAGCCATAAGTCAAATTATGCAAAACCTAAATAACTGGACAAACTATTTTGCCTATGCAGCAGGTTTTGCAACCGGAAACTATATAGGAATGCTAATCGAAGAAAAAATAGCTCTCGGCAACCACATTTTAAGAATAATCACCGAAAAAGATATCACTGTCCTAATCCATGATTTTCAACAAGCCGGCTATGGTACCACCATAGTTGAGGGGCATAGTTCTCAAGGTCCGGTTTCACTGGTTTTTGTCCTGTTTCAAAGAAAAAAAATGCAAGAGGTGGAAGCCATTATTGCCAAAAATATTCCAAATTCGTTTTATTCTATAGAAGATGTAAGACATATTAAGTATGGGATTTTCCCCAATACCACAACCAAACAACCCAAATTTAAATCGCCGTTTAATCGGTTACGTAAAGGAAAATAACAGACTATGAAAACGAATAAACCCAAAACTGCCATTGTAACCATAGGGACAGAAATCGTCATTGGTCAAATAACCGATACCAATAGCCAATGGCTCGGACAAAAGCTTTTTGCCCTTGGGTTTGATGTGCAAAAAATGGTGAGCATCCCGGATTTACCTGAGATAATATTCAAAACGTTAGACGAAATCAAAGATTTTGATTTATTGATATTTACGGGTGGCCTGGGTCCAACTGACGACGACATTACTAAGCAGTGTCTTTGTACATTCTACAATTCAAAATTAGAACTTAACCAAATTGTTTTGGACGATATTCGTGAAATAGTCCAGCGTCGCAATTCAACAGTAGAAATAAACCAACGAAATCGACTCCAGGCAATGATTCCTTCGCCCGGAAAGTTTTTTCGGAATAAAGTTGGAACAGCTCCGGGACTTATTTTCGACCATCGAACCGATCTGCCGGTTTTAATTGCTCTTCCCGGAGTACCATTCGAAATGAAATGGATTTGGGAAAACGGGGTTCAGGACTTCTTAATTGAAACGTTTGATCCCAAACCACAGGAATACATACAATTCTTTGTTTCCGGGATTCCGGAATCGTCGCTGGCAGAACTTCTGGAACCTTGGGAAAAATCGCTAAATCCGCAATGGCAATTGGCCTATTTGCCATCTCCCGGAATTATAAAACTTCGTCTTTTTAAACCATCGGACGACCTTAGCCTTTTCAATCAGAGAATTGATGAGCTTCAACATATCCTTGGTAAATTTTTGGTCGGACAAGGCGATTTGTCCATTGAAGAGATTTTGGTTAAAAAGCTCACCGAAAATCACCTTACCCTTTCCACTGCCGAAAGTTGCACCGGTGGTAAGATTGCTCACCAAATAACTTCTATCCCCGGAGCCAGTAATGTATTTAAAGGTGGTATTGTTGCCTACGATAATATGGTTAAAATTGAACTTTTAGGAGTATCTCCGCACACTCTGCATCAATTCGGAGCTGTTAGTCAAGAAGTGGCAGAACAAATGGCGGTTGGGGTGTTGCGTCGAATGCAAAGCGACTTGGCTATTGCCACAACCGGAATTGCTGGACCTTCCGGTGGCACACCCGAAAAACCTGTCGGAACGGTTTGGATTGCAGTAGCTACACGGCAAACAGTTTTCTCACAAAAATATATTTTTACAACCTTACGAGATGTTAATATTACTCGTACCAGCAACACAGCTTTATCGTGGCTTCTCAATCTTATTCAAAGTTTAAAAATTTGAACGTTTTTAAATTTGATTCTCAGTTACAGGAACCACAATTTTAATTTCAAATCCTTTCTCATCTGTGCGATTAAAGATGATTTGCCCGGAGAGAGACTCAATTTTATTCACAATATTTTTCAATCCTAATCCACTGTTTTCGCTACGAAGTTTCTCATAAAAATTAAACCCACGCCCATTTTCCTTATATAGGATTATCAGCCGCTCCTTTTGTTTGAGAATCTCTATTTCAACATTAGCAGACGGATCATGCTTTAATGTGTTATTAATTAACTCTTTAACCACGCCAAAAAGAATACGTCCGGATATTGGGTCAATGGAGAAAGTTTCAGGATAAATTGACAATTTTATTCGAACAGCTTTGGTTCGGTTTATTTTCTGAACAAAATCGGTGATTGCTTCCACCATGCCAAAATGAGTTAATAAATTGGGCATCATCTCTACCGCTGTGTTTTTTGCAGTTTCAATTGCCTGATCTAATATCTGTTGCATTAGGGGAATAACTTCATGCTCTGATGCCTGGTCAATTTTCTGATTGGCGAATAAATTGAGATAAATTTTGAGAGCACTTAACAAAGGAGCCAAATCATCATGAATGGTTTCGGCGATTCGCTTTCTTTCACGTTCTTCGGTTTCCAGAATGGTTTTAAATATCAACCGATCGATAGATTTCCTTTCCGAAATATCTCGTGCTACAGTTAAGATGCTTTTTTGTCCTCGATAGCGTATAATTCGTTCTCGCACTTCGATCGGAATATGTCGTCCATCTTTAGTGATCAGTATGGTTCCGGTCAACAATTGCTGCGATTGATGTACTTCACCTGCCATAATTGGTTCGATGTCGTAGGAAGAAGTGGTCAGGGAATTTATACTTTTTCCGAGCAACTCCTGATACGAAAATCCGCTGATGCTTGTCGCCGACTGGTTTGCCTCAATAATATTGCCACTGAAATTTATGATGAATACCATGTCGGCAGCACTGTTGAAGATATTGATAAAATCATTCCGCGACTCAATTAACTCCATCCGATTCAATTCACGGTCGATATTTAGCCCGAGCATCGAAGCGCATGCCAGTAAATATTCAATTTCGTCCTGTTTCCAATGTTTATGACGCAAATGAGCAACAATCATTGCACCGTAAAATCGACCGGCAATAAAAATGGGAATAACGGCATAGGCTTTTATTCCCACCGATTCTAAATAGCATATAATTTCATTGGGCAGTCCGGCATAAATTGACGATGATACTATCGGTTGATTTTTTTCTAAAATTTTTTTGAATCCTAGGGAAAAATCATAGGGAAATGACTCAATCATTGATGTGTTAACCATTTTCTTATAAACCGATGAATGAACCAAAATGAATTGTTCATTAGCCGAATCATCCTGAAAAATTGATAACGAGTGCAACTTTAGTACCGAACGAATATGTTCTAGAGTTTTATCTATAGCTTGCTTTAGATTAGTTGCCTGTGAAAAAATAATTCCAACATCAACCAGGCTCCGAAATAATTCGGATGAACTAATTGTATTGCTGCGATGTTGGATAATCCTAAAAATAACAACATGGATTTGATTTGTATTGACCGGTGTAACTTTCACATTAACCCAGGTGTTTTTACTATCTGCAAGGGTTGCCAGAAAAGTCGATGCTTGTTTCCCTTTCACGCAATTTATCAATGTTTGCAGAATGTAATCAACAAAATGAGAATCGAACAGTGCAAAAAAATGTTTTCCTACATTGCTTTGATCATTAAATTGTTTTTCAAGCGATTGGCATTGGATAATTTCAAAATTAGTATTTAATAAGCATTCTCCAAGCGGTTCTTCTTCCGGAACTAACCTTTCTCCAAAAGTTGTTTCTTTTTTACGTTTGCCGAGAAATCCTAGATATGTTTTTTTCTTTTCATTAGTGGCTAAGAGTGGTCTGGTAAACAACCAAAGCGTTTTATCATGCCCATCAATTCTGATGTCATACCAGATGATCTCACTTTTATCTTTGCCTTTACAATTAAGTCTCTTTTCAATCTCTGATTTATATTCCAACAACCAGTTTTGAAGCTGACTATATCTCAGATAACGACCTGATTGACCATATGATGCTTTGGATATAATATTTAAATCACCATCAAATAGCAAAATGTGTTCTAAAGGAAAAATGAAATGTTTGGCGAAATTATAGATTTCAACGCTTAAGGAAATGCTCGATTCTTTTTCCGACCTCGAGGTCATTTTATATTCATTGTTAATGGGTTACATGTACTTTAAGGATACTTCCTTGAGAAATTTCTCTTCGAGCAACTTAGCAATTCGCTTAACCACAGTTCGTCGAATTTCCAATTCTACCGGTAAAGTCGGATCCTGATGGGCTATATTGATGCAAGTTCCTATTACAATATGAATTTCATCGCTTTCTAAAAACAACTTGACTATTTGATCTGCCGGGCCTTTCCCAAGATTAGTATTGTTATCGAAATTTCGCAGAATATTGGAAACTTTTCCCAAAGTGAGTATTCCTTCGGTGATTAAATCAACATTTTTCATTGAACTTGTTGGAGGTAAGTCGGGATCTTCAATTTCAAAACTATCGATAATGGGTTCGCCCAACTCCCGTGAGATGATTTCGGCGGTGGTTGCTCCGCAAACTATTTTTTTTCCTTGGAATTGATGCACTGTCATGGCCAATTCTATGTCGCGTTCCTTTTCAAATGGAGGACCGGTACAAAGGAGCAACTTCCGAGGCTCTCGGAAATAGATCGACGCACAACTTGTATCGTCTTTTGGACGATAGTTGTCGTTCATGATGGCCATATTCACAATTTTTTGTGAAAGTTTGCGTGCCGAGATAAATGGATTTTTCTCAACAATAGATTTTGCAAAGATTTTGACATCGTCGATTCCCCAACCAAACGGATATTTTGCCGTACCCAATCCCGATTGAATTACTCCATCGCTCCAAAAAAGAATCCTGTCTTCTTTTTGTGCGATGAACGAAGTGGCTCT
>DAOTAV010000082.1:0-384 GCA_035382785.1 Salinivirgaceae bacterium | reverse complement strand
TCTCAATTCTTTTCCACGGTTGTTGTTTTCCAATTCGATATATTCCCATTCCGGTGTCAGAATCTCTTTCCCTCTTAGGATAAGACATTCCGGATTATCGTACTCCAGGATACTTACTTCTCCGGTGTGAATGTTTACATCGATGATGGTGAAGGTTGAGTAGCTGATTTTCCTAACACTACATATGGGAAGGGTGTTCATAATAATTTCGGCAATGGTTTTAAAATCCTTATGTTCACGGGTGAAATTTGCTGCTAATGTTGCCGTGAGTATTGCCAACATATTGGCCTTGACTCCGTGTCCCATTCCATCGCTTAGCACGGCAATTACCCGCCCTTCCTCCTTAATTCGTTTTGAGATAAAAACATCGCCGCAAATTCGCTC
>DAOTAV010000081.1:0-10156 GCA_035382785.1 Salinivirgaceae bacterium | reverse complement strand
AAAGATTCAAGAAAAATATGGCTCGTTTGATCAATTTCTATGGCAATTCACAGAAGGAAAAACCATTCATACTTATCACCGCAAAGGTATGAAATTGCCTGCATCCAGCAAACTATCCGAAACCATCAGTTGTGAACTGAAACAAAACGGGATGAAATTTGTTGGGCCAATAATCGTGTATTCATTCTTGCAAGCCATTGGGATTATTAACGATCACGAAGTTGAATGTTTCCGGTTTAACGATCTAATATCTTCGAAAATCTAACATTCTATCTTACAGTGTCTTGATCACTTTAACTTCTTATTTTTACCGGAACTAAACAATGATTTGAAAAATGTTTTAACTTTACTCAACTCAAAACAAAGAATATTTTCAAGAAAAAATCTTTACACTTATGCCAAGGATTCGATATATTTTACTCATTTTTTGTCTATTATGCATAATATTTAATTTGGAAGGACAATCCATCATCCTCGATTCCTACAAAAATGAAAATATTTCGTCAAAAGTTACCTTATTAACAGATCCTAATAAAGAAATAACTATTAAATCTTTGATTGACTCTACATCATCTTATTCATTCAGAGCCAATCCTTCAAGCAGCATATTTTTGCCGGCAAATGTTAATACTCTATGGATCAAAATTGAATTGAAAAATAACAGTGAAAGAGAACAAGCCGCTTTTATTGAGATCCAAAACCCATCGATAAGCCAAATTGAGTATTTTTTTCTCCAAAACAACATGTTGATAAAACTCCCTCCCGAAGGGAGTTCAAAGCCATTTCCCAAATGGCGTCACAAAAATCGCTACAATTTACAGCAATTTTTTGTGGAAGCCTCAACTATGACTACATGCTACATTAAACTTTCCAACGACAATATTCCGGCTGTTTTCTCCATCATGCTCTACGGCGACAAAGGATATATTGTTCATTCTCAAAACGACATCGTAAAATCAGGTATTTTTTACGGGATTCTGATAACCTTGGCATTTAGTGCATTGATTCTTATTTTGATAGGTGTTGGGAAAACCTCTTTTATCAATTACCTCTTTTACTCCATCGCATCATTAATTCTTCTAATTAATTATGATGGCATTGGATTTCAGTTTATCTTCCCAAATTCCATCTGGATACAACACAATATTCGGTTTATCATCCCACTTATTATGGCCGCCTTACTGATCCAGCAATTTATTGCCATTTCTCCTGATTTTTGCAAAGAGCGTTATCGATATTGTTCGTTTGGTAGCATGGTTTCATTTATTGCCATCAGCATGGCTATTATTCGGGGTTTTATAAATTTTGGGTTTATATTCGACATCATAATTATTTCTTTATTTGGGCTTATTACCTTTTTCTTTATCGGCTTTGGAATCTTCTATCAAGAAAATATTAAAAACAAAGTTCATAGAACCATACTTTTGTCGATTGTTTTTTTAATTGTTGCTTGGTATGGTATTGCCTCGGTTTATTTTCCCATCGGTCTTACATCAATCGAGAGTGAAACCGTCATAAAGCTATTTATGATGCTGCATTTAATATTGTTGTTCTCCGCCCTTGTATATCAAATTGGGATTTATCAAAGCGTAATGGAAACAAGATCACTGAATGCTATCAAAAATTTATCGTCGTACAAAGAAAAAGTCAACATCGAACTGGAACGAACTGTGCGAGAACGTACTAAAGCTCTTCAGGAAGCCAATAAAAAACTCAACGAATTAGTTCAACATAACCAACAAATAACCGAACAACTTTTGAGACAAAAAGAAGAAATCGAAAAAAAGAATCAAGAACTTGAAATGTCGTTCAAAAAATCGAGCGTACAACATATAAAAATTCAAAAGGCTTTAATGATCAACGTTGAACAACAGCAACGGTTAACGGAAGCACTTCAAGAACTTCAAGAAAAAAACAAATGGTTGGAACAAAAAAATGAAGAGATTGATTTGCAACGAGAAAAAATACGTGAACAAAACCTTTTGCTTGAAGAGCGAGCCCGGGATATAACCGATTCCATTCTTTATGCCGAACGTTTACAAAGTGCATTTTTCCCTCCCTTACAAAAAGTTCGTGAAATTTTCCCTGAATCTTTTATCTTTTTTCAACCCAAAGACATATTAAGTGGCGATATTTATTGGTTTGACACAGTTTTTTCTCCCAACGACAACACCCAATTAAAATTAGCCGCCGCCATTGACTGTACCGGACACGGAATCCCGGGGGCATTAATGTCCATCATAGCACGTGATATTCTTAACGATGCTATCCACAATAACTATTTCAACACAGCCAATGCTATTGTTAATCACATGAATAAAATGATTGTCAATATTTTTAACAAAAAAAACAACACCAATCACATCAAAGATGGCATGGATATGGCCCTGATTCTGGTCGATGAAAAAAATAAGCAAATTTATTTTTCCGGGGCAAGAAACCCTTTAATTCTGATTTCGAATGAAAACATTTATTCCATAAAAGGTCATATTTACAGCGTTGGAACAGTTTCCGGAGACCAAGATCAACAACGCATTGAATTCCCACAACACACCATTTCGTACAATACTGGAGATATGGTTTACCTCTTTTCCGATGGATATAGCGATCAGTTTGGTGGGGAAAAAGGAAATAAGTTCCGCACCCAAAGACTGGTAAATTTATTCCACACAATTCATAAAAAATCTATCTATGAACAAGAAACTATTCTCACAAAAACGTTTTACGACTGGAAAAATGGTTTCGAACAAGTTGATGACATCCTTGTCATCGGAATTCGTTTATAAAAATGCTGATTACAAAATATGTTTTCTACCAAAACCTAATCTCAAAAAAGTATCGACAATACCTAAAAAAAACAATAAGATTTTCCATGTTTTCAATGATTAACTAAAAAATTGTCTATGATCAGTTCCATCTTTCTTAATACTCCGCCGATATATCCGATTACGATCATTGTTTTTTTGGTTGCTATAATCGGTTTATTGATTTTTATAAATAAAAATCATAAAAAAAATCTCTCCGATAACCTCCAATTCGAAAAAACTTCCGGAATTTTCACCTTTCAACGTTCCTTGGCCGGAATCAATAATTTTTTTAAAAACCTCCCTTTAGGCGTTGTTGTTTTTGATCAAAACCAAAATCTTATTCAAATCAACGATGCATTTTCTAAAATTTCAGGGTTAAACCAACAGCAATTAGAATGGGAAATAGGCACCGATTTGTTGAATTTCGCAAAATATTGCAACATTAATCCCAACACATTTAGAGATTTACAGGCAATGCAAGCTGTTGAATGTACCGGTGAAATTTTAAATATTAAAACCCGCGAACACCTTAATGTTAAGATTTTCGGACAACCTATATCGTACAAATCCAATAGGAATTGGTATGTGATAATGCTTTTGCCTCACAAATCGATAAACCTCACCAGTGAAGAACGGCCTGCTAACGATCAATCATCGGAAAAACCGGAAGATCTCTCGGAACGAGTTCGCGATTTGGAAAGAGCCTTCAAGAAATCAAGTATTCAACATATCAAGCTGCAAAAAGCGCTTTACGAAAACGAAATTCAGCGGCAAAAACTGCAAGAAGCTTTTGATTTGATCAATCATCAAAAAGAACAACTCGAACGTGCCAATGCTGAAATAAAAGAACAAACCCGAATGAAAGAATTGTTTCTGGCCAATACAAGCCATGAAATCAGAACTCCTCTGAATGCAATTATCGGATTTACAAACCTTTTATTAAAGGAACCTCTTCATAGCCACCAACTCGAATATCTGAAAAATATTAAAGCCTCAAGCGACAATTTACTGGTTGTTTTGAACGGTATTTTAGACATTTCTAAAATTGAGGCCGGAAAAATGACTTTCGAAAAAATACCATTTTTAATATACGAACTCATAGAAATACTAATCAATACTGTCGAAATCAAAGCCCAAGAAAAAGAACATGATATCGTTTGTGATATTGACACGACCATTCCTCCGGTTTTAGTCGGCGATCCAACTCGACTAAACCAAATTCTGCTAAATCTTCTAAGCAATGCCATAAAATTCACTCCTAACAAAGGGCAAATCATCTGTAAAAGCCGAGTAAAGGAAAAAAAAGGAAATACAATAGTTATTGAATTTATGGTTAAGGATAATGGAATTGGTATGACACCGGAACAAATTCCATTAATTTTTAATGCTTTTACTCAGGCGGAATATTCGACAACGCGCAAATATGGGGGTACCGGACTTGGGTTAAGTATTGTTAAAAACCTAGTTGAGTTGCAAGATGGCGAAATTTTTGTTGACAGTGCTCCTAATATTGGAACCACATTCACCTTTTATTTACCTTTTGGAATTGGCGAACTATCGGAAATTAAGCCGAAAGAAAAGAAAGAAGTGACACTGCTTCAGCACGAAGCAGCCAACATTTCTATTTTGCTGGTGGAAGACAACAAAATAAATCAACAATTAGCTATCGACACTATTCATTCCTGGCATAAAGAAATCGCCATTGATCTGGCTGAAAATGGGGTTGAAGCTCTTGAAAAATTAAAGGTAAACAATTACTCCATGATTTTCATGGACATTCAAATGCCTGTTCTCGACGGCATTGAAACCACAAGAAGAATTAGACAAGGTGCAATTAAAGGAAAAGATAATATTCCAATTATTGCCATGACAGCCCACGCTCTCAAAGAAGAGAAAGATAAATGTCTGGCAGCAGGTATGAACGACTATTTAGTAAAACCTTTCGTTCCTGAAGATCTTTTCCAACGAATTAAAGATTATGGAAATCAAAAAATTCAGATAATGGTAAAATCTGGAGAAATTATTCCGGTCAACATGGAATCCTTCGGACATGATAACCATTCGAATAGCATTCAACAACCTACAGTTTCCTTAAACAATCCTTTCAAAAGCTTCACTATAAGCCCGCTACTAACACTCTACAAAGGAAATATCACTCAAATCGATAAGATTTTGAAAATGTATTACGATACCGTGGGAAAAGAAATTGAAGAAATGTCACTGGCTCTAGAAAAAAATGACCTTGAAAAAGTACAAATTAGAGCGCATTCTTTAAAACCTAAAATGTCCTATATCGGCAGAAACGATTTGCATAATCTGTCAAAAGAAATTGAACAATCAATAAAACAGAAAAACTATTCACCCGAAGAGCTTATAAAACAGGTTAACACAATAGTAAATGAATGGAAAGCAATAGATTCCGAACTCGCTCATTATTTTTCACAATCTATAAAAGCGTGAATATTTCGATAAAGTTCTATAAAAAAGTATATTTTTGTAAAAACAATTTCAATCTGAGCTTGTTTTAAAATAGGGGATAAATGTTTTAACTATTTTTTTCACTATGGAGAAAATTAAGATAATTCTGGTTGACGATGATTTTATCTTTCTCGAAATGCTTGAGGCCTTTTTGTCCGATATAGGCAACCTTGAGATTGTTAAAGTCAGAACCGGAGAAGAATGCTTGAAAATCATCGATAAGAGTTTTCATACTATGGTACTCGATTACTTTCTAAATTCCGAAAACCCCGACGCACAAAATGGTTTGGAAATATTAAAAAAAGTGCGTTCAATAGTTCCTCGGATAAAAGTAATAGTTCTTAGTGGACAAGAAGACGGAAATCTTGTTTACGATTTTGTGAGAGAAAATGTTGATAATTACGTAGTTAAAGACGATAATGCCTTCGATAACGTAAAAAAAGCGATAGAATCGCTCCTCGAATAAAAAAATGCCGCCTATAAGGCAGCTTTTTTTACACTATTTTAAAAGAAGTTCATCCACACGTTTTACATCTTTTGAAATTTCCCATCGTTGATAGATCCTCCCACAAGAATTATTGTATTTTTTAGTAGAGTTTCCGCTAATTTAGGCTTACCCCTAAAAAATTATTTTGCTCCTTGCTTTTGTAACGATTCAATGACTGCTCGTAAATTTCGAATATCATTTAATCAATAAAAGTCACTTATAGCATGCTGATTATCAATGTTTAGGCCTTTTATTGTTCAGTCATATTATTTTAGTATAATCCTTGACTAATCCGAGAATACGTTCAGCTAATCTTGAAAATGTCAATTGGTCATTATCATTCTTGTATCTCCAACCATATCTTTATCACTGGCGATAAAAATTTTTAGATTTTAACTCTTAACGTACGTTTTATAAATAACTCTACTGCAACCAGAGCATATAAGCTATCACTAACGATTTTTACTTCTGGAAATGATTTTTTCTAGAATCCCTATTTTAAAATAAAATTTAGCTATATTTGTCTTGTCCATACAATAGCCGCCTTAATTAATAATAAATATTTTTTCTTTGGAGCAAAACTCCCAAGCGGTAAACTATTAAAAATTAGCTATATGGAAATTACTTTCAGAGTTTTCTACAAAACTCACTTCGGACAAATACCGGTAGTATCAGGAAACATTCCTCAGTTGGGCAATCTGGAACCGGAAAAAGCTACAGAAATGGTTCTCATCGATGTAAATTCAGGTCAATGGGAATTAAAAATTAAGCTTCCTGCTTCTGTTAAATCTTTAGAATACCGGTATTACATTAAAGATAATAACTACAATACCTTTATTCAGGAGTGGGGACAAAATCGTGTAATAGAACTCGACGGGAAAGGCATGTTGGTAGCTGACTCATGGCGTTCAAACTCCGACCCAAGATATGCTCTATTCTCCAAAGCTATCGGACAAACTATTCTACACAATCCTAGTCAATACACATCAGTTGATGAAAAATCACCCGACGGGCTCTCAATCCGTTTCTCATTAGCTCTCACAAGGATTAAACCGGAACATCGTCTTGGAATTGTAGGAAATATACCCGAATTGGGCAACTGGGACACCACTAAAGCCCGATTGTTAGGCAACACAAAACATCCGACTTGGGAGGGAACCATTAGGGTAAAATCAAAAGTAAATGAATTTGAATACAAATATTGCATAATTGATAGTCAAAACAATAAGCTTATCCACCTCGAAGCCGGGGAAAATCGAAAAGTAAAAATTGCCGGATTATCCGAAGAATCACACAGTATAGTTATCAACGACGAACACTTTGAATTCCCGGTTCAACCTTGGAAATGTGCCGGTGTAGCTATACCCGTTTTTTCATTACGACGCAAAAACGGATGCGGCGTAGGCGAGTTTAGTGATTTGCGCTTACTAGTTGACTGGGCTAAACTCGTCGGAATGAAAATCATTCAGATTCTTCCCGTGAACGACACCGTTGCCACACACACATGGATTGATTCATATCCCTACTCCGGCATCTCAGTTTATGCACTTCACCCTATCTACGTTGACATCAGTAAAATCGGGAAACTGAAATCGCCCATAACCCAACAAATTATTGAAGAACAAAGTCAATATTTAAACAGTCTTAATAAAATTGATTATGAGGCTGTTATGAAACTAAAATCACGATTTTTCAAAGAAATATACGACGAACAACAACGCGCATTCTTGAAGGAACCCGATTATCAAAAATTCTATAACGAGAACAAAGAATGGCTTCAACCTTACGCAGCATTCAGCTATCTTCGCGATTTATTCAACACACCGGATTTTACGCGATGGGGCAAATACTCAAAGTGTACACCGGAAATCATCGCTGAACTCTGCGATCCCAAGGCCGATCATTTTGACGATATAGCCATTCATTATTACATTCAATACCACGCACACAAACAACTTTTGGATGCCGCTGAATATGCCCGTAAAAACGGTGTAGCCATTAAAGGAGATATTCCGATAGGCATTTATCGAAACAGCGTTGATGCCTGGGTTGCTCCACAACTCTACCACATGGATTGTCAGGCCGGAGCTCCCCCTGATGATTTCTCAATTTCAGGACAAAACTGGCGATTCCCGACCTATAATTGGGATGAAATGTCGAAAGACAACTATCAATGGTGGCAACAACGCCTTAAAAAAATGGCCGACTATTTCGACGCTTTCCGCATCGATCACATTCTCGGCTTCTTTCGTATCTGGGAGATTCCCGGTGATCAAGTAGAAGGTCTGATGGGACGTTTTAATCCATCGTTACCCTTCAGTAGAGAGGAAATCGTTGAACGCGGTATGTGGTTTGACTACGAACGTCTCTGTAAACCTTATATCCGCGAACATTTCCTTTACGATTTCTTTAGAGAATACACCCTTGAGGTTCGGGAAGAATATCTTGAATCGTACGCTCCGGGATGCTACCAGCTAAAGGAGCAATACAACACACAAAAGAAAATCGAAGCAGCCTTATCGCTTCCTCCCGATGCCCCACGCGAAGTTCGTGTCAAAAACGAAACAATAAAATTAGGCCTTTTCGGGCTGATTTCACAAGTCATTTTCCTCGAAGCTCCCAATGGACAAGGCAAATGGTTTGTTCCCCGTCATTCCATGCACTTTACAAAATCCTATCAAGAACTCGATCACGAATCGAAATATCGTTTAAATGAGCTTTATATTGAATATTTCTACCGACGAAACGAACAATTTTGGGCAGCCAACGCCATGAAAAAGCTTCCGACCATTAAAAATGCCACCAACATGTTGCTCTGCGGTGAGGATTTGGGAATGGTGCCCAAATGCGTCCCGGAAGTGATGAACCATCTAGGCATTTTAAGTCTGGAAATTCAGCGAATGCCCAAACAACAGGACATTGAATTTACCCATCCCAACAATTATCCATACCTATCGGTAGCTACACCTTCGTCGCACGATACTTCTACCATCAGAGGATGGTGGGAGGAAGATCCTGCACGGTCGCAACGCTTTTTTAACAATATTCTGGGTAATTGGGGCAACTCTCCCTTCTATTGTGAAACATGGATTGTCAGACAAATCATCGAACAACATCTTCACTGTCCTAGCATGTTGACAATCTTTCCTATTCAAGACCTGTTGGGAATGTCCGACAAGTTAAGATATCCTGATGCACGAGAAGAAAGAATAAACCAACCGGCAAATCCGACCCATTACTGGCGCTACAGAATGCATATCGCTTTGGAAGATCTTATTTTGGAAACCGAATTCAATAATTTCTTAAGGGAGATGATACAAAAATCAGGAAGAGCAAGCATCTATTAACAATAAATTTTGAAGAACTTGCCTTAGAAAATGGGAAAAAATAACCAATCTTTCTAAGGCTTTTCTTTTTTTTAAAAACTAAAGTCGAAACCCATTGTTACATAAAAAATAAATCGAATTCAATGTAAACCATTATTTTCGCAAAAACAAAAAAATGCAACTTTGGAAATTCATTCGTCGAATTTTAATTTGGATTCTAATTATTCCGATACAACTTTATCGTTACTTTCTTTCACCTTGGTTACCTAATAGCTGCCGACACTCTCCAACCTGTAGCGTTTATGCCATTGAAGCGATAAAAATCCATGGACCATTTAAAGGTTTATGGTTAGCCATCCGGCGGATTCTTCGATGCCATCCTTGGGGCACTTTCGGATACGATCCGGTTCCCCCTGCAAAAGAAACTATAAAAAAAACAGATTTGAATCATGAAAAAAATTCATCAAATTGAACCTTTAGGAATAAACGATGAGCTTCAAAATTACTATTGCCAAATAGCTCAAAGACACGGTTTTGAAGTAAAATATTGGCACGATCGACCATCAACAAAACAAAAGTTAATTCAACGATGTAAAGGTGCCGATTGTATAATTCTATCCAATATTCCTATCGATAAAGAAGTACTTGATGCTCTACCCGATTTGAAAATGATTTCCGTTGCCTTCACAGGATTAGATCATATTGATATGGAAGAGTGCCTCAAACGAGAAATTATCGTAAAAAACGCAGCCGGATACTCCACAACTTCAGTGGCAGAACTAACCATAGCCATGGTTTTATGCCTTTATCGGTCTATAGTAAACAACGCCACTAAAACTCTTAATGGTGAGGGACGGAATGGTTATACCGGAACAGAACTAAGTGGCAAAACCGTTGGTATTGTTGGCATGGGACGCATCGGAGGGGAAACAGCGCGTCTCTTTCAAGCGTTTGGATGTACTACTATCGCCTGGAATCGGACTGTAAAAAAAATTGAAGGCGTTCGGTTTGTTTCCCTGGAAACTTTACTTTCCAATGCTGATATTGTTTCAATACAT
>DAOTAV010000080.1:0-10164 GCA_035382785.1 Salinivirgaceae bacterium | reverse complement strand
TTTTTTCTCTAATTTAAGAACTAACTCACTTTACACACTTTTTGGGACAGTATCAGCACGAAACCAGATTAATAATTACTATCTTAAAACAAAACAACAAATTCTTTGGACGATACTAGGACTGTCCGTCATCGTTCTTTTCTTTATTTTGTTACCGTTAAGCTACTTTATATATAAAAGCATTTCCGTGCCCTTGGAACAAGCATTAGCTTTGTCAAAATCGGTTTCGGAAGGTGATTTAAGAGTTGATTTTGATCTATCGGCGTCGGATGAAGTGGGTTTGCTCTTAAAATCATTAAAGAACATGACGGAAAGCCTTCACCGTATAGTTTCTGAAGTGGTAGAGGGTTCACAACAAGTGGCAAATGCAGGTCGGGAATTAAGTAATATCAGTCAGGCAATATCGGAAGGAGCTTCCGAACAAGCCTCAAATCTTGAAGAGATTACTGCCGAGATGGGACAAATGTCGGATAATATCGATAAAAATGTGGAGCATACACGCGAAACAGGTAAAGTTGCTGATGAAACTGCCCGTTTAATAACCCAAAGTAATGAGGTTATGAAAAACACCGTGCAGTCAATGAATCAAATTATTGAAAAAATATTGATTGTAAATGAAATAGCTCGGCAAACTAATATTTTGGCATTAAATGCTGCGGTTGAAGCAGCTCGGGCAGGGGAATACGGAAAAGGATTTGCCGTGGTTGCAGCAGAAGTTCGTAAACTTGCTGAACGAAGCAGTATTGCCGCATCGGAAATCGACGCGCTAGCAAAAACCACCATCTCATTGGCCAATGAAAGCGCTCGACAGCTAAATGTTGTAGTTGAAAAAGTCAAGCAAACTGCCAGACTAACCTCAGAGGTGGCAACCATAAGTTCACAGCAAGCTTTAGGTGCAAAGCAAATTAGTTCCGCAATCCAGGAATTAAATACTGTGGTTCAACGAAACGCATCATCGTCTGAGCAAATGGCGGCCAGCAGCGAAGAATTGCTTGCTCAAGCCCAGCGTTTACGTGACACCTTGACCTTTTTCAATCTCGATTAGTCGATACGGGTAATAGCTGCACCTAATTTTCGTAATCGTTGATCAATAAATTGATAACCGCGATCAATTTGTTCGATGTTATGAATCCGACTTACTCCGTTGGCACTTAAAGCTGCCATAAGTAAAGCTACTCCTGCACGAATGTCGGGACTCGACATCTCGGTTGCCCGTAATTTAATCGCGCGGTCGTGTCCAACAACAACCGCACGGTGGGGATCGCACAAAATGATTTGGGCCCCCATATCAATTAGTTTATCAACAAAAAACAATCTTGACTCGAACATTTTTTGATGTATCAATACTGTTCCTTTGCCTTGCGTGGCTGTCACAAGAGCAATGCTGAGCAAGTCAGGAGTGAATCCTGGCCAAGGGGCATCGTCGATTTTTAATATTGAGCCGTCGAGATAGGTTTGAATTTCATAATGTTCCTGAGCCGGGATATACAGGTCGTCACCCTGTAGATCAATCGTTATTCCCAATTTTTTAAATACATAAGGAATTATACCCAGATTTGAGTATGAAACGTTTTTAATGGTGAGTTCTGAGGCAGTTAAGGCTGCTAAACCTATAAAACTACCAACTTCTATCATGTCGGCTAAGCAAGTGTGAGTGGTGCCTTTAAGAGAATCTACACCTTCGATGGTTAGCAGGTTTGAGCCTATTCCTTCTATTTTTGCGCCCATTGAAACAAGCATCCTGCAAAGTTGTTGTATGTAGGGTTCGCAAGCGGCATTGTAGATAGTTGTTCGCCCCTTAGCTAAAACAGCCGCCATAATGATATTTGCAGTTCCTGTTACAGAGGCTTCCTCAAGAAGCATGTAGGTTCCTTGAAGCTGCTTGGCTGTTATCGAAATAGTCTCGGTTTGATAATCGTAATCAAAAGATGCACCGAGGTTTTGGAAGCCTTGGAAATGGGTGTCAACTCTTCGGCGCCCGATTTTATCCCCTCCGGGTTTTGGAACCTGGGCTCTTCCGTAACGTCCCAACAATGGTCCCACAATCATAAGACTTCCTCGCAAAGCGTTACTTCTTTTAAAATAGTCTTCGCTGGAAAGGTAGTTCAGATCAATTTTATCGGCCTGAAAAGTGTAACTTGATGGCGAGTTTTGTTTTACCTTAACTCCCATTGAGCGTAATAACTCTATCAAATTATTCACATCGCGAATGCTGGGGATGTTATTAACTGTCACCGGTTCGGTAGTGAGAAGTGTGGCGCAAATAATTTGTAAGGCTTCGTTTTTTGCGCCTTGTGGGGTAATTTCGCCTTTGAGAGTGTGCCCGCCTTCTACAACAAAAGTTCCCATTTATTTCCGCTTTTTGTTGTTTTTCTTGTTATTTTGTTTGTTTTGTTTATTTTGTTGATGTTGATTGTGTTTAATTTTATGAACAACTTCTTTTACGTTGCCCAAGGTTAAATCGTCAGGAATTTTTACATCTTCACCGGCAAGTTGCTGTAAATCCTTTAAAATGGTAGCATCATCAACCGAGTTTTTATTCCAGACTAAATAGTTTTTCTTTAACAGATTTGCTACCAATAATATTAATGCCTCTTGTTCTTCTCCTTGGTAGTCTTTGATTTTTTTTGCCATTCGTTCGGCAAATTTTCCGTAGTGGCGTTTTTCGATATGATTGAAATCATAAGGTACCTTATCGGGTTTTCGTTCGTAGTCTTCCTTATTAGGGAATGGGTAAATTGGGGTTACATCTAAATCGTAATCCGCCATGATGATAAGCTGATCCCAGATTTTGCGCTTGTAATCTTGATTGTCCTTATTAATTGGATTAAGAACAATCATAGTGTTCATGAGAGCTAAAGCTGCTTGGGTTCGTTCTTCCCTGGTAGGCAGTGTTTTGATATATTGAACGAAACGCTCCAGGTATCTGCCATATTCCGGCATAATCATTTTGCCCCTTGAGGTGTTGTAATCCATGTTGATTTAATCTTTATGTCTGATATTTTGATAGTTACTGTTTCTTTTTCAAAGATACGCAAAAAATAATTTTGGAAGCGTTCGGGGGTTAAAGAATTTGCAGTTTAGCAAATCGTAACAACAGTACTCTATCGCCATCGTTGAAACGTATGCGAGCTTTGCTGTCGGTTCCATGCGATTCAAGGGCAATTACTGTGCCGGGACCAAAAACCGGGTGCAGCACACGTTGCCCAACGCTGAGATTTGTTTGAGTGGTGAAGTTGCCTTTGTATTCAATTTTATTTTTTGACGATGATGGTATTGACGGTGTCGGTTTTTGATTGAATTTGAACTGTTTTTCGGCCTGGTTCGAATTAAATGAATAACCGTTTAATCCAATTTTGGGTTTAGATTGGGTTTGCTCTATCGATAAAAATTCCTCGGGAATTTCATCCAAGAAACGGCTTGGTATTTGCGATGAGAAACTACCGTGAACTGTACGGCATTGCGACCATGAAAGCGTAACCATTTTTTTTGCTCGGGTAAGCGCCACGTAAAATAGTCTTCGTTCCTCTTCAATCGAATCTTCACCCATTAACGAAAGTGCCGACGGAAAAAGTCCTTCTTCCAATCCCACAATAAACACATCGTCAAATTCCAAACCTTTGGAAGCATGGACGGTCATTAAGTTTACGGAATCCGATGATTTATCGCGGTCGGCATCGGTTAACAGCGATACATCTTCCAAATAAACCGATAATCGTCCAATGGTTTGATTTTCTGAGAAATATTGGGTGGTAAAATCGAGCATGCCATTTAATAGCTCTTCTACGTTCTGCATTCTCCCGATTCCTTCATTGGTTTTATCCGATTCCAGTTCGTCAAGCATCCCTGATTGACGTAAAATCTTCAATGCAAGATTATATGCATCGTTATCGGTTTCGGCACTTTTAAATTCCATGATCATTGAACAGAATTTTTGAATCTGTTCAATAGCTTTCTTCTGAAGTCCTAATGTGTTGAAAATGTTGGAATGAATTATCTTCCAAATCGAAACGGAATATTGAACTGCAACCTCTTGAATTTTGTTTATTGTGGTGTCGCCGATTCCACGCGTCGGGTAATTGATTACTCGTAAAAACGATTGGTCATCGTCAGGGTTGACAACAAGTTTAAAATAGGCAAGAGCATCTTTAATCTCTTTTCTTTGATAAAAGGCGGTTGCCCCGTGGATATAATAGGGAATGTTTTTTCGGCGAAGCACTTCTTCAAAAAGCCTCGATTGTGAATTATTCCGATAAAGAATGGTAATCTGATTATAGGAAAGTTGGTATTTTATAAGGTCGTTTTCTATAAGGTTTATAATCTTTAACGCTTCATCAATGTCGGTTTGTGCTTTAATCACACGAAGGGGTTCGCCTGCTTCGTTTTTTGAAAAAACTGTTTTAGGTAGTTGTTTCTGATTATTGGCAATAATGCTGTTGGCTGCATTAACAATGGTTTGTGTACTTCTATAGTTTTGTTCAAGTTTAACAACCTGAAGATCGGGATAGTCGTTTTTAAAATTCAGAATATTTTCTATTCTTGCGCCACGGAAAGCGTATATGCTTTGAGCATCGTCGCCAACAACACAGATATTTCGATGTCGTGCACTTAATAATCTGATGATACGATATTGAGAAAAATTAGTGTCTTGATATTCGTCAACCAAAATATATTCAAAACGGTTTTGGTATTTTGCAAGAATATCGGGATGGTCTCTCAGCAAGATATTCATGTTCAGTAACAAATCGTCGAAATCCATTGCATTGGCTATACGACAACGCTGTTCGTAGAGTTGAAAAATTCGATAAATTTCTCCGACGTTATTGATTCGATCGTAATCCAAAAAATCTTTTCGAGATGCATATATGGACGAAGTAATCAAGTTGTTTTTTGCCCGACTTATTCTCCCGTAAATCAGGTTAGGCTTGTATGATTTTGGATTTAATTTCAGATCTTTTACAATAGTTTTGATCAGATTCTGGCTATCTTGTGTATCATAAATCGTGTAGTCGCTGGTAAAACCTATTCGTTCAGCTTCAATTCGAAGTATTTTAGCAAAAAGTGAGTGAAAAGTGCCCATCCATATCGATCTGGCTTTTTGTGTGCCAACCACATGGGCTATTCGTTCTCGCATTTCATTGGCCGCCTTGTTGGTAAAGGTTAACGCCATGATTTTGTGAGGTGCGATGGTGTTTTCCAATAAAAAGGCAATGCGATGAGTAAGTACTCTTGTTTTTCCGGATCCGGCTCCTGCAATGATTAACGAAGGCCCCTTAAAATTAATAACTGCCTCTCGCTGAGCTTCGTTTAGCTCTGATAATATACTTGTATTCATAACCTTGCAAAGATACAATTTTTCGACCGTTTCCCGGATAATGTTATTACAAAATTGAGAAAGAACATTTGTTGGATGAGTTTTCAAGTTAATAACGAAATTACCTAATGGCATGGAAATTGTGTTAACCCAGCGGAATATTGGTCAACACAACGAATAACATGCTATGAAATTGCGGTCGATAATCGTTTCTTTTATTATCACCTTTTTTTTGGTAATAAAAACCTACGGAATTGATACTATTCCAACATTTTATCGACTGTTGCAGCAAGCCAAAAAAGAAATTGTTCAGGATCCCCAATATGCAACTCTTCTTGTTGATTCCATGAAGAGCCTTGTTAAACCGGGCGATTCAAATTTAGCTCTATTGGCTTACGAACTTGAGAGTGAAGCATCATTTCATCGGAAAGATTATCTTAGGGCTTATCATGCCTTAGTGAAAATAGATTCACTTCTGATAATCGAAGGCGATCAGCAGCGTATTGCGGTTAATTACAATCGTTTAGGTTTATTATTCACCGAGTGGGGAGCCTTCGATAAAGCGCTGGATTACCTGACAAAGGCTTTGAGCATTCGGATAAAATTAGCTGAACCGGCCCCGGTAATGTTTACTTTGAATGCCATTTCGCATCTTTATTTAGAGATGGGTTCCGATTCGTTAGCCCTTAAAACCATTCGTGAAGCTATTTCGTATTCCAACCAGGTTCGCGATTCGTTCAATGTTTCGCATGTTTATTTCTCGGCCGGAAAAATTTTTGAAAAACTGGGCCACCTTGATTCGGCTCGACATTATTATAGTCGATCCCTTCTTTATCGGGATGCGGTTCATCATTATTCCGGGATTGTAGAAGTCTATAATGGCTTGGCAAGAATTGCTCTAACTAAATCAGATTTGGATTCCACCTTGTTTTTTCTTACGAAAGCCATCGAATTTTCCTCTTTAGTAGATCAATCCCCGTTTGTTGAAACTAATTTGCTTCTGATAGAAGCTTATCAAAAGCAAAAACAAAACCATTTAGCGTTGTTGACGGCCCGAAAAATTCAGGATAAACTAAGTTTAATACAAAATATCAACGCCAAAAGGCGTGCATATCGCATTCTTTCGGAATTGTATGAGAGACAGGGCGATATCAAAAATGCTCTTGTATTTAACAAGTTAGCCCAGCAAATTCAGGATTCAATATTATCTCAATATAAAATTGAGACTAACGCTAAAATATCCACATTGCTGAAGGTTTCCCAAAAAGAGTCTAATGGAACAACTTCAAGGGAAACACTAGATGCTACAATGTTGCAAAAATATTTTTTCCCGCTTCTCTTGTTTGTTTCCCTTATTTCGGTCTCTCTGACCGTTTACTTTTATCGTATTCGACTCAAGATTGGTGCTGAAAAAATGCACTTTATGAATCAATGTAAAAAACTCATCAAAGAGATTGATGCCAAAGAGTTTGACTTACTGAAGCTTAAGGCAGAAATTGAGCAACAGCGAGTTAACCATTGGCAACAGACCCAACATTTTCATCAAATTTATAAGTCAACCGCTTCCATAGCCCGATCCATTGATGAAATCATGGGTACCTCTCAAAGAATTATCACACGTCTTTTGAATGAAAACTTGTCTGCTCAACAACAAGGTGTTCATTACGAAAAACTTTTTACCTTGTCATTGATTGCCCGACAAAGAGCGCAAAAAATGTTATTAACCTTTGAACCCATCAGCCTAAGGCCTGTCAAAAATCAGGAGCTTTCAATTGAGCAAATAATTCAACTGTTAGAAAAGAAAATAGCCGATGATAATCAACCCAACTCTAAATTAAAAATTTGTCTTATACATCAGAATTTTCCGATAAAAGGAACGGTTAATGTTGATCCTGAGCTTTTAAGTGATTTGTTAGAAAGTCTGCTTGAGATATCAATCCAAAATGCTGCCGATGGAGAGCTTCAGTTCGCATTCAGGTTGGTTGATGATGAGTTTTTTATCATACTTTCTGATTCGAGAGTTTTGCTAGCACCCGAATATCAAAAACTTGTTACTGAGTGGCAACAATTGTCAACAAACGATTTCCCGACAAAAGATTCTGACAAATACAATCCTTGGCTTTTTAAAGCATGTCGCATTTCAAAACATTTAGGCTTACAGCTTCAGTTCGAACATCATGCTGAATCGGGAATAAATTTTCTTCTAAGAATCAAAAGTCAAAACACACCTAAAAGCAAAGAGTCAAAAACTTTGCCCGATTGGAAAGGTAAGCATATCTTAATAGCAGAGGATGAGATTTTAAACTACGAAGTTTTGAAGAGCTTCATTAAGCCAACCGGAGCCAAGGTCAGCCATGCTAATTCGGGAATTGAAATTGTTGAGTTTATCAAAACCATGAAATTCGATTTGGTTATTATGGACATAAAAATGCCTCGTATGGATGGACTTGATGCTCTGCAAATGCTAAAAAAAGAATTGCCGGGAATACCTGTAATCGCTTGTACCGCTCATGCAAACGCCTCGGAACGCGACAATTTCATAGAAATGGGCTTTGCTGATTTATTACTCAAACCCGTTTGTCGGGAGTCATTATATCATTCGGTAGGTAGATTTTTGCAATTAACTCATTAGAGTATCTTTGTTGTTAGCAACAATTCGTTTCCAACATAGGCTTTAAGAGTGTCGCCAATAGTCACAGAACCAACGCCTGCGGGAGTGCCTGTAAAAATGAGGTCGCCAATTTTCAGAGTAATAAATTGTGATACGTAAGTAATTATTTGATCTATAGAAAAAATCATTTCGCCTGAGTTTCCCGTCTGGACTACTTGGTCGTTTTTTAGCAGTTTAAAAGAAATGTTGTCTAAATTAAGCTGTTCTTTATCAATAAATTTTGAGCTAAGGGGAGCAGAATTGTCAAAGGCTTTTGCCATTTCCCACGGCCATCCGTTTGATTTACACTTTTCTTGAAGATCGCGGGCGGTCAAATCAATTCCTATTCCGACTGAATCGTAATATCGATGAGCGAATTTTGGAGAAATGTTTTTGCCTAAACGACAAATGCGATATACCAATTCAACTTCGTAGTGAAGTTCTTGCGTGAAGTCGGGGAGAAAAAAAGGTCGATTGTTTCTTAATAAAGCAGTTTCGGGCTTCAAAAAAAACATTGGGGAGGTTGGTACGGCATTGTTCAGCTCTTGTGCATGATCACGGTAATTTCGGCCAATACAGATGATTTTCATTTGCGCTAACCTTTTCGGTTTCTCATGTTAAGTTTAATCTCGGTCAGGACTTTTTTAGTGTGTTCCGGAAAATTGTTATTTAAAATCCAGCCGAAATATCCCGGGTCATTTTCAAAAACTTCTTCAACGGGTACGCCTTTGTATTTTCCAAAATTGAACACAGGAATCCCTTTATCGTTGTAAACAACTCTCCCTAAAAAATCGACATTTTGTGTTTGTGTAGTAAATTTTGAGAGAGCTTCAATGTCGTTGACCACGCTTAGTGTTTTTTGTCCGTTTTCATCTTCATAAGGAACATTTTCGTACATTTCAAGCTGTTTGAGCAAGATTTCATAGGTTGCACGAGTGTCAGCTAAGGCAGAATGAGCATTTTCCAGCGGTTTATTGCAATAGAATTTATATGCTGCCGCAAGTGTTCGTTTCTCCATTTTGTGGAATATGTTTTGCACATCCACAAATCGGCAGCGGCGGAGATCAAAATCAACCCCGGCTCGCAGGAGTTCTTCTGCCAGCATTGGAATGTCAAATTTATTGGAGTTGTATCCGGCCAAATCCGATCCTTCTATGAATCGAGCTACGTCGTGTGCAATGGCTTTAAAGGGTGGACAATGGGCAACATCGTTGTCTGTTATTCCATGAATTTTTGTCGCTTCTTCAGGGATGTGTTTCTCCGGATTGATTCGTTTATAAAAGGTGTCTTCGGTGCCATTGGGATGAATCTTTAAAAGAGCAATTTCAATAATTCTATCGGAAGCGACATCCGTCCCTGTTGTTTCTAGATCAAAAAAAACGATTGGGCGTTTTAGTGCCAATTTCATGATTTCAGTTTTTTGATGTTTTGTTTTAAAGAGATTTTGGCGTGAATTAAGACGAAAACTTCATTTATTTTTCAATCAAATAAAACGGGTCTAATTCATTGATCTCGTTTGTTAAAATATCCAGAATTTCAAATTCATACTCAACGGTTTTATATCTTTCTGAATCGATCTTGAGAAAATATTTTCCGGGAGTCAATGCCACGATAAATTTCGAGTTATTGTAGTTGAAATAGTAAACTCCTATGAGCGTAACTCTATCGGGTTTGTACACTAAGATTTGAATATTATCTGTGGGTGAAAGATTCTGCGGAGCGTTTTTATTTCCTTTGAAGATCGACCCTGTTACAATTTGATGGTTTTCTTCCTTTTCTTTAAACACTAATTGATAGATATCGTAGCCGCCGTAACCTTCTGGTCTAATATCGGCAACATAGGCATATCGGTTGTTTTGGGTAAAGCAAATGTTGTAATTGTCATAAAAATTATTGATGGGGTATCCCAAATTTCTGGGAGTTGACCAATTCCCATCGGGTTGGATGGTGGTTTCAAAAATGTCGTAACCGCCCATACTTGTGTGTCCTTGACTGGAGAAGAAAAGCCGCTTCCCGTCATAACATAAAACAGGGAAATCTTCATCGAGAGGAGTATTGATAGTTGGCCCTAGATTTGTAGCTTGGCTCCATGAACCATCGGGTAGTTTAACAGACATATACAGGTCTAAGCCACCGAATCCTCCCTTTCGGTTTGATGCAAAAATCAAAGTGTCTCCCGATTCAGAGAGTGTTGCTCCAC
>DAOTAV010000079.1:0-10305 GCA_035382785.1 Salinivirgaceae bacterium | reverse complement strand
AAAGAGCGATATGCGTTCATTACTATTGCTTTAATCAGAAGACGATCCAACACGCTGGAAAGGATTGATGAAGGAAGCTTTAAAATTACTTGTCGTAATTCCAATAAATCTACAAATCTCGAAACTCCAAAAACAAACTCTGTTTTGGCAGAAGGACGATGGATAAAGGTAAAAATCTCGGAATCAGGAATATATACGATTAGTTACAATAATTTAGTAGATTGGGGATTTTCCAACCCGGAAAATGTACGTGTGTATGGCACCGGTGGAAAAATTCTGTCAACAAGAGTAAACTCCCTCGACCCGGTAGATTTATATGAAAATCCGATATATGTTGAAACGAATGGTGATGGTATTTTTAACGCCGGAGATTATATATTGTTTTACGGTCAAGGTGTTGAACGTATTTTTCATGTTTCCAACAACAATCGTTATTACCATTTAAGACATCCTTACAGCGATGATGCTTATTATTTTATCACCACTAAACCGGGATTGGGGAAAAGAATGGAAACCGTTGATTTTCTATCGAATACTCCTACAAATTACACTACAAGTGCCGATTATGTAGCCATATATGAGAACGAGGTTCAAAATCCCATAAAAAGCGGTCGATTGCTTTTTGACGAATTGTTGACTGCTAACGAATCCAGGAATATTACTTTTAGCGTTCCTGTGTCTTTGGCCGAGGAACAGAACGCCTCAATTCAAACGCAGGTTATTGGCTTTCAAAGTAATTTAGAACCTCAATGTTCATTTCAGTTTTCCATCAACGGAGAGACAGCACACAGAACCTTTTTGATTGGCTCAAGCCCACAAGCAATCAGTGATGTTTGGGACTTAAAATCAGGATATAGCGAATTCACTCCTCAATCAAACACCATAAACATCAACGCTCAATTTTTAGCTACAAGTGTAACTGCGCGTGGTGCCATTGATTTTATTAGACTAACTGCCCGTATTAATTTAGCTCTTCCAAACACTAACCGGTTATCGTTCTGGGAAACCAAAAATATGGGCACGAACAAAATCAAAGAATTCAGAATGTCCGGCAATAATATTATGGTTTTTGATGTTTCTGACCCCATGAATCCCAAAAGAATAGCAACCAGAAACGAAAATAACTATACGGTTTGGCGATACGATATGAGCGAAACGAGAAACTTTTTTGCTATGACGGCTACGGGAGGCTTATCAATATTATCAACAGAATCGGTTGATAATCAAAACATTATGAGCGAAACCGTTCCGAATCTCATTATTGTAACGGCTCCTGCATTTCGACAACAAGCTGAAAAATTGGCTGAGTTTCGCCGAAGAAATAATTTGTTACGTGTATTAGTACTTGAGCCACAACAAATTTATAACGAATTTTCTTCAGGAATTCCTGATATTAGCGCAATCCGAAATATGTGTCGTCAGTTCTACCTTAGGTCAGGAAGCGAGCAAGAAACTCTAAAATATTTGCTATTGATTGGTGATGGAAGTTATCATAACAAATGGGCTGCCAAACAAACTAATTATCTTCTTACCTATCAGGCTGTAAACTCTCAGGATAAAGTATCATCCTTTGTTTCTGACGATTTTTTTGGATTACTAGACGAAGGGGAAGGAGGACAAGATCTTTATAGTTCGCTCGATTTTAACGGATATCTTGACATTGGCGTTGGGCGACTTCCGGTTGAAACCGTATCGGAAGCAAGAACGGTAATTGACAAAATTATTTATTACAACGAGAATCCTACGCTAGATCCATGGAAAACTAGACTTACCTTTTTAGGTGATGATGCAGATCATCTTGGAGATTTTGGATTACAACAAGATTCTTATGCCCTGTCTCAAATCATACGAAACAAATATCCATGGTTTACTAATAACTTAATTTTTATGGACTCGTACGAACAGCTATCAACACCAGCTGGTCAACGCTATCCAAAAGTACGCGAAGCCATTGACGCTTCAATCCACAAAGGAACGCTATTTTTTAACTACACAGGACATGGTAGTGAAAATCAAATGGCTCATGAGATGGTTGTCGATAAAAACATGGTTAACAGTTGGATAAATAAACGCTACCTACCATTTGTAATGACTGCATCCTGCGAAATTGCTCCTTATGATAATCCATCAAAAAAATCGTTAGGGGAAATTATGTTACTTAACCCAGAAGGAGGCGCCATTTCCCTTTTTACAACAACCCGAGCCGTTACAGCTTATGGAAATCAGCAATTAAGCATCCACTTTTACAATCGTGTTTTTGAACGAAATGCCACAGGAAATTATTCAACCTTAGGAGAAATTTTAGTTGACACAAAAAATATGACTTCAGGAGGTACGGGTAATCACAGAAAATTTTCGCTCTTGGGCGACCCATCTATGAAGTTACTCATGCCTGTTTTTCGTGTCCGAACCGATTCTATCAATGGAAAATTGGTTTCAGCAATTTCCGACACAATATCTGCATTGTCGAAAGTTCGAATTAGCGGATGCATTACTGACACACTAGGGATTCCTGTCAATAACTTTAATGGTTTTATCTATCCGACGGTTTATGATAAATTCAGAACCCGCCAAACATTGAATAATGATGGAAGTGGAGTGTTCACGTATGAAACGCAAGAAAACATTTTATTTCGAGGAAAAACGCACGTTTTAAATGGGAAATTCAGTTTTGAATTTTTTGTTCCCAAGGATATTAATTATAATTATGGTGCGGGGAAAATATCCTATTATGCGCAAAATGGCACGATAGATGCACAAGGCGCCTATCAAAATATTGTTATTGGAGGATCAAACCTTAACCAATTCACAGATCAAAGTGGACCGGAAATTAAAATCTTTCTCAATGATACTAGTTTTGTTAGCGGAAGTACTGTTCACGAATCACCGCTATTAATCATTTCCCTGTGGGATGAACACGGGATCAATACAACAGGCATAGGAATAGGACACGACATCACCGCATGGTTAAAGCATAATCCTAACAATCTGATAATTCTTAATAATCACTACGAGGCAAAAACTGACAGCTATCAAGAAGGAAAAGTTCAGTACCAGTTGCTGAATCTCCCCGATGGCCCCAACCGAATTACCGTAAGAGCATGGGATATTTTGAATAACTATTCGGAGAAAACCATTGATTTTGTGGTTGTGAATTCGCAAAACGTGGCTATCAAACATCTTTTAAATTATCCCAATCCTTTTACAACCAAAACAAAATTTATCTTTGAGCACAATCAACCCCACCAAAATCTCGACATTACTGTAAAAATTTACACAGTAAGCGGACGTTTGATAAAAACCCTTCACACCAACATCCTTGGAAGCCTTTACCAGTTTAATCCACTTGAATGGGACGGTCATGATGAATTTAATGACAAGATTGGCCGTGGGGTTTACATCTACTCCCTTACTATTAAAACTCCTTCGGGAGAAACAGCCACAAAATTTGAAAAACTAGTGATATTGAAATAGAGCCAAATCACTAACTTTGCAATAAAATAATTGAAATCTCGTTATTTTGACTTTCAAAAACATTTTTTATGAATCAGAAACCAATAGTCGTTTTATTATCATCAATTTTAGTATCGACAATTTCAGCACAGAATCCTAATGATCCCGATATATTAGGACGAAAATTCAATCCGATAAAACATGCTCTGCCCTTTTTAACGATTTCGCCCGATTCACGCTCAGCCGGAATGGGTGATGTTGGAGTGGCAACAAGCCCAGATGCATACAGTATTAACTGGAATATCGGGAAATTAGCTAACATCGACGGAAAAACAGGTATTGGGTTGGGATATACACCGTGGTTACGGAAATTAAACGTTAAAGATATCAATTTAACCTACCTTTCAGGATATTACCGCATTGACGAAAATCAGGTTCTTGCAAGCTCACTCCGTTACTTTTCTCTTGGAAGTATGATATTCACCGACAATCAAGGAAATCCGATAAAAGATTTTAATCCCAATGAATTTTCTTTTGATGCAGGATATTCACGCCGTCTTGGACCCAAATTTTCGATGGGATTGGCTTCGCGTTTTATTTATTCAAATCTAACCGGAACCATGCAATTAGGTTCAGAGACATTAAAACCGGCTAAGGCTTTTTCTATTGACCTTGGGGCATTTTACCAAAATCAAACCCGATTGGGCGACTATCCTTCGAAAATCACAGCCGGAATAGCATTTACCAACATTGGAACCAAAGTTACCTATTCTGAGAATAACAAAAATTTTCTTCCGATGAACCTTCGCCTTGGTGGTGGATTAAATTTAGAGTTAGATCAATACAATGGCCTTGGATTTTATGTTGATTTGAATAAATTGCTTGTGCCAACCCCCGATCCAAGAGACACACTGAATTCAAATCAAAATATTTCGGTGGCATCTGCCATTTTCCAATCGTTTAGCGATGCCCCGGGATACCATTCTTCTAAGTATAGAGAGGAACTACAGGAAATCATGTGGTCAGTAGGAATTGAGTACCTTTATGATAAAAAACTTGCCATACGAACCGGTTATTTTTATGAAAATGAATTCAAAGGAAACCGAAAATACTTTACAGCCGGAGCAGGTTTTAAACTAAACGTTCTGAGCATGGATATTTCCTATCTGATTCCTACCGTTGCAAATCATCCTTTAGCTCAAACACTAAGGTTCAGTTTAGTTTTAGATTTAGGAGCAATGATGGATTAGCATATGATCGATATTAGAATTGGTTTCGGTTACGATGTTCATCAACTAAAAGAGGGAGAAACACTGATTTTGGGTGGTGTTGCTATCCCCCACTCAAAAGGAACCGTTGCACACAGCGATGGAGATGTTCTGATTCATGCTATATGCGATGCCCTTCTTGGAGCCCTATCCCTTGGAGACATTGGGAATCATTTCCCTGATACAAAAACGGAGTTTAAGAATATTAGCAGCACTATTTTACTAAAGCGTACCATGGAATTGGTCAAAGAACGAGAGTTTGTTGTTAGCAATCTCGATTGTACCCTAATTCTTGAAAAACCTAAGATTGCGCCCCACGCCGATTCCATGAAAAAAGTATTGGCGGAAATTCTCACAATAGCACCAGATAGGGTTAGTATCAAAGCTACAACGAATGAAAAAATGGGCTATGTGGGGCGTGAGGAAGGTGTTGTTGCTTATGCAACGGTTTTATTGATAAAATAATAAATGATTCTCTCAAATTTTGGCATAAAGAAAGGCGAACTCCTGTTCGCCTTTCTTATTTATTCGAAAATTACTCACTTAGAACTTTAAATTCGACTCTACGATTCAACTGTCTTCCTTCTTCGGTAGAATTATCAGTCACAGGTTTCGAGAAACCATAGCCGACATAAGTCAGACGATCGGGAGAAATTTCTTGGGCTAATAAATAATCAACAACCGCTTTAGCTCGATCTTGGGATAGTTTTTGGTTGAAGGATGCGCTTCCACGATTATCGGTATGACCGCTAATCTCAATTTTTAGCGTGGGAACATCTTTCATAACTTTAGCTAACCGATTTAGCTCAGGATACGACTCAACCCTAAGCGTGGCTTTCCCTTGATCGAAAAAGACATTTCGTAACACGATTACCACATCTTTTTTGATATTGTTCAGTCGTATTTCTTTTTCAATTTCCTGATAAGCTGTGGCCGGTGGTATATTGAAGTTTTCCGAGTGAAATAAGTAGCCCTCAGCTTTCACAGCTAATCCATAATTTTTACCGGATGGCAATGATATCAAAAATTTTCCCGTTTTCGAATTTGATTTATTTGAGAAAATCACCTCATCTTTCTCATTATCAACAACTTCAATCTCGGCTTCAATCGGATTATTTGAAATTGCATCAACAACAATCCCTTTTACTACTGTTAACCGTATTGTTTTCAATTCAACACTTTTCTCCATTACGTTTTCTGCAATGGTTTGCTTAAATGTAGCCAACAAGTTATCTTCATTACTTAAGATCATCGGTTTTTCAGGACCCAAGAATGTTACAAGATAAATATCGTGTTTTCCTAATCCACTGGGACGATTTGAAGCCAAATAACCATTTCGGCCACTTGCACTAATAACAAAAGCTAAATCGTCGTCGGCTGTATTGATTGGATAGCCAAGGTTTTCAGGGGTTGTCCACTGTCCGTTGTCTTGCATGACGGATCGAAAAATGTCAAAGCCTCCCATGGTATTGTGCCCTTTAGAACTAAAGAAGAGTGTGCGTCCGTCGGGATGGATGAAGACACTTTCTTCGTCGTCCGGGGTGTTAATTACAGTCCCTAAATTTACTGGTGGGCTCCACTTGTCCCGTTTATCTCTTGTAGTTTTCCAAATATCTTTTCCGCCTATTCCTCCGGGGCGTTCACTTACAAAATAAAGTACCCGATCGTTGTTGGCAAAAGAAGCGCTCGACTCTTTATATTTTGAATTGATCTCACCGGGCAACCATTCCGGCCAGCTCCATTTATCGCCATTGAGACGGCTGATTTGAAGATCTCCATTACCACTTTGTCCGTTATAGATTAATAGACTTTGCCCATCGGCTGAAAGGCCAACAGTTGCATCCTCAGAGCGAGTGTTGATAGGTTCCCCAAGATTGATTGGCGGAGTCCATCTTCCTTGCACTTTAAAAGTGATATAAATGTCTTCATCGTATTGCAAATCGTAGGGGTTTTGTTTTCCGCCGATGCTGCCCTGACGCGTGGATGTGAAAAGCATTACCGATTCATCAGCTGAAATAACCGGTGAATGTTCCATGTAGGGTGAATTTATCTCTTTAATGTTAGTGATAAATGCCCTTGCCGGATTCTTCTGCATTTCTAGGCCGTTTTTGCACTCTTTAATTCGAGCCGCAACCTTGTCGCGTTCATTAATATCACTCGGTAATAGTTTTTGCTGAAAACGACTGTAATACTGTATAGCTTCATCAAATTGATGATTGTATTGATGGGCTAAACCTAACAAATATTCCAAATCAGGAGCAAAACCGGGATTCAATTCATACGTCCTTTTAAAATATTCGAGTGCTTTGTATCGCTCAATCTCTAAATAAATTGAACCGATTTTATAGTTTAATTCGGCATTACGATCATTAAATTTCTGTGCTGACAGATAATTTTCGAGTGCAGAATAAATTTGCCCTCGTTCAGCCTGATAATCCCCGTCCTTTATTGCACGCAGGGCGGCTTTTAATCCATCTTTATCGTTGGGGAAATAGCTTTTTTCGAATGGTATTTCTTGAGCAAAAAGAAGTTTCCCAACGAAAAGTAAAACGATAAATATGCTCCATTGACGAATCATAACGCTAATTTTTGTAGTAGTTGATGTGTTGCTGTGCTGCTGAATATCCATATCGTACTGCTTCTTTCCATGCTTTTATCGCCGAATCGATGTCGTGTTTCATTTCAAAAGCGGCACCGAGGTTTGCATAGGCTATGGCATAATCAGCCTTTATTTTTATAGCTTTCTGAAAAGCTTCTATTGCTTTATCGTAATTTTTGATTTTCATGTAAGCGCTGCCTAAATTGTTATAGGCATAATAATAATCGGATTTAATTGCGATTACTTTTTGAAAATCTTCAATAGCCTTGTCGTACATTTTTTTATCAAGATAAGCACTGCCTCGATTGTTATATGCAATAAAATTATTGGGTTCTAATTTGATGGCTAAGCTATAATTTGTAATAGCTTCATCGAAATTTTCCATTTTCCGATATAGGGTTCCTAAATTGTTGTAAGTTATAGCTGATGTTACGTTAAGCGATATGGCCTTCTTGTAATCGGCCACGGCTTCGGAATATTTTTCTAACATTCGGTAAGCACTACCACGGTCGTTGTATATTTCCCATTTATCAGGCTTTGCTGAAATAGCTAGAGAAAACAGGGCAACGGCTGCATCATAATCGGCTTGCCGAAAGGAGGTTTGTCCGGCCAGATAAAAGGCTTCAAATCCTTTAAATCCGCATTTAATTGATTTTGATAGATATTGTATTGCATTGTCAAGGTCATTCAATTCATAATATGCAGCCCCCATAGCATACAGGGCTTTATGGTTTGTAGAGTCTGCAGCTAAAACTATCTGAAGTTCTGCTATGGCCTCCCGATAATTACCTAAAGAGCTCAAGGCTACAGCTTTGTTTTGTCTTGCCAATTGAAAATTTGGGCTGAAATTCAAAGCTTCATTAAATGCAGCTACTGCTTCCTGATATTTTTGTTGACTTAATAGTTCAACTCCTTTGTTATAAGCCAATTCTGCCTCCTGATTACCGGCAAGAATTAAGGTTGAGGCAGTATCAATAGGAAAGTCGTTTTTGGGCTTTGGTTCTTGCGCGAAAGCTTCGATAGCTAGAACACCGGCTATTGATGAAGCAATTATAATTTTTTTTAACATGGCATAGAGTCTTCTAAATGATTGGCTAAGTTAATAAAAAAGCCGGAAAATCCGGCTAATTTTTATTTTTAGTTCATTAATTTTTATTCCTTCTTGAAAAATCAACCATTTTTAACACGGTCACTGCAGCTTCAACTCCTTTATTTCCGTGTTTACCTCCTGAACGTTCACGGGCTTGCTGCCATGTGTCGGTGGTTAGAACTCCAAATATCACCGGCTTGTTATATTTCAACGAAACGTTGGTAATCCCTTGTGAAACAGCTTGGCAAATGAATTCGAAGTGACGAGTCTCGCCTTGAATCACACAACCTAAAGCAATCACCGCATCAATCGTTTGATTTGCTGCTAAAACTTGTGCTCCGTAAGAAAGTTCATAACTTCCGGGAACATAATCGATGATAATATTTTCTTCTTTAACCCCGTGTTTTAATAGGGTTTCGATGGCTCCTTTGCTTAATGCAAAAGTAATGTCTTTATTCCACTCCGAGACCACAATTCCTATTTTCATGGTTTCCCCTGTTGGAATCTTTTCGTGGTCATAGTCTGATAGGTTTTTCAAACTTGTTGCCATAGCTGTTTCGATTTAACAAAAAAGTACCACCTCAAAAGAAGTGATACTTTTATTTTATAGGTTTGTTTGTTTTACTTTTTAAGAAGCCCTTCAACTCGAGCAATATATTTTTCAATTCCTCGCGCTTCACGACTATCAGAATATTCTGTTTCAATCTGACGATAAACTTTGAGCGCTTTTTCGTATTTATTCAGCTCCTCAAAGGCAGCACCGGCTTTCAACAAACAAAGAGGAACGTTAAACTTATCAGCCTTATTCTCAGCTGCTTCTAAATAATACTTAGCAGCCTTCTCAAGATTTCCTTTTTGAGCATAGGCATCGCCAAGGGCACTCAACGCTAAAGTTTTAATCAATAAATCTTTACCATTATAATCCAACAAGAAATCAATAGCTTTATCGTAGTCGCCTAAGTGAAGATAAGAAACTCCCGCATAGTATTTTGCCAAATTAGCTGATGGAGTCCCACTGTATTCATCGATGATATAAAGAAAACCGAAGTTGTTGCCGTCTCCGTACAGAGCTAATTTTAAGGAGTCTTGCTCAAAATAGCGTTCAGCTTGATACATTGAAGCAGCAGCCTCTTCTACTTTGGGTTTAAAAATGTAGTTTACATAACCAAAATAACCTAAGACGATTATCGCAATGGCTGCAACTACCATTAAAATAATTTTTTGATTCTCTTCTATAAATTTTTCAGTGCGGCTTAGTGCCTCTTCAACATTCTCCAAGCCTTCAATTTCCACGTTCTTCTTGTTTGACATTGCTATTTGATTTTTGAATTTTACGAAGTGCAAAAATAAATATTTTACACTAGTTTCAAACTTTTAACCGACATTTTTTTCGCTAAGAACAATGTGATTTTGTAGTTTGATTTAAAAGATTATATCAAACACGGCATTAGTTTGCTTTTTTTCATATTTTTGCCAAGATTTTGAAAACAAAATTACTATGCTTATTAGAGGAACTTCTAAATTGTTTCTGCTTATCGCTATTTTTTCGAGTTTCAATTTACTTAAAGCTAACGATACTATCGTTTATTTTTCGTGTTGTTATCCCGACAGTAAATCGCAGTTAAACAATGCTATTTTAGCCAATTTAGCTCCTTCTTTACCGAAAAAGAATAATAATCCATGTATTACCTATAGTTTTCGCAGTGGTTATCGGCTCGAAAATAATACTCTTACCATTTATTATAAGGACGCAAAAGTTGAACATCCTGTTATTTATCAACAATTTAGCCTACGCGATTTATTACTTCCTCTTACCATTAACCTCGAAATCAAGCTTTTTAATAACTCAACATTGGTTGAACGAAAGGAATTAAGGGTTGACCTTCAATCAGAAG
>DAOTAV010000078.1:0-10319 GCA_035382785.1 Salinivirgaceae bacterium | reverse complement strand
CCATCAAAAATCTGACATCGACACATAGCGCAAGTGCCACCACCTCCACATGCTGATGGCAAAAAGATTTTATTGTTGGCTAAAGTTGTCAATAAAGAGCTTCCCGGATCAACTTCCAATTCTTTTTCTCCTTCGTTGATAATAATCTTGACTTTCCCTTGCGGTGTAAGTTTCATCTTGGCATAGAGAAGAAGAATCACCAAAAGCAATATGACCAGAAGAAACACTACGGTTCCGGTAACTATAATAACACTGCTTGATATTTGCAAAAACATGATAGTATGTTGTTTATAATTTAATTCCCATAAAAGCCATAAAGGCAATTCCCATTAATCCCGTAACAATAAAGGTAATTCCTAACCCGCGTAAAGGTGCAGGAACATCGGAATAACGCAAACGTTCCCGAATTGCAGCAATGGCAACTATTGCCAAAAGCCAACCCACTCCTGAACCTAGCCCATAAACTGTGGCCTCTCCTAAATTATGAAAATTACGTTCTTGCATAAATAGCGAACCGCCCAAAATAGCGCAGTTAACGGCTATCAATGGTAGAAATATTCCCAACGATGAATACAAAGCAGGGGAAAATTTCTCTATAACCATTTCGACTAATTGAACCATCGATGCTATAACGGCTATGAACATTATGAAACTTAAAAAACTCAGGTCAACCGATGCAAACGATTCATCGAACCATACTAATGCTCCTTTTTTCAAAACATAGTTTTCCAAAAGATAGTTTACCGGAACGGTGATGGTTAGAACAAATACAACGGCAATACCCAATCCCATACTTGTTTTTACTGTTTTTGAGACAGCTAAATATGAACACATGCCAAGAAAATAGGCAAAGATCATATTATCAATGAATATCGAGCGAACGAAAATATTTAAATAATGTTCCATATCGTTGTATTTTTATTTGTTCTCTTCGATTAGCGATTTGTTTCTGCTGCGTTGCACCCAAATAATTACGGCCACGGTAATTAATGCCATCGGTGGAAGAATCATCATGCCATTGTTAGAATAGAATCCTCCGTTTTGAATATACCAGCTATCGGGTATAACATGATAACCTAAAACTGTTCCCGAACCGAGCAATTCCCGGAAAAAGGCTACCACCACTAAAATCCAACCATAACCCAATCCATTACCGATACCATCCAAAAATGCCGGCCAAGGTTTATTCCCCAAAGCAAAAGCTTCTAATCGTCCCATCAAAATACAATTGGTGATTATAAGCCCTACAAAAACCGAAAGTTGTTTCGAAACGTCGTAAACGAAGGCCTTGAGAATTTGATCTACTAAAATCACCAAGGCGGCAATCACAACCAATTGCACAATGATTCGAATCCGTGTAGGAATGGTGTTTCTTAAAAGCGAAATAATAACATTAGCTGCTGCTAATACTATTGTAACCGACAAGGCCATTACTATTGCCGGCTTTAGCTTTACGGTAACCGCCAACGCCGAACATATTCCCAAAACCTGTACTGTGATAGGATTATTCTTTCCTAGCGGATTAAAAATCAGTTTTCTGTTTTTATCTGAGAATAACGGTTCTCTATTGCTCATAATTTACCTGTTTTTGAGTTTGAAAAAATCGTTCATATCCTTTCAAATATTCCAGCAGCATTGCATCAACACCGGTACTGGTTATAGTTCCACCTGAAATGGCATCCACTGCATTGGGATTGTTGGTTGTGGATTGGTTTTTAACAACACGAACTGACGATAATTGTTGCTGTTCATTGAATATTTTTTTACCGATGAATTGATTCTGGAAAGGCAAAGTTTTAATTTCAGCTCCCAATCCCGGGGTTTCCGATTTATGGTCAAAAACAACCCCATCAACCGTGTTGAAATCTTCCTTCAGCGCAATATATCCCCAAATCGGCCCCCAAAGACCTTTACCGTATAAGGGTAAAATGTAACGCTTTTGTCCGTCGTCGAGCGTTGCAACATATACCGGTAAAAGACGTTGCTCGATGGGTTTGTTTCGTTCTTTGATGATATCAACGGTAAACGCATCACCTTCAACTCTTTCACCCTGAAAGTTTACCACAAACGATGCGGTAATGTATTGGCTGAAAATCTGATCGATATAGACCTTTTTGTTGGGTTTGCTATCAGCATCAGTTCCAAGATGTACCGATGCCAAAATATTTTGTTTCTTTTCGATGATGATGTTTTGCTCCTGATAGGGTTGTAGTTTGATGGCGGCAAACGAAAGACCCGCTGCGACAATTATCACCATCACCGAAGCATACAGTAAGGTATAAGTATTTCCCTGGGTATTCATTATCTGTTCTTTTAAAGTTAAAAGATTTTTATCATGCTTCACAATATCATACGGTTGATTTAATAGTAGTCTGTGCTCGTTTCAATCGGCGTTTAATATTTGCCTGAACCACATAGTAATCAATAAGCGGTGCAAATATGTTCATCAAAAGAATAGCTAGCATTACACCTTCAGGATATGCAGGATTGAGTACTCTGATTAAAATGGCTAAAAATCCTACAAGAAATCCGTAAATCCACTTACCGGTTTGAGTATGAGCTGCTGTAACCGGATCGGTGGCCATAAAAACAACTCCAAAGGCAAAACCTCCCATAACCAGATGCTGCCAGAAAGGAACTGCCATAGCGGGATTAGTGGGCGTAGCTGCAATATTCAGCAATATCCCCATGGTAACACCGCCAATCAGGGCAGAAAGCATGATTCGCCAACTACCGATACCGGTTATCAACAATAGTAATGCGCCTAATCCAATGGCAATCACTGAAGTTTCACCTATTGATCCGGGAATGAATCCCAGAATCATATCCATTACAGAATGCGTTTGCGGTTGACCGGCTGCTGCTAACGACAGTGGAGTTGCGCCTGAATAAGCATCGGCTTTATCGGCAATCCACACCAAATCACCCGATATTTTCGATGGATAGGCAAAAAACAGAAAAGCTCGGGCTGTAAGGGCAGGATTTAAAATATTCATACCTGTTCCTCCAAAAACTTCTTTGCCAAAGACTACGGCAAATATGGTTGATACTGCCACCATCCACAGAGGAACATCGGGAGGCATCACTAACGGAATCAACATTCCGGAAACTAAAAAGCCTTCGTTGACGGAATGTCCACGCAGCTGGGCAAAAGTAAATTCGACCGCCAATCCCGAAACATACGAAACTATCACAATGGGCAACACTTTAACAATACCAAACCAAAAGATTGACCAAAAGTTTTGTTGCGCCAACGTCCCATGCGACAAATAATGTTGATAACCAACATTATACATCCCAAATAACAAAGCAGGGATCAAGGCTAAAATGACCACAACCATGGTTCGTTTTAGATCAATGGTGTCGTGAATGTGGGTTCCGCTTTTCGAAGTTGTGTTTGGTGTAAACAAAAAGGTCTCAAAGGCATCGTATGTTGAATGTAGCCAATGAAATTTGCCCCCTTTTTGAACATGAGGTTTCAGGTTGTCTAATATTTTTCTGAATGCTTTCATGTGTTTGTTCCTATTTTTCTGACAATGAACATGTTGATCCGGATGCTATAACATTACCAAGTGTTGTCCGATGGCCGGTTTCATGATCATGTTTTATTGTTGTTTTATTTAACGATTATTATCCTAATTCACTGATCATAAGATCGATTCCTTCTCGTAGAATTTTCTGCACTTCGATTTTTGAGGTACATCCAAATTCGCACAAAGCCAAATCCTCCTCAATTACCTCGTAAATTCCCAGATTTTCCATCTGTTCGATGTCCTTGGTAATAATTGCTTTCATGAGGAAAACCGGTAGAATATCCATAGGTAAATATCGTTCATATTCTCCGGTAACCACGTAGGGGCGTTTTTCGCCGTGAATGTTGGTGTCGAAACGATATTTTTTGCCCGGGAAAAGCCAACTGAAATAGGCTCGGGAATCGGAGAACTTATCGAAGCGGGGCATAGCCCATCCCATAAACTCATAGTAATTACCTTCGGGCAAAATGGTAATCTGATGATGATAAAATCCAAGATAACCGTTACGTAACTCCTGACTACCGGTAAGTGGATTCCCTGAAATAAATCGAACATTTTGTAGCGGATCAATCTGATCTCCCACTAGCTGATTAAACGATGCTCCCACGATGGTTTTGGCATAAAAACGGTTTTTGAGCTCGCTGCCTGTTAAAGCTACCGTTTTGCTAAAATCGAATATACCGGTTAAAAAGAAACGGCCGATGGTGACAACATCCTGGGGATGAACCGTCCAAACCACATCTTTTTTCCCGATGGGCTTAATGTGATGAATTTGAACCCCGACGTTTCCCGCCGGATGCGGTCCATCAAAATACACTTTCTGAACATTCGGCACTTCTTCAAAAACTCCCGGATTATTTGCATCAAGCCCTAGATAAATCTCACCATCGGTTAATTGCTTCAGAATTTCAACTCCTGAAAAGAAACTTTCCTTGTCTTGGGCAACAATGTAGTTTAAATCGGGAGCTAAAGGCGATGTGTCAAAACAGGAAATAAAAATATCGTGTGGGACAACCGCTGGGTCGGCAACCAAACCAAAGGGTCGTTGTATGATAAAAGGCCATAAACCTCCCAGCAATAGATGTTCTACTATCATTTCCCTTGTTAATGAGGAACGAATAAACCCGGAAAACTCGATACTTTCCTTCTTGCCGTCGGAACGAATAATGATTTCTTTCAATCGACGCTGCTCCCCGCGGTTTATGGTTTCAACCCGACCTGATACCGGCGAAACAATAACAATGGACTGATTTTTTTTGTCATGAAGCAGCGGGGTACCAACCTTTACAGTATCGCCCTCTTTTATGAGAAGCTTCAGATTCAATCCTTTAAACTCAGGAGGCTTGATGGCAACTGTCTCGGGCTGTGGCATATCCACGAGCCTTTTTTCTACTTCTCCATCAATGGGAATATCTAATCCTTTTCGTAATTTTATTACCTTTGGCATTGGTTTATCGTTTTTCTTTATGATTTATTTTGACAAAAATACAAAATTTCATTTGCGAACTTATTTTTCAAAAGCTAAATTTAAAACAAGGTTTTCGCAAATATGTTTTTCCTTTTCCATCTTTTTTTTGAATTTTTTATCGTTTTCGCAACCTTTGGATTCCTTCACTTATTCCAACGCTCGCGATGCTATTTTTTCGCCATCGATTCATTCAGTCTTCTTTTATCAAACCGACCGACCTCTTTCCTACCCTTTCATTCCTCTTAATCCAAACCATTCGTTGGTGTTGTCGTTCGACGATCTCGACGAAGAGGTACACAACTTTTATTATCGGATTGAAAACTACGACGCCCAATGGAATCAACGCTTCACCGACATAATAAATTTTATCGACGGATTTGAACAAAACTTTCTGAACGATTACGAATTATCAAACACATCGGCAGTCTCTTATCGTCACTATTCTCTCCAAATCCCCAATAACGATATCCGTATTAAACGTCCGGGGAATTATTTGCTGACTGTTTATAACGCCTCTACTCATCAGCCTGTACTCTCCCGCCGCTTTGTGGTTTTTGACAATGAAGTTGAAATCAAAGCATCGGTTAATCCAACGTCGAAAGGAAGTTTCCGCTTCAGCGAACATGAGCTCCGGATTCAGATTAACCTTATGAGGCTGATGGTTAACGACGTTTTCTCCGACCTGTCCGTTGTTGTTATCCCAAACTTCGTGTGGGAGCAAAGCCAGACGATTCTCCGTCCTGAATTTATTAACGACAAACAACTGTCATATCGGCATACCATTGCCCCGGGCAATGAATTCCGCACGTTGAATCTCCGCGAAATCAACCAAAACAATTCTTCCATCGAACGCATTCAAAACATTCACGGAATCTCTCACATTTATCTAAGTCCTGATTTTATTCGTGCCAATGCACCTTATGCCCAATCATCCGATTTCAACGGTTTGGCTTTCACCAATAAGATAGGTAGCTATAATCCCGATCTCGATGGAGAATACTTCTATGTTCATTTTCGTTTAAGCGTACCCCAACCCTTTTCCGACGGAAATGTTTTCATCTTTGGGGCTCTCTCATCCTTCTCTTTTTCTGAACGGAATAAAATGAATTACAATCCTAAGGCGGGAGAATATCAAGCCACTCTTTTTCTGAAAAACGGATATTACGATTATCAGTATGTTATTGCTCCCAACCCAGATAACAGTATCAAAACGATTGATTTTCAGCGCATCGAGGGTTCCTTCGGACAAACTGAAAATGAATATTATGTTTTAGTCTATGTCAAAGATATGTTCCAAAATTGTCAAACCTTAAAAGGTTTTACCATCACAAAACTACCTCGCTGATTTTTAGGCCTTTATTCAACATCAACGCAATGAAAATCCACTTTATCCCGGAGCATAAGATCGATCGAAAACAATGGCAGCAACTCTCTGAAATGCCCAACAACAACTTTCTGTATAACCAGAGTTGGTATCTCGATGCCATTACCAACAGAAATTGGGGAGCATTGGTTGATGAAAACTACACCGCCGCCTTACCTTTGCCGTATCGTAAAAAATTTGGAATTCCCTACCTTTTTCAGCCGTTTTTAACTCAACAATTTAGTTTACTATGCCATTCTAAAGCAAACCAAGAGACACTTTCGGCATTCATAAAAAAAATTCCCTCACGATTTCTGATTGCCAACCTATCACTCAATCAAATCCCATCCAAGCTAAACGGGTTTAATTACATTGAGCGAACCAATCATATTCTTGACCTGAACAAAGATTATGAACAAATTGCTTCTGAATACAATCGTAATACGCGCCGAAATATCCAAGCCGCCAAGGCACAAGAGTTAGCCGTAGAATGGAACCTTCCGTTTGATGATTTTTTACCATTGCAAATTGAATGGGAACCCGGAAATTTCACTAAACCACACAAAAATATTCTTTTGAATCTATGGCCGTTACTTCAACAACACGCCGAACCTTTTACCGTCTGCGTCTATTTCAACAGTAATCCATGCGCTGTTGGCTTATTTTGTCGTTATGGCTCACGCATCTATTTTATGCTTTGCGCATCGAGTTCCGAGGGAAAAGACACCAAAGCCATGTTTCTTTTGATTGATCGGGTTATTGAACGATTTTCAGGGAGTGAGTTGTTGTTTGATTTTACCGGATCGTCTATTCCCGATATTGCACGCAGAAATGTTGGATTCGGCGCTTCAACCGAGATTTATTTCGCTCTTCAACGATCCAATCTGCTTCAGAAAACCCGGGATTTTTTAATTAAACGTTTACGCTAACTTTCTACCAATCATCTTCTTCGATAAGAATTATATCCTCGTTATCGCGTTTCATAAAATAGTTTTCCCGGGCAAATTTCTCCAACACCTCAGGATCGGTACGCATTTCATTCAGGTTTTTCGAATCTTCTTCAATTTTCTTCTTGTAATATTCAATTGTTTCTCTTAATTCCCGATTTCGTCGATAGTTTTTAAAACGTTCCAACAGGCTGTTGGCATCAAAAAATCCGACCCAAACGACAAACACCAATGCCGTCAGGTAGAATTTGTTACCTAAAATCTTTTTTATAAACTTTTCAATAGTCGGCTTTTCCATTGTATAGTGTTATTTTGTGGAAATCATCAGCCACCGCTGACCAAGTGAAAGATCACTACATCATCGCCATCCCTAATTAAAGTTTTATCAAAATCGGGGCGACGCACAACCTGACCATTTATCTTAACAATAATCATTTTGAAACTATACTTTTTCAAATCTAAGAGTTGCTGCACCGTCAATTCGTTGCCTTCAAGTTCTTCCGGTGTGTTATTGAGAGTAATCTTCATACTTTGTTCATTTATAAGATTTTCCCCAAAAGAATCTCTAAAACAATATTTGCCTGCATGTTCGACACAACTCCAACGCGCGGGGCTAACGGTGGCAGATCATCGGAAACTTCGGTTTCTAAATCGCCGCAAATATAAAAATTTCCGAAGGTATTTTGAATTATTTTTTCGTTTCCGCCCCATCCTGCCAACCCGGAGGCCGCCACCAGAAATTTTTCCGGATAGTGCAATAAAATGGTTTCTATCAACATTTGTTTTTGTGATGCTTGATCGAAGGCTTCTACAACAACATCGCAATCGGCAAATATTTCCGGGATATTGGAAGGGGTAAGTTTTACATCGTATTTCGTAATTTGAAGCAAGGGGTTAATTCTTAATAAATTGACTTCCAAAGCATCAACCTTTTGCATTCCGATTTGATCATAGAAATAATATTGTCGATTCAGGTTCGATTCTTCAACCTTATCAAAATCAGTAATCACCAAATGACCAACTCCAACCCTGGCTAGGGCCACCGCGCAGTTTGAACCCAAACCGCCACTGCCGGCAATACCCACTTTTTTACTGCTCAAACGACGTTTGATAATGTTAAAACTCGGCATATCAACCAATTTTATCTAACATCTGCACTATTACGTTCAACACCGAAGCACCAAAAGCCTTGCTCCTTCCGGGACTCCAACCATAGTGTGAATCCGGCAGATTGTTATTGTCTTTAAACGGCATTTCAATGGTCAACGATAAACAATCGAAATTTTCCCCTACCCATTTGCTACAAATCCCAAGATTGGCGGTTCCCGGTTTATCGGCTTCATATCCATGCTCCGTTTGAAAATCAGGACTGATTTTTTTCCATGCATCCAAAAATTCCTTTTCGAGCATGGCTAATCGACGACTGAATGAGGGTATTCCTACATTCGAGGTGGCAAAACAATAGGGCAATCCTTCATCTCCATGAATATCCAAACATAGATCGACACCGGTTTCTAACATTTTCTGACGCACGTAATAAACCTCAGGAGTTGTTTCCGGATCGGGATTGTCCCACACTCGGTTTAAATTATGTCCCAGAGCATTGCATCGCAAATTTCCCAGGATTGAACCATCGATGTTCATGTTCGGAACAAGATAAAAAATCGCGTGATCGAGCAAATAACAGGCAACTGGATCGTTTGTATTGCCAAGCCTTTCAATCAAACCTTGCATAAACCATTCAGCCATTGGTTCTCCCGGATGCTGACGGGCAAGGATCCAGATTTTCGGTTTTGTTTCCGACACTTCTCCTGCAGTGAGCAAATCAATGTTTCGACCTTCAACGGTTTGCCCCAAATTCTCAATCACCATCTGACGGCTCATTTGGGCTTTATGAATCATTTCCAAATGTTGCTGATAGGTGAATGGCGCAAAATAGGCGTAATATACCGAATTATACTCAGGCATGTGATTAATATTCAATTCCTTGCCGTTAAAAAAAGTGGGAACACGAAACCACTCCACAAGATCGTATGATGCCACCGCGCGATAGCCTATCCAGCCTTCCGGATAGCTCGACTCTGATGCATTTACTAGAGAAATCCTACAAGGAAACCCTTGCGCACCTTCAACCCGGAAAAAGAACCATTGAAAAAAGTTAGCCCTTGTATCTTTTCGGATCGCAAGTTTTATGTTTTCGGGAGATTCTGCAATTATCACCTCAATGTTTCCGCCATCAAAATTAGATGTAATTCGCATAAATTAAGTTTTATCGGGTTATTCTTAAATATAACAATTCTATGTTCTTGGTATTCTCTTTTGAGGTTTCTCGGTTTGAAAGCTGCATCTTTAAAAGCTTCGCTAAGTTAACAATTATTTTTATATCCAAAATTTCTTTAGCTCGCAGAATTTTACCCGAAGAATAAGTTTAAGTTGATTTATTGCTCCAATAACGATTTATAAATCCTGTAGTTTTCATCGTCGAAACAGACAAATATAATAGTTTGCACGTGTTGCAATCTGGTGCCTGATTCCTTGACGGTGTTAAAAGCAATTTCAGCGGCCTGTTGCTTTGGATAACTGTAAATCCCTGTACTGATGTTTGGGAAAGCAATGCTTTGGAGCTTAAGCTTTTCTGCCAACGCTAACGATTTTCGGTAGCATGATGCTAACAGCTCGGCCTCGTTGTTAAACCCTCCACTCCAGATTGGACCAACGGTATGAATAACATATCGTGCCGGAAGATTTCCGGCATCAGTCACCACAGCCTCTCCTGTGGGACAGCCTCCTTCCGTTTCGCGTATTGACCGGCATTGTTCGGCGATGATTGGTCCGCCAGCTCGATGAATTGCCCCATCAACACCTCCGCCACCGGCTAACCTACTATTAGCCGCATTTACGATGGCGTCGCAAGTAATCTTGGTGATATCGCCCTGTATCAACTTAATTTGCATTTTCGATACTGTCCCAAAAAGTGTGTAAAGTGAGTTAGTTCTTAAATTAGAGAA
>DAOTAV010000077.1:0-10528 GCA_035382785.1 Salinivirgaceae bacterium | reverse complement strand
AACCCGCGACCCTTAGCTTGGAAGGCTAATGCTCTATCGACTGAGCTACTCCCGCTTATTAGTGGGGAGAGAAGGATTCGAACCTCCGAAGGCGTATGCCAACAGATTTACAGTCTGCCCCAGTTGACCGCTTTGGTATCTCCCCAAATCTGGAGCCGATGGAGGGATTCGAACCCTCGACCTGCTGATTACAAATCAGCTGCTCTGACCAACTGAGCTACATCGGCGTATATCTAAGAACCTTTCCTTTTGTTTTCGGTTTGCAAATGTACGTATGTTTTTTTTTATGACAAAATAATCGAGTTATTTTTTAGAAAAAAAAGAAACCCATCGGGCTAAAAAATTGAAAATCAATAATGTTGCGCGATGGGTTTTTTAGTATTTGTTATTTATTTCGAGCGAATTTTTTCTTTATATTTCGTAATTTGAATTTTTAGTGCATCTACACAGTCATCAGTGGCTTCTTCAAATGTTTTTGATTGCCGGCTTGCAAATAAATCGTTTCCTGGAATTTTGACATGAATTTCTACTACCTTATTTTCTTTTTTCTGATCGTTTTCAAGCCTTAAATAGACTTCGAACCCAACAATGTTGTCGAATAAGTTGTTTAATTTTTTTAGTTTGCTTTCGATAAACGTGATTAGTTTTTGGTCTGCATCGAAGTGAATCGATTGGATCTTGACGTTCATGGTTTTTCCTCCTTAATGATTAAGTTTAACCTCTTGGATGTGCTTGTTTATATGATTTTTTTAACTTCTCAAAATTATTATGCGTGTAAACTTGCGTGGCTGCGAGACTTGAATGTCCAAGTAGTTCTTTTATGGTGTTGAGATCTGCTCCTGCATTCAGCATTTGTGTTGCAAAGGTATGGCGCATAGTATGTGGGCTTCTTCTGGTTTGATGCGTGATTCTTGTCAAATAGTCTCTTACTATTAGATAAACAAGTTTTGGGTATAAAGGTTTACCTTTTTCTGTTAAAAATAAGTGTTGGTTTTCATTTTTCAAAATTTCACACCGTATTTTTTTGTATTGTTCTAATTGTTTTATAAACCAGCTCGGAATGGGGATAATTCGTTGTTTGTTGCGTTTCCCCAATACTTTTATCGATTGATTTGCCCAATCAATATCGTCAATTTTAAGTCCTATCAGTTCGGCACGACGCATCCCGGTCATGTAAAACATGGCTAAAATCATGTAATCTCGGACTTCTTTATAGTTTGTCCAATCGATGGTTTGGGTTTCGAAAAGTTGCTGAGTTTGTTTTTCGTCGAGAAATGATGGTAGTGGAGTGTTTTTCTTAGGTAGTATTACATTCTTGGCGGGGTTATGGCTCGTGTTCCCACATTTTAAATGGTATTTGTAGAATGATTTTAGAGCAGATAATCTACGGTGTATGGTGGCAATGCTTTCGTTTTTTTCTAAAAGATAAAAAATCCACTCACGAATCTCTTTTAACGAAACTGCAAGTGGATCTTGAATTGTATGATAACTTTCTATATACTCAATAAACGATTTCAGATCACTTTTGTATTCACGAATGGTATGATCAGAATATCGTTTTTCAAACGCAATGTGTTTGATATATTGCTCGACGGCATCCATAACGGATGCAATATACGATTTTTTTCGAAAAGTAGTCGATTAGCCTAATTCGGCTTGTTGTTTGAGTTTTTGAATATAGGCAGCACGAATCAGAACTTGACGTCTTTTTTCACATTTTTTTGTATATTGTTGACGCTCTCTGATTTCTTTCATAATGCCGGTTTTCTCAAACTTTCTTTTGAAGCGCTTCAGTGCGCGGTCGATGTTTTCGCCTTCTTTTACAGGTATGATAATCATAGTTTATTTTTTTATTGGTTTTATTTTTCGAGCCGCAAAGGTAAAAAATCTTTCGTTATCTTAAAAACGTTTTTTTGATTTTTTATTCATTAAGTTCAAAAAATGTGGATAATTTTTCTGTTTTTATTGGACAGAGCGTTGAAGATTAAAAAAATAGGGTTTCTTGTTGTATTGAAGTAAAAGCCGTTTTCCGGAAGCGGTTGAAGCCTCAATTTCTGTACTAAAATTGATTTCGGAATATTGTATTCGAATAATTCCGGTGAGAAAAGTTTGTGTTGGATTTTCCCCTTTTTTATCTCCTAGATAGTATAGGTTCAATTCAATTTTTGATGTGTCTGAAACTTGATAAAACCCATTGAAATTTTGGGTTTTTGTTTTTAGTATCGTTTCGATTACATATCCATTGCCCTGAATGTTGTAGTAGTTTTGGGTTGGAATAATCTGTATGGAATCGGAAAGGAAAAAGAGTTTGTGATAATGCTTTTGGTCTATTAACCCATAGTATTCAACAATTGAATTTGCAAGGTTGTGTTCTTGATTGTTGAATGAAAATATTCCTGGATAGATGGTGCCGGAATTGGTTTCCTCCTTGCAGCTAGCTAGTAGAAGAGAGGAGGTGATCAGGATAAGAAAAATTTTTTTCATATTATTTGATTCATTGGTTAAATCTGGAATTTAGATAATCGACGATATTTTTGTAGATCCGATCTTCAATGGGTTGATTGGTGGGATGAGGAATGAACTTTTCGCCGGTTATTGTTTCATAGAGTTCGATGTAACGGCAACTAACACTGTGGACAAATTCATCGGTCATTGCGGGGACTGATTGGCCTCTTTGGCCTTGAAAATTGTTGGCCATCAGCCATTCACGAACAAATTCTTTGGATAGTTGTTTTTGGGGTTCGTTTTTTGTAAAACGTTCGAGGTATTGGTCTGCATAAAAGTAGCGACTGCTATCGGGTGTGTGGATTTCGTCGATAAGAATTATTTGACCGTTGAGCAGTCCGAATTCGTATTTGGTATCCACAAGAATTAATCCTTGTTGTGCGGCGATTTCGGTTCCTCGTGCAAAAAGCTGAAGTGAATATTCTTCGATTTTTTGATAAATTTCTTTTGGTACTAAACCGGAGTTTAAGATTTCCTCGCGACTGATATCTTGGTCATGACCTTCTTTGGCTTTAGTTGTTGGGGTGATTATTGGGTTTGGTAGTTTCTGATGTTCGCGAAGGTCATTAGGTAAACTCACTCCGCAAATTTGTCGTTTGCCGCTTTTGTATTCGCGCCAAGCATGACCGGAGAGGTATCCTCTGACAACCATTTCTACGGGGATGGGTTCGGCTTTGTATCCGATGGTAACCATAGGATCAGGAGAGGCTATTTTCCAGTTAGGGATAATATCGGAGGTAAGATCTAGGAATTTTGATGCAATTTGGTTTAAAATCTGACCTTTATGGGGAATGCCACGGGGCAATATTATGTCGAAGGCTGAAATTCGGTCGGTAGCAATCATGATAAGAATATCGGGGGCGATGGTGTAAACATCGCGTACCTTTCCGTGATAAAGGTTTTGTTGGTTTTTGAATTTAAAGTTAGTGTAGGTTAGAGTATTCATGTTGTGGATTGATTGTTTTTGTTTTTAGGTTTACTAGGTTGGTGTTGTTGGTAGGCTTTTACAATTTTTGCAACTAACGGGTGGCGGACAATGTCGCTGTCGTCGAGGGTGACAATGCTGATGCCTTCAATGTCTTTGAGTATTTCAAGAGCGTAAATCAAGCTGCTTTGTTCGTTGGGAGGAAGGTCTATTTGTGTGATATCGCCGTTGACCATAAATTTGGAATGGCGTCCCATACGGGTTAAGAACATTTTTAATTGATTAACGGTTGTGTTCTGGGCTTCGTCGAGAATTACGAATGCATAATCGAGGGTTCGTCCGCGCATAAAGGCTAATGGGGCAATTTGTACTATGCCTTCTTCGATATAGGTTTCGAGTTTTCGGGGAGGCAGCATTTCATTGAGGGCATCGTAGAGCGGTTGGAGATAAGGATCGATTTTTTCTTTTAAGTCGCCGGGTAGGAATCCGAGGCGCTCGCCGGCTTCAACGGCCGGTCGGCTTAAGACAATGCGTTTCACTTCTTTATTGCGAAGTGCTCTTACCGCTAATGCAATGCTGGTGTAAGTTTTTCCGCTACCGGCAGGACCGATCGTAAAAACCAGATCGTTAGCCAAGTGTTCTTTGACAATCTTTTGTTGGTTAACGGTTAAGGCTTTTACGATTTTTCCATTGTTTCCGTAAACAAGGATATCGGGATCGATTTGTGAACCGCTGAGCGAAACGTCGGATTCGGATAGATTAGCGATGTCTTCAGGTTTCAGACGTCCGTAACGTCGATAATGTTCGATAAATTTATAGTAGCGTTCAGTGAAATAATCTACATCGTTGGGTTCTCCTATAACTTTGATAATATCGCCTCGCGCAACAAGCTTTACCTGAGGAAAGGTGCGGCGTATCATCTCAAAATTGACATTGTTCACGCCATAAAGGTCAACGGGCTCGATATCGCATACTTCAATAATTCGTTCAATCATATTTGGAGAAAAGTTGTTCTAATTTTGCTACCTTTGCTTGGCTTTTGGCAAAAATACAAATTTTAATCGTTATTTGAACTATTCGTCTTTTTTATGGTACCCGGAGCGATTACATTGACCACAGATTGGAATTGGAGTTCGGTTTTCATGGGAAATATACGTGAGTATTGGCTTCAAAACAAGATTATGTATTTGCTGCAAGAGCTTACTCATCAAATACCGCCTTTCAACACTGTATATGCTGCTTATACAGTTAAGGCATCATACAATGGGTTCCCGCAGAATTCGGTTCATATTATCGGTGTTAGTCCCTGGATTGGATCTAAGAATCCAAGAGTGCTCCTTGTCCGTTATGAAAATCACTGGTTTATCGGTTATGAATGTGCTCCGTTTTACAGTATTTTCGATCAACCTTCGATAGAAATTTGGGAATTACCATTTTTTAATGTTGCATTTCCCGAATTGGAACTGATGATTAAACCTGCCATTCAATTACTTTCCACCGGCAATCCCGAAACGGTTGGAAAATTCATCACCAATCCGGTTTTATCATCGGTTTTGCCGGAAAAGGCTGACAATCTAATGTATTTGTCTATTCTCTACATTGATGTTTATGGAAACATAGTAACCAATTGTACTAAACAACAGTTTTATGAATTTGTCGGTGATCGGAAATTCGAAATTATGGTTGGTCGCCCAAAATATATCATTCGAAAAATTTCGGATGGCTACGATCGTAAGCCCGGAGATTTGTTTGCTCTGTTTAACGCGATGGATTATCTTGAAATTGGAATTATTAACTATCGTCTTGACATATCGTTCGGAATAAATCCTCAAACCAAAATTAACATAAAAATTGTATGATAACACGAATCATCAAATTCAAGCTTAAGCCTGAAAGTAAAGAAGATTTCGATACTTTGGTTCGACAGTTCAAAGATGAATTACTCTCTTTTCCCGGGGTCCATCATTTAGATATTTTGAGTGAAAAGTCGAATCCGTTAAGCATTTTTATTATCATGATTTTCATTACGGAAGAGCGCCTTGAGAGTTTTCGATTATCCGATTTAAACCGAGTAATCAAGCATCGTTTAAAGCTGCTTATTGAAGGCGATTTTGTTGTTTGGATGTTTGAAAGTATCGATGAAAACAAAGATGGAAACTGAACGACATAAAACCTTGGAAAATTTCAATCGTTTGCTTGACATCATGGACGATTTACGTGAGAAGTGTCCTTGGGACCGAGAACAAACGGTTGAAAGCTTGAGAAAGTTAACCATTGAAGAAGTATTTGAATTGTCCGATTCTGTTTTGTCGGGGAAATTCTCTGAGCTGAAAAAAGAGTTGGGTGATTTATTGCTTCATATAGTATTTTATGCCAAAATAGGCTCTGAAAATCAATGGTTTACCATAAATGATGTGTTGGAATCTTTAATCGAGAAGTTGATTTATAGACATCCGCACATTTATGGAACAGTAGAGGCCGCCGACGCCAAAACGGTGGAAGAGAATTGGGAGAAAATAAAATTAAATGAAAAAGATCGCCCCAAGAGAGTTCTTTCGGGAGTGCCATCATCGTTGCCACCTGTAATCAAGGCTTATCGAATTCAACAAAAAGCTCGGGGCGTTGGCTTCGATTGGCAACAACCTGAACAAGTGTGGGATAAAGTGCAAGAAGAGCTTTCGGAAGTGATGAACGAAATCAAGAACAATCCTTCGAATAAAACAGCCATTCGTAATGAGTTCGGCGATTTGTTTTTTGCTATTATCAACGCTGCCCGCTTGTACGATATCGATCCCGAAGAAGCTCTGGAAACAACCAATCGCAGATTTATTGACCGATTTAACTACCTCGAGGAGCAAACCATACTGAAAGGCAAAAGCCTACATCAGATGTCATTAGACGAAATGGAAGAAATCTGGCAACAGGCAAAAAGAAATCTCTCAACCAATGATGATAACAAACCATAGAACTATTCGAATCAGAAAAGCAAACGGAGAAGAAGAAGATTTTGATCCGCAGAAATTGTTCCGTTCGCTCAAAAATTCAGGAACATCTGATGAGATTGCCATAAAAGTAACCGAAGAAATCACCCGATGGGTGTATAACGGTGCAACAACAGAAAAGATATTTCGGCGTGCTTTTCAAAGGATGCAGAAACTCGAGACCATTTCGGCAGCCCGATATCGTCTCAAAGATGCGTTTTTTGAGATGGGACCAACAGGACATCCCTTTGAAATTTTTTGCGGATTAATTTTTAAGAAGCTGGGGTTTCAGGTTCAGGTGGCTGTTGTGGTTGACGGATGTTGCATACAGCACGAGATGGATGTGATTGCCACCAAAGACCGCGAACAATGGTTGTGTGAATGCAAATACACTCAAGACAAAGGGAAAAATATCGGTATTCAGGTGCCTTTGTATGTTAAATCGAGAGTAGAAGACATTGTTTTCCATAGAAAGAAAAAAGAAGAATATCAATCATTTCAATTTCGAACTTGTGTCATCACCAATAACCGGTTTTCGTTTGATTCGATCGATTATGCCAAATGTGTCGGGTTGCAATTAATTGCTTGGGATTACCCTAAAGGAATGAGTTTAAAAGAATTGGTTGAACAATTTCGGTTGTTTCCAATAACAACAATTACATCGCTAAGCTCCGATCAAAAACAAAAGTTGCTTAACTCCGGTGTTGTGGCGTGCTCGCAGATTTTAGAAAACCGGGAAATTTTGGAAACCATAGGATTGAGTAAGCGACAAATAAAAAAAATAATAGCCGAGGCAACAACGTTGTGTGAATGAATTGGTGGCGAAAACGTTTGAAACAATAATTCGCTAATAATAAACACTATAGAGTGTTAAAAAAAAGCCATTTTCAGTGGGAGATATAAAATAAAAATCGTTACATTTGCTGGCTTATTGATTACAGCAGCAGAAATTAGAATATTCATATATAAACCTTTAAAAAACAATCACTTATGTCAAAAGTAAAGTATGTTTACAGATTTGGAGATGGTAAAGCAGAAGGCCGTGCTGACATGAAAAACTTGTTAGGCGGGAAAGGAGCTAACCTTGCCGAGATGAACCTTATCGGCGTGCCCGTTCCGGCTGGATTTACCATCACAACCGAGGTTTGTACCATTTACAACCAACAAGGGCGCGATGTGGCTATCAATCTGATTCGAGAAGAAGTAGAAGCCGCTATGAAAGAGACCGAAAAAATTATGAACGCAAAATTCGGCTCAGAATCAGGCGATTTTCCCTTGTTGCTGTCAGTACGCTCCGGAGCACGTGTTTCAATGCCCGGAATGATGAACACAGTATTGAACCTGGGATTAAACGATAAAACCGTTAAACTGTTAGCAGAAAAATCTAACAACGAACGATTCGCTTACGACTCATATCGTCGCTTTATCCAAATGTACGGTGGCGTGGTTCTGGGTGTTGAGGCTAAAAAAGGCGAACACGATCCCTTTGAGGTTGTTATTGACGAAATGAAACATGAACGTGGAATTAAGCAAGATACTGAATTCACTGCCGATGATCTCAAAGAAATGGTGGTACGCTTTAAAGCAATAGTTAAAAAGCATACCGGAAAAGATTTCCCGACCGATCCATGGGAACAACTTTGGGGTGGAGTTTGCGCCGTTTTTGACTCATGGAACACCGAACGTGCCGTACTTTACCGTCAATTAAACCAAATTCCTGAAGAATGGGGAACAGCTGTCAATGTTCAAGCGATGGTTTATGGAAATACCGGAAACAATTCGGGAACCGGTGTTGCCTTCACCCGTGATGCCGCAACCGGCGAAGACATTTTCAACGGAGAATATCTCTTAAATGCTCAAGGAGAAGACGTGGTTGCCGGAATTCGCACCCCGCAGCAAATCACCCTTGAAGGATCGCGTCGTTGGGCAAAAAGCCAAGGAATCAGCGAAGAAGAACGTCGCACAAAATATCCTTCCCTGGAAGAAGCTATGCCCGAAGTTTATAAACATTTGAACGAAGTTCAGCAAAAACTGGAAGATCATTATCGCGATATGCAAGATATCGAATTCACCATTCAGGATGGAAAACTCTGGATGCTACAAACCCGTAACGGTAAGCGTACCGGAGCTGCAATGGTGAAAATTGCCTGCGACATGATCGACCAAAAATATATTACCGAAGAAGAAGCCTTGCTTCGAATGGAACCGGGAAAACTCGATGAGCTTCTACATCCGGTTTTCGATAAAGAAGCCATTGCATCGGCAAAAGTGTTGACCAAAGGTCTTCCCGCATCTCCTGGAGCAGCTACCGGTCGTGTGGTTTTCTTTGCTGACGAAGCCGAACACTGGGCTGATCGTGGCGAAAAAGTTATCTTGGTTCGTTTGGAAACATCGCCCGAAGACCTACGCGGTATGAACGCTGCAGAAGGTATTTTAACTGCCCGAGGAGGAATGACTTCTCATGCTGCCGTTGTGGCACGCGGTATGGGGAAATGCTGCGTTTCAGGAGCCGGTGAAATTTCTGTTAACTATGCTAAACGCGAATTTACCATTGGAAATAAAACCATAAAAGAAGGCGACTGGATTTCACTCAATGGTTCAACCGGTGAAGTGTACGAAGGAAAAGTAGCCACGATTACACCTGCCTTAGCAGGAGATTTTGCTCGCGTAATGAACATTGCTGAAAAGCACACTCGCATGTACGTTAGAGCCAACGCCGACACTCCCCACGATGCTAAAATAGCTCGTGATTTCGGAGCCAAAGGAATTGGTCTGTGCCGTACAGAACACATGTTCTTCGAAGGCGATAGAATTAAAGCAATGCGCGAAATGATTCTTGCTGATACGCTCGAAGCTCGCAAAAAAGCGCTAGCAAAACTACTGCCTATGCAACGTGGCGATTTTGAAGGAATTTTGGAAGCTATGGATGGCTACGGCGTGACTATTCGTTTGCTCGATCCACCTTTGCATGAATTTACTCCAAACGAACTTCCGGCACAGGAAGAAATGGCAAAAGAAATGGGTATTTCCGTGGAAAAAGTGATTGCCAAGGTGGAATCGCTTCACGAGTTCAACCCGATGTTGGGTCACCGCGGATGCCGTTTAGGTATTACCTATCCGGAAATCACCGAAATGCAAGCTCGCGCTATCCTTGAAGCTGCTTGTAATCTCAAGCTGAAAGGTAAAAATCCAAAACCCGAAATTATGATCCCGCTTGTTGGAACTCTAAAAGAGTTTAAACATCAGGAACAAATAATCCGTAGGGTTGCCGAAGAGGTTTTTGCCGAAAAGAAAGTAAAGGTTGATTATTTGGTTGGAACCATGATTGAGATTCCACGTGCAGCTTTAACTGCCGACCTGATTGCTAAAGAAGCCGAGTTCTTCTCGTTTGGTACCAACGACTTAACCCAAATGACCTTTGGTTATTCTCGCGACGATGCCGGTAAGTTCCTTCCGATTTACATCGAAAATGGAATTTTAAAGACCGACCCGTTCCAAATTCTCGATCAAGAAGGTGTTGGACAATTGGTTGAAATGGGAACCAAAAAAGGACGCGCTACTCGCCCCGACTTGAAAGTGGGAATCTGCGGCGAACATGGAGGTGAACCCAGTTCCGTGGAATTCTGCAATAAAGTGGGTATGGACTATGTATCGTGCAGCCCGTTCCGGGTACCCATCGCTCGTCTTGCCGCTGCAAAATCGGCTGTGAAAATCAAATTAGGTAAATAATTCATGTATCGTTTTCATAGAAAACTTCCCGGCTATTCCGGGAAGTTTTTTTTGCTTAGTGAAATAAAAAAACTTTTGAGAAACCAAAGCTCAAGCGGTTCAAATTAAGGTTATTAAAACTCCATAAGCAAAAACTATTACAAAAAAATCAATTCGAGAGTAAAGCTGATTTTATTCACGAAAATGATTTTCGGCCTATTTAACTTTCCCAAGGTTTATTGAGGAGTTTTCCCAATTGCAAAAACAGAAGCATCACAGGCATGGCTTTGGTTTCCTATTAACCAACGCGTTGCTTTAAGTTGCCCGGAATTTCTTCCAAACAATTTCTATGCTTTAAACCCAAAATTGTCATTAGCCAGAATTTCTAATGGCGGTCATTAGAAAAATA
>DAOTAV010000076.1:0-10912 GCA_035382785.1 Salinivirgaceae bacterium | reverse complement strand
TTGTGTAAATCCACATGGCAAAAAGCGCAAACCAACTGAAGAATTGCACTACCGCAAGCTGAGCCATGGTTTTGGGCATATTAAAAAGGTCGTTAATCACTTCCACTAAGCCGTTTTCTCTTTTCCCGGATTTGATAAAGGTTCCTGTAATCAATTGAATAAGTCCGAAAGCGGCTATACCACCGGTTAAAACATATAACTCATAATGATAATTCAGATACCAAACCAAACCTGAGAGCAAAATTCCTGCAAGAATCCAGAGGATGCTCTTTTTATAGAAAAATGTTGCAGGATACTGAACTTGTTCTTTAATAGCACTTTCTCCAATTGTAGATTTCAATTCGTTTTGTTCAGCCTCTTCAAATGCTTTTAATTCTTCGGGTGAATATTCCTTTGATCTCAAAACTGTCCATAGTACTGCCAGTAAGAACACTCCCGATCCCAGATAAAACGACCATTTAACTGAATTTGGGATAAATCCGGGATCTGCGGTATTGGAAACATTAAACCAGTTGGTCATAATATAAGGTAAAGCCGATGCCACAACAGCCCCGGTTCCGATGAAGAAGCTTTGCATGGCAAAACCAGTTGTTCGTTGTTCGGAAGGAAGCATATCGGCAACAAAGGCACGAAATGGTTCCATGGAAATATTAATGGACGCATCCATGATCCAAAGCATTCCTGCAGCAACCCATAATGTGGGAGAATTGGGCATAACCAGCAAAGCTAATGAAGCTAAAATTGCACCAACCAGAAAGTATGGTCTTCGTCGCCCCAAACGTGTCCATGTCTTATCGCTCATATGGCCAATGATGGGTTGAATAATCAAACCGGTGATGGGTGCTGCTATCCAAAGAATTGGGATCTCTTCTACTTTTGCGCCCAACGTTTCAAAAATTCGGCTTACATTGGCATTTTGAAGGGCAAAACCAAATTGAATGCCCAAAAAACCGAAACTCATGTTCCAGATTTGCCAAAAACTTAACTTTGGTCGTTTTGCCATGACAATAGATTTTTGAGAGTTATATTAGTTGTTTTTGGCAAATATAGAAAATGTTTACATGGAACAGTTTGTTAACCAATGTATTTTACTATAATTTTTCGAAAAATTTTGTCGCAAACGTTTGCAAATATAACTAACTTGCCGTTGGTAACTGTACAAAAATGGTTGTCCCCTGTTTTTCCTCACTTGTTACCCAAATGTGCCCTTCCATGAGCTCTACAAATTCTTTACAAAGATGAAGTCCAAGTCCGGTTCCCATTTCATTGGAAGTTCCTTTTCTTCGAGGGGTATTTTTTAAATCAAAGATTTTCTCTAACTGTTCGTTGTTCATTCCAATACCGTTATCCGATACTGTGAGAGTTGTAAATTCAGACATTGTTACTGCAGTAATTTCAACCCTACCACCCGGATTAGTGAACTTTATTGCGTTAGCTATCAGGTTTTGCATAACGGTGAAAAGCATAGAAGCATCGGCCAATACTTTGATGTTTTCATGGACAATGTTTATCAACTCAATCCTTTTTATTTCAGCTTGCGGACGTAGGATTGCCAACACTTCATCGACCAATGGCTCAAGCACGACTTTTCCGATGGAAATTTTAATATTTCCGGATTGTAGTCTTCCCCACTGCAAAATATTCAGCAACTGTTTGTGCATATTGTTCGCCGAATCGTGAATCTGACGAACATACATCAGTTTTTTCTCTTCCGATAAAGTGGAATGTTTGGCAAGGTATATCTGAGCAAATCCCATTATTGCATTGAAAGGCCCATGGAGATCATGCGATATGATGGAAAATATCTTATCCTTAGTTTGATTAAGATAATCAAGTTGCTTTTCACGTTTTTTTTGCTCATGAATATCGTAACCAACCGAAACAGTTTTTTTATCTTCGGTATCAAAAATTGCCCAATTTTGGTAGCGTTCTCCCTTTTTGGTGGGAATTAAAAATTCTCTAAATCCCTCTTTATTATTAAACCGATCGGCGAATATTATCTTTTTTAAGTTACCAATCTCAGATTGTTTATAGAGTACCGAAAATCCCGATTTTGCAGTTTCTTCAAAATTGAAATAACTGTCAGCTTCTTTGTTCCAGCGAAGAGGATGTAAATTTTCGTCGAAAATAATTAAGATTACAGGAACATTCTGAAATACCACTCTGAATAACGATTCACTTTGTCGTAGCAGAAGCTCTGCCTCGTGGCGATTCCTTATCACTTGGTTAATTTCCGATGCAATTTGAGTAATTTCTTCAATTTCAATATTTTTAATCTCCAATTCTACGCCATGAGAAACAGAATATTCAAGATTTTTGGTAAATTGAGCGAAGTTGATGTGTAATTTTGTGGCTACATTACGTATCAGGCGCATTATAACTATTAAGAGGACACCCAAAACTAAAAACGCCAAAATCAGCTTTTGGAATAGATGTTTGAATATTTGAGCATGATCCTCCGCGATCACTTGTTCAATTTCGTCAAGATAAACTCCTGAACCAACAATCCATTCCCAATCGTGTATTCCCCGAACATATGAAACTTTAGGCGCAATTGTATCAGAATAGGGTTTTGCGAAATGGTAGCTCAGAAACCCTCCATCGATGCTGTTCGCCAACTCTCGCATTTTGGGTAATATGGGCACACCATTGATATCCAAAGTGTCCCAATAATTGGCGTTTTCCATAAGTTTTGGATTACTCGAAACCACACATTTTCCATCGAAAGTAAAGGCAAAAGCATATCCGTTATTTCCGAATCGTACCCGTCGAATAGTTTTAATAGCCTCTTGCTGAATGTCTTTTTGAACCTCATCGAGATATTCGCCACAACCAACGTACAAATTAAGAGGTTCAAATAGCTTTATATACGAAGTTTTGGGTGAAATTTCATTTACAATACCCGTTTGCCATTTCTTCCAATACCCTGAAACAAAGCCTTCCCCAAAACGTTTAATAACTTCCAACTCTTCTCTTACTACATAATTTCCTTTATCGTCGGTAAAATTGAGCATATTGTGCCCTTCATATTCCGGGTTCAAAGGGAACAATTCTTCAGTACCATCGAGTGACACCATAAAATAATATCCGCGACCATTATTAAACCTTAATGGACGAAGGGCTTCCTTAATAATTTGTTTTATCTCGTTTTTTGACTTTTGATTCTTGAACTTATGATAAAGATTGTTCATCAAATTCCAAGCATCCATGGTTCGCTCATAGAGCTGACGATTAAGCTTATCTTCTACGTAGAGTCTTGATAAATTGATGTATTCAATAACTTTTTCAGTCTCCCGGTGTACCAATTGTTTCTGATTTTCGTAAAAACGGTCTCTCAATTGATTTTGTTGCCGATAAAAATCCAAAAATTCCACCGCAGAATAGACAACTACCAACGTTGCCATCAGCACCAGTGAAAGTGTCAATAAATATCGGTAAAAAAGCCCGGATATCTTGTAGGTTGAAGATTTCAACTCATTAGCTATTTTCTTACGAGCAAAAATATATGAAAAAAATCAAACTTCATAAACCTTTAACTCAAATTGACCTTCAGATTTGATTTTTCTCATCAAAAAACATGGTTACGTGAATTTTTTTTCATACTTTGGGGTAATTTTGCAAAAACAAATTAACCATGCAAACTCAAAAAATTGTTGTCGGGATTGACATTGGAGGAACAAACACAGAAGTAGGGTTGATAACGTTTGAAGGCAATATCCTGCAACGTGGCACTATGCCAACCCGAGGTAGAGGTCCTAATTTCGAGCACTATCTGAATTCCCTCACCGACCTGATACATTCGATGCTGAACAAACAAAACAATATTGAACTTTGTGGTATTGGGATTGGAGCTCCCAATGGAAATTTTCATACCGGAGCCATCGAATTCGCACCAAACTTAGAATGGGAAGGAATTGTTCCAATATGCAAACTCTTATCGCAGAGATTCCAGGGAATTCCGATAAAATTAACCAACGATGCCAACGCCGCTGCGCTTGGAGAGATGCTTTTCGGAGCTGCTCGAGGATACACTGATTTTGTTACTATTACATTAGGAACCGGAGTTGGTAGCGGAATTGTAAGTAACGGACAGCTTGTTTACGGTCACGATGGATTTGCAGGAGAAATTGGGCATACCACAGTTTACCCAAACGGACGATTATGCGGATGCGGGCGTTACGGATGTATCGAAGCCTACCTTTCTGCTTCGGGTCTTGTAAAAACTGCATTGGAACTCATGGTTAAATACCGAACGGCATCGGTTTTGGGCGACATTCCACCAAACAAGCTTCAATCGAAAGATATTTACGAAGCTGCCGTTAGCGGTGACTGGCTCGCCCAGGAAGTATTTCGTCAGGCCGGCGAAACCATGGGGCTCAAACTTGCAGATGTGGTTGCCACTTTAAGTCCTCAAGCCTTCTTTTTTGTAGGTGGCGTAACCAAAGCAGGCGACATTTTGCTTGACCCCATTCGTCAAAGCTTAGAACGCTACGTTATGCCTATTTTCAAAAACAAAGTAAAAATTCTTCCATCAGGCCTCCCTGGGATCGACTCGGCTATTCTCGGGGCAGGTGCTTTAGTTTTAAACGATATAAAATTGCACAATAAACCGTCGTGAACGAAAAAAGTATCATAGCACAGTACGCTTTCAGGGTAATTGAACTTTGGGTACGAGATCGCAAGGTTTTTCGTATCGACTCGGATGTAGAAGAGCTTACCCAAAAGGCTGCGTGTTTTGTTTCTATTCATCGCATCTCAGACAACTCTTTGCGCGGCTGCATAGGAACCCTTGAGCCCCGCCATGAAAGTCTGGCAGAAGAGATTCAACATAATGCCATCTCTGCAGCAGAAAACGATAGCCGTTTTACACCGGTTCTACCTGATGAACTTTCCGATTTAAAAGTAAGTGTTGACGTTCTTTCAATACCCCAAAAAACTTCTATCGAACAACTCGACCCCAAAAAATATGGAGTTATTGTAGAGAAAGATGGAATGAGAAGGGGCGTTCTACTGCCCAATATTGAAGGTGTCGATTCTGTCGAACAACAAATTCGCATCGTAAAAAGAAAAGCTAATCTATCGATGTTTGATAACGACGAACTCACTTTTTATCGATTCACAACCACACGCCATGAGTAACAATCACCAAGCCTTGTTTTACAGCAAAATCGATAACCAAAGGGTTCAATGCCATTTATGTCCTCATCAATGTATTATCAACGAGGGTAATAGCGGATTTTGTCGGGTTCGCGATAACATCAATGGAACACTTTACGCGGTTTCTTACGGACGAATCAGTGGTTTAAACTCCGACCCCGTGGAAAAAAAGCCACTATTCCATTTCCACCCCGGACAACAAATTTTATCGGTAGGCGGATATGGATGTAACTTCCGATGCCCTTTCTGCCAAAATCACAGCATCTCCCAAATGGCAGTTAACGACTTTCCGGAACAAATAAGTTATTCGCCTCAGCAAATCATTGACCTTTACTATCTTGAGAAAAATAGCTGCGGCATTGCTTTTACTTATAATGAACCTATCGTAAATTTCGAATTTGTATATGATACTGCCCAACTGGCATTCGAGCAGAAAATTCCATTTGTTTTGGTAACCAACGGATTCATCAATCCTGCGCCATTTGCACAGCTTCTGCCATTTGTCAGTGCCATGAATATCGATTTAAAAGCTTTTGCCGACGACTTTTACCGTAAATACACCGGCGGAAGAGTTGCTCCCATTTTGGAAACCATCAAAACAGCATACCAGAATAAAATCCACATAGAGCTCACCTTGCTTGTAATTCCAACTTTAAACGACAAGCTCGGAGAATTTAAACTCATGGTTGAATGGATTTCAAACAATCTTGGTGTTGATGTCCCACTGCATCTGACAAGGTATTTCCCCCGTTTTAAATTAGCACTTCAGCCAACTCCAATGGAAACTCTGACAGAAATGTATTCTTTAGCCAAAGATAAACTTAACCACGTTTATTTAGGAAATGTCAACCTGAATGAATATCAAAAGACGCAATGCCCAAACTGCTACTCCACCCTTGTTGAACGCAATGGTTATCAAATAAAATTAGGAAATATCACTGCCGAAGGCGATTGTTTCTTTTGCGGTGCCTCTTCCAATATTATTCTTTAAGTTCTAAAAAAGGGAAATAATATTCAATGGTTTATGGAAAGCCGTGAACTTAAGAGAAAACCATATGTGGCCGGACGTTTCTATCCGGCAAACCCCGATAAGCTCAACCAAGAACTGAAAAGGCTTTATGAACAATCATCGGTCATATTGCCAAAGAAAACCCCGATAATCGGTGGAGTTGTCCCTCATGCAGGTTACATGTTCAGCGGACATCATGCCATGGCATTTTTTAAAACCGTTCAACACCAAAACTACCACACTATTATCATCATTTCGCCAAGCCATACAGGATTTGGACCCGAGATTTCGCTTGATGCCCATGAACAATGGGAACTTCCCACCGGAAATCTCTTGTGCGATGCAGACCTTCAAAAATCAGGACTATTCGAATTAAGTTTCGATGCACAAATACACGAACATGCCGCTGAAGTGATGCTCCCCATGATTCATTTTGTTTTTCCAAGCACACCTCCCATTGGTATCATCACCATAAGAAAACCTTCATTTGAAACAGCACAAAAGGTAGCCCGACAGTTGTTCGAATATCAAAAACAAAGCGGAAAAAATTTATTAATCATAGCCTCTAGTGATTTTAACCATTTCGAAACAGCGGAAATAGGAAAAGACAAAGACGACCTTGTACTTAACAAAATATTTGAACAAAACACTGCTGAAGTGGAAACCACGGTTCGTAATCATAGGGTTTCTGTATGCGGATTCGGCCCTATCATGGCTTTAATGGAATATTCAAAACTGATTTCCTCCAATATTCGCGTTGAAATCGTAAGTAGAGGACACTCTGGAGAAATCATACCATCAGATGAAGTTGTCGATTATATTTCCATGATTTTTTACCCGGAACCCTCAACATATGCCTAACAAGGTGTTTCGATTCAAACAATTCAGCATAATGCAAGAACATTGTGCCATGAAAGTCGGAACCGATGGTGTTTTGCTTGGTGCCTGGACAAAAATCCCCCAATCGGGCAACGTTCTTGATGTGGGAACCGGCACCGGTCTTCTTGCTTTAATGGTTGCCCAAAAAAATCCGCTGTTAACTATTGATGCACTGGAAATCGACCCACAAGCAGCATTACAGGCCAACGAAAATGTAAAACACTCCCCGTGGGCAACTCAAGTCACGGTTCATCAAGCTGATTTCTTCAACTGGAGTCCTAAAAAATTATACGATTTGATAATTTGCAATCCGCCCTTTTTAAATCAAGGACCACCGGCAAGAACAACCCAAAGAATGCTGGCTCGTTCCGAAAAGTATTTTTCCATTAATGAATTCCTCTCTAAAGCTCAATCGATGTTGACACCATTCGGTTTTTTGTCGTTGATTCTCCCTTACGAAAAATTTGAATCAACAATTATCAATCAAAATACAAAACTTTCATTATCCCGTCTCTTAAAGGTAAAACCAACTCCACAGAAAAATTACAACCGTGCATTAATAGAACTTTCACTCAACATTGATGTTACTCCTGAAGTCGATGAATTGACAATTGAGATGGATTCTCGACACCAATATAGCCGGGAATACATTGACCTTACACGAGATTTTTACTTAAAATTCTGATTTGCATACCTTGCAATTAATTCTAAACATCAGATAAAAAACACATTAGATGCTAATCATTGTGAAGTGCGGTGGGAGAACAGCTACAAAATCCTTTTAGTTTAAATTTCTGCAACACAAAAGATATCAACATGTTAAGCATCAATAAATCCATTCGATTCAACATCATCGCCTACCTGCCCATTCTTGCATAAATCAACATCGAGTAGGAAAACTCGGGATATAATCCTTAAGCACTCTTTACCTTACCACACGAACTGCATTTTCTATTATTCAATTATTCCATTACTCAATTTTTTACCTTTTCCCTTCATCGGTAAGCGTTTTTCATTGCTAAACGAGCAAAAAAACACAACATACGCCCTGATTAGGTAAAAAAACTCCCACAATTCACATACGTGGATAAGTATGGCAACCTTCATTTCGCGCGGCTTGCTTTATGGTGAAGCTGATAATCGACACAAGTGATGACTGAATGAAAAAGGGTTTTAATCAAAAAAAATCTAAGGAAATCCAACACTTTTTTGAGGAATCTAAACTAGTAAGATTTTGCAAGAAAAGCTTTCCGATGCCTATAAACATCGAAATAATGCTGCTTTCAAAAATATTCTGTTCTCACTTTTGTATTTTTTCCAATCTTTTGATGTAGTAAAGCCGTGACCTCCGATACCATCTCACTGTTTCCGCAAACCATGTAAAGGGCCTCAGGAAAAATTATTCGTTCAAGATGGTCAGTAACACGACCTTGTATCTTCCAATCGGGTTGTCGGCTTAAAACTGTGATGATACGTTCCATATCAAAAGTTTCTAACCCAAGAAGTTCATCATTTTTTCTGGCTCCATAAAGCAACCGATAGTTTAGTTCGGGATAGGACCGAATAAAAGAATGAAACGGAGCAATACCCGTTCCGGTAGCTATCATAACCACTAGCTTTTCCGAATGGTAAGACGGTGGCAAGGTGAAGAACCCTTTAGGCCCTTCAATTTTTAGCCATTGCCCCGGCTGTACTTGCGTTAAACCTTCGGCAACACCGCCTTGTTGAATCTTCTGAATTACGAAATCTATCCATGGGTCTTCAATCCCACTAAAAACAGAATATGGACGCATTTCATCACTCAAAGGCAAGCCTAAAAAAAAGTATTGTCCCGGCTGAAAAATCAAATCGCCTCGTTCAACACGAAGAAGAGATAAACTGTCGGTAAAACTCTTCCGGAAGATAATTTTTACTAATCGATGATTTTCATTTTTTTTCATACATTTGCCTATTCGATAAAAACATTGAAAAAACGCAACTGCGAGTTCTTTGTTTACAAAAATTTCTGTATGAACGATAAAAATATCAAACCTAAAGGAACCGGATGTCTTGCCAGTACATTATTGGGGGTTCCCATTGTATTGATTCTCACAATACTTAGTATCATTTCTTTTTCTGCTTACAACGGAATGGTATCGCATGAAGAAACCGTGAAATCGCAATGGGGAAACGTTGAAAATAACTATCAACGCCGTATCGATTTGGTTGAAAATTTAGTATCAGTGGTGAAAGGCTATGCCGACCATGAGAATCAAACATTGCTTGGAGTCATAGAAGCAAGAAGTAAAGCCACCGGAATAACCCTGTCGGTCAAAGATTTGACTCCTGAAAATGTAGAACAATTCCAAAATATACAAGATAACTTATCAGGAGCCCTTTCTCGATTATTGGTTGTTGCGGAGCAATATCCCGACCTTAAAGCACAAGACAGTTACCGACAACTCATGAAAAGTCTCGAACAAATTGAAGCTGAGATATTGATTCAGCGTTCGCTGTATAACGATAAGGCTCGCGAATACAACACCTACATCCGTCGTTTCCCTAAAGTACTCTTTGCCAAGATGTTCGGATTTGAACCTATCGGATATTTTAAAGCTTCGCCCGAAGCAGTTTCAGCCCCAAAAGTTACGATGTAATAATTTATGAATTCGTTACTGATAGCCATAGGAATACTGGCCTTGTCCTTTGTTCTGGGACGAACCATAGCCGATATTATGCGCAAGCGCCCTATCCGCGACAAACAAACTCGCCATCGACCGTTGGTCTTGTTTTTTACCATTGTGGCTCTTATCATTGTGATAATTTTAGCCATAACCGTTGGAATAGGCAGCAACCTCTACAACATAATGAATTCTCAAAGCCTCGATAACATTCTTTTATCTGTGGCAGTATTTGGATTCGGCATATATGTTGCTATTGAATTAGTTCGATATCTTAACAAAAAACTTAGAAAAAAATCATAATACAATACTTGATTTATACGATATTTGTATCAAAAATCAGGAGAAAGTAAAGTTTTACCCGAAACCCACATATTGGGCTATTTCAAAAGATAAACTAGTGCCATAGGTTTACGTGTACCCATAAACAATAAAACATAATCAGATGAAAATCATCATTGGTGGATGCGGAGCAGTCGGAACACAGTTATTAAAAATGTTAAGTAACGAGGGTCACGATATTGTAGTTATTGAAAACGACCAATCGACCCTGGAAATTATTACTGCCAATTTCGATGTTCTTGGTCTCAATGGCTCCATTACTTCGTTCCAGACGTTGAAGCAAGCCGGAGTTAGAGACGCCGACCTGTTTGTGGCGGTTGCAAGAGAATTGGAAACCAATATCACTGCATGTATTCTTGCAAAACGATTAGGCGCCGAGAAAACCATTGCCAGAATTGATAACTCTGAATATCTTCAACCCACTAATCGTGCTCACTGTATTGGGATGGGAATTGATGCGCTAGTGTATCCCCAGATGTTGGCTGCCAGAGAAATAGTAAACCTTCTATCCCAAACCGGGACAAGCGAGGTGTTTAATTTCTCAAACGGAATGCTATCGCTTTTTGTGATAAAACTCACAGAAAATGCTCCCGTCATCGGTAAAACCCTATCGGAAGTTACCAAAATAGAAGGAGAATTGAACTATCGAGCTGTTGCTATCTCCCGCAATGGCAAAACAATTATCCCCAAAGGGAGCGATACCTTTGAGTATGACGATGTGATTTATGTGATTTCTACTCCAAAGGGAATTTCCAAAATAACACAATACAGCGGACAAGAGAAACTCGCGCCTGAAAATATCATGATACTCGGTGGTAGCCGCATAGGTGTGAGAGCAGCGGGAGTTCTGGAAAACCAGGCAAAT
>DAOTAV010000075.1:0-10919 GCA_035382785.1 Salinivirgaceae bacterium | reverse complement strand
CAACCTCCTTTTTCTCCTCTTTGCCATTTCTGTATATCGACACGGTTTCTGTGTATGGAAAACGTCCCATATGGCCATAAGCTGCTGTTGGGAAATAAATCGGATTCTTCAATCCGAAACGTTGAATAATTGAATAGGGCCGTAAATCAAACACCTTTTTAATGATTTCAGCAATTTCACTGTCGGTAAGTCGCTTACCGTATTCATCCCGTAGTTTGGCTGTATTAAACGTGTTGATGTATAAACTAACCGGCTCTGCAATACCAATTGCATAAGAAATTTGAACTAGGCAACGACGCGCCAAGCGTGCACCAACAATATTTTTAGCAATATGGCGTGCAGCATATGCCGCCGAACGGTCAACTTTACTGGGATCTTTGCCCGAAAACGCACCTCCTCCATGTCCGCCCCATCCTCCATAAGTGTCAACAATTATTTTTCTACCGGTTAAACCCGTATCACCGTGTGGTCCACCAATAACAAATTTTCCGGTTGGGTTAACCAATAATTTATACTCTGTATTGAATAATTTACGAAGCCTACGAGGTAATGTTTTTCTTAACTTTTTGATAATGAATCTTTCAATATCTCTTTTAATGATTTCCTGCATTTCACGCTCCGCACTTTGTATCTGCTCTGGCGACTTCCCTCGAGTTGAGATAAATTCATCATGTTGTGTTGAGATTACAATGGTATCTATTCTCACAGGTTTGTCGCTGTCGTTGTACTCAATAGTGACCTGTGCCTTGGCATCAGGACCTAGATAATGCATGTGTTTTCCCTCTTTACGAATCTGAGCTAATTCTCTTAAAAGAATATTAGCCAACTCAATAGTGGCCGGCATATATGTTTCGGTCTCATCGCAGGCATAACCAAACATCATTCCTTGGTCGCCGGCTCCTTGATCTTCAGGTTTTGATCTGGCTACACCTCTGTAAATATCGGGCGACTGTTCATGAATGGATGAAAGCACTCCACACGATTCGCTTTCAAATTTATATTTTGGCTCGGTGTACCCAATTTTACGAATCACGTCACGAGCAACCTGTTGAACATCAACGTAAGCCTCTGATCTAACTTCACCACTCAAAACCACAAGTCCTGTGGTAACGAGAGTTTCTATTGCAACTTTTGAGTCTGGGTCACGACGTAAAAACTCGTCGACCAAAGCATCGGAAATTTGGTCGGCAATCTTGTCCGGGTGTCCTTCCGATACTGATTCTGATGTAAATAAGTAAGGCATAATTCTTTAATTTAGGATTTATTTCTGTTTTGTTAATTCTTGAAAAACTTGTTCAAGGCTCTTTTCGAACTTTTGAAACGTGATTATTTTGTATTGATTCTCTTGGCAAAAATCTACTAACTGACGATATAAATCGTCACCCTTCTCCACTTCAATATGTATTATCGATGGCTTTACAACTTGATAATTTGCCGATGCTATATATTTCTTTATTTTGTCTAAATCGATTTCCTTATCAAATTCCACATGAAATGTATTTTCTTTGATCGAAAAGTGTTTCTTTATGCTTTGCGTTGCATCGTCGGCAACAATCTGCCCTTTATTGATAATGATAATGCGATCACAAATTGCTTCTACTTCTTGCATTATGTGAGTTGATAGCATTACGGTTTTGTTTTTACCCACACTCGAAATTAAATTTCGGATCTCTATGATTTGATTGGGATCCAAACCACTAGTTGGTTCATCGAGTATCAAAACCTCAGGATCGTGCAATAGAGCTTGTGCAATTCCCACACGTTGACGATAACCTTTCGAAAGTTGTCCAATTTTCTTGTGGCGTTCACCCGTTAATCCGGTTTGCTCTATAATCTGATCAATACGTTTTTTTGAATCTTTAATTCGGTGTATTCCCCTCAAAAATTCCAAATACTCACGAATATACATTTCCTCATACAAAGGATTATTTTCGGGTAAGTAACCTGTTATTTTTCTCACGGTCATGCTATCTTCTAAGACATTCACACCATTGACATAAGCATCTCCAGAGGTCGGTGGAATAATCCCCGTGAGTATTTTCATCATAGTACTTTTGCCTGCACCGTTTGGACCTAAAAAACCAACAATTTCTCCTTTTTTGATAGTAAAGGAAACATTATTCAGAGCTTCCTGGTTTTCGTACCTCTTTGTTATCGATTGTACTTCGATAGCCATATAACTTTTTTTTTGCAAAATTAGCAAATGTGTCAATCAAAAAAAATAACAATGTGAATATTTTTAAAATTATTCCGTTTTGCTATCTGAACCGTTCTTGTAGTATTACATTCTCATTGTTATAATGAATTTTATCGACTGATTTATTTTTTAATTTTTCCACAGATTCATTAACTTGCGCCCGGATGAAACATTATAGTTGAAGGCTTAAACCTTATTGATTGAAAAATGTTTAATCGGTAATTATATCCCGTTATGTTGAACTGTTTTTTATCAAATTTGCTCATTTCTGACAAACACAATATTGAATTGAATTGAATTTAAATTGAATCCATTTCGTATGAAAAAAATTTTTTTCTTATCTCTGATAATCATCATCCTTGCAATTAGTCCCTCGTGCGAATTCAACAAAACAAAACAAAGCAGCACACTTAGAATTGGAACGGTTCAAAATGTTAATATTGATTCACCTCTAGGTGAGAAGAATCTAACAGAACGCCTAGCACTTCGTTTCCTTCACGGAACGCTGGTGAATATTGATACTTTACATAAATCAATAGTTTCTTCATTAGTTAAGGATTGGCTTATTAATCGAGACTCAAGTCGCTATATTCTTTATCTGAACACCCAATATTTTCTGCCGCTTTCAAATTCTGATGAAAATCAGAAAAGAGCTGTAACTTCTATTGATGTAATTGGGTCGATTAAACAATATATTGCCGATTGCAAAGAAAACCAAAAAAAGCCCTTTCCTTTTGAAAATTTGGTTGGTATTGAACATTTCTACGATTCTTGTTCGCGGTCAAAATTTTTAGAAATTCCCCTCGACGGAGCTATTGCTGCCGACGACCATACCTTGGTATTAGAATTTTATGAGTCCAATAGAAACTTGTTTAAACATTTATCAGATCTTGCGTTACCAATAGTCCCCTATGAATGTTTGTCGTCAGAATGCTTAACAATTTCGGGGTTTGGCTTTTATAAAATTGAAACGAAGAAATCAGATCTATTGATTCTTGCAATTCTTCCCGATTTACAACCTCAGGCTAAATACGAAAAGATTGAGATTCTTTCAAATCTCACGTATGAGCGTCTCAATCAATTTCTCACCGAGGGAACTCTTGACATGGCCCTCGAACTCCATCAAGATTTTGTTAACATTTTCTTAGAATCTAACATTCAAAGAATTCAAAATTCAAACCCTGATTTTCAGATTGTTCCCATCGACACATCCTTATCAACGTTTGCTGTGATTTCAACTGCGGTTGATTCGTTGTTTTTATCGATTCTTAAAAAGCTGCCATAAGTAAATCAATATCACGACTTGGAAGCCCCAACCGTCGTCCAATGGACTCTTTGGTCAAAATTCCGTTAAAGATGTAAACTCCATGACGGAATCCCGGGTTTTCAACAATAATTTTTTCAACTCCACCTGCATCGGCAATATCAAGCAAAAGGGGACCAAAAATATTACTTAATGCGTAGGAAGCGGTTCGTGAGACCCTTGATGGAATATTTGGAACGCAATAATGAACTATATTAAATTTACGAAAAATCGGTGAGTCGAGAGTTGTAGGCTCGCTGGTTTCAAAACAACCGCCGTAGTCTATAGCTATATCAACAATCACCGAATAGGCCTTCATCTGCATAACCGAATCAATACTTACCATAAAGCGGGGATGGTCCTCAAAAGGAAGGGCCCCGATTACTACATCAGCAGTTTTTAGAGCTTTGTTGACAACTCGAGGTTGGATAATGGAGGTAAAAAATCGTTGACCAATTTTGTGCTGCAATTTTCGTAACCGTTCTATTGAGGTATCAAAAACTTTTACTGTAGCACCTAAACCCAAGGCTGTTCGCACTGCATACTCACCGGCGGTGGCGGCTCCTAAAACCACTACGTCGGTTGGACTTACGCCGGCTATACCTCCAAGCATCTCTCCTTTCCCAAGGTTCGCATTACTAAGATATTCTGCGGCTATTAATATGGCTGTACTTCCCGATATTTCCGACATCGATTCTGTTACAGGATATACCCTGTTGGTATTATCTTTTAAAAATTCAAAAGCAACAGCCGTAATTCTTTTATCTTGAAGTGCGGTAATGTATTCATATTCACAACTACTTAGCATTAATGACGATATCAACGTTTGATTCCCTCTCATCCATGAAATTTCCTCAAGATTTGGCGGGGCTACTTTAATTATGATATCGGCCGAAAACAACTGCTTACGATCTTCGATGATTTCGCCTCCGGCCTCAGAGTATTCTAAATCGGTAAAATGAGCATTAATTCCCGCTTCTTTTTCAACCCAAACTATATGCCCATCGCTTGCCAAAAGTTCAATAGCATGGGGCGCTAAGGCAACTCTGTTTTCGTGTTTTAGGGATTCTTTGATAACCGATATGGTTAATTTCTTCTTATCCTTCGAAACTTCAAGAACCTCTTCCTGAGGCATTAAACCACTCTTTGCAAACGTTAATGTTTGTCCGGTTTTTGGTTCTTCCATAAATTTTGTTTTTGTTTTTTATACGATTCTCTGCGATAAATGTTTGTGTTCTAACTAGCCTGATACACCATTCAGAACCGAATCTATGCTGTGGGCTAGTTCTCTCGGCCGTTCGATGAACGACGCATGTCCACAATTTTCAAAATAACTGAAAAATTTAACTGCACCTCCTTTTTTCATGGATTCAATCATCGACAAGGTTAAAAATGCGTCAGAATCGCTTCCGATTAAATGAATAGGAGTGCTTCCTTCAAGAAGGGTTGAATTATCGGGGCGTGTCATCATTGCGTGCAGACATGAAATAATCCCCTCTGGAATCATCTTCTCTACATCTTTAATCCAATCGTCAATGATAAATTTTAGTCTTCCATAATTATCTTTAGATACCAAATTTGGCATAAATGAGGTGGCTATGGTTAATAATTTCCCACTACGAATTAAATCCATCTCCCGAAGACGATTTGCTTTTTTTTCATCGGAGTCGGCATATACATGGCTGTGCAGTAATCCTAAGAGCCTAATACGGGTTGGGTCGGTCTGAACCATCGCCTGGGCAACATATCCACCCATGGAATGACCATACACTACAAACTTATCGTATCCAAGTTGATCAAGCAACTTAAAAATCTGTTTCGCAATGTCGTCCATGCTCTGCATCTCCCTTACCATCTCGGAATTTCCATGCCCCGGAACGTCGATCAGAATCAAAGGGCGTTTTTTAAAGTGATTTTCAACAAAACCTTCGAATATCTTCATCGATTCTAAATATCCGTGCAGAAATACTACCGGAACTCCATCTCCATCGTATCGTCGATATGCAACTTTTCTTCCGTTAATTGTTTTTTGTTCCATACTTCACTGCGATATTGATTGATTTAATTTTACGAATCTTTTTACTATTGAGGGGGTATTGTTTTCTTCTACATGAAGATTATAAATTCCATCTCTCAACATGCTAATGTCAATAATCAAAGGAAATGCCTTTTGCTCAAGACTTTGGACAATTCTTCCGTTCAGATCGGTGATAAAAATCTTTTCGTAATTTACATCATTATTAATTTGGATAAAAATTTGATGATTGGCCGGATTGGGATAAATCATTAATTCGGTATTTCCACCAGTGGAATTAATCCCTGTAACATCATAACGCCACAACCCAAAAGCATATTCCCCCGGCATAATGGAATCAAGAATAGCATAACCGCCGGTTGGAGTTAGGTTATTTTGTATCGATAGCTTTCTCCATGGATTTTGCGGCCATCGTCGATATAACATTTCTAAGCGGTCGTTGCTTTGGGGCGACCAAACTGTGTCGGCAGGATTTTGAACTGTTGAGTGGATGAATCGTGCTTTCCCTCTAAAATTGCCATAAGGAATGGTGTGAATAGTCCAATAGTAATGATGCGAAACTTCAATTCCATCAAAAATCTGACCTCGCTCAGCAGGCCGAACCATATTATACACAACATAGAACCATGCTGAATCGGTGGTTGTTTGAGGATATACGGTTAATGATTGATCGGAAAACGTATAAAGCGAACTTGTAATTTTTTTTTCGGTTTTTATGGTTGCGTCAGAAACGTTCATGAAATAATCAACAATGGCCATTTGTGGGTAAAATGGAAGGGTAACATGTTGAGATGAAGATGCTCCGTCGAACTCAATTACAATAGTTTGATATTGGTTTCTATCAGCAAAAAAGGTTACCGGTACGCGGTTTTTGTTTCCTATATATTGACCGCCATATCGAAGTTGACCTAAGGTAATATTTGCACCGTTTTGCAGCGGTTCAAAAACTCGAAGTGAATAATGCGGGAATCCTGAATTATAGACCCATGTGTCAAAAAAGGGTTGCAAATTGATTTGATTTTGCTGCGACAGAAACTCACAAAATTCGGCGGTTGTTTTGGAGGAAAATGGGTTCAACATAAACCAAGCACGTAGCGAGGAAAAGAATGCCGAATCACCAAGATAGGTTCGCAAGGTTCGTACTACATCGGCTCCCTTCTTGTAAACAGTTGTACCATAGGTGTTTTGATGACCGATACCATAAAGCGGTAAAAATCCACCATCACTGATATGTGCTTGCTTCAATACATATCGGTGGTTGTTGTAACGATAATTGTGTGCTATCTGAACTCCTTCGGTATGTTCCAAATACATTGATTCACAAAAAGTTGCCCAACCTTCGTTTAGCCACATATCTTCGGCGGTGGCACATGTAATAAAATCCCCAAACCACATATGCGAAAGTTCGTGCGCCATCAATATGCGATTCGATTGTGATGAGGAAACTGCATTTGAAGGGTATCCAATATTCATAACATGCTCCATTGCTCCCGAGGAAAAATCAACCACTGTGTAACCAACACGGGGAAAGGGATGAGGACCAAAATAGTTTTCAAAGGCTGAAAGCATGTCGGTCACAGCAGAGAATGCTGAAGTGGCTTGATCGACCATTCCGGATGGGGCATAAATCCAAATGGGTATGGTTTGTTGTTGGCCTTGGTGAGAGAATTCAATTTTTTGAAAATCTCCGACAGCAACGCTGACTACATAGGTACAAACCGGCTGTTCAATGCTCCAATGCCAACGTTTTAGATTATTCCCTAAATTCTCTTCCTGAATTAACATTCCTCCACAAGTTGCCTTGTGATTAGCAAGTGTTGTCACCCAAATGTCGTAAGTTGCCTTATCGGTAAAACTATCGTTGCAAGGAAACCAAACTCTGCCAAAAGCATGTGGATTAGCGCTCATACCTACACCCATATTGAAAGCCTGCTGACCTGAAAAATAAAATCCGCCCCAACCGCTCGCATCGGTGACTGGGACACCATGATAATAAACCGTCAAGTCTAAAGTATCATCCGGAGAATAAGTTTCGTTGGTGAAAAACCGAAAGAGCGATTGTGTCCGGACAAATGCCATCGATTGTCCGTTAAGTAACAAGCTATCAATGGTCAAACGCTCAAGATCGAAGGCAAACGTCGAAGAGTTTGTTTGTCGAGGAATAAAGCGAATCGTAGTTTCTCCCCAAATATTTTTCCTTGAAAATCAGTAATTTTTATGTGAATATTGTAGTGAAAAACATCCACGCTGTCGCGGTGGTTTCCAAAAATGGTCCCAACAGATGCGAAAAAAGTAGCGATCAGAAAAGTTGTAAAGTATTTCATTGCTATGTAAATTGATTTTGTAGTTTTTTTAGAATCGGCAGCCTAAAGATAAAAATTTTAATTGTACGCATAAGATGAAAAATCTTACATATTTTTCGATATTTGTTTCATATATATTCAATTTCGAGAGATAAGCCGTTTTGACCATGAGTAAACAAAAACTTTTTTTAATTGATGCTTACGCATTGATATACAGAAGTTACTTTGCTTTTATTAAAAATCCAAGATTAACTTCAAAAGGATTAAATACATCGGCAATTTACGGTTTTGTGAATACAATTCTTGAGTTGCTGATTAAAGAGAAACCCGATTACCTTGGCATTGGTTTCGACCCGCCTTCACCGACATTTCGACATCAATTATTTCCTGAATATAAGGCACAGCGCGACGAAACCCCTGAGGCAATAAAAATTGCGGTTCCATATATCAAAGCTTTTGCGGAATACATGCGAATTCCCATCATTGAACATCCCAACTTTGAGGCCGACGATGTCATAGGAACGATTGCGAAAAAAATGTCCGGAACGAATATTAACGCATTTTTGGTAACCTCCGATAAAGATTTTGGTCAACTTGTAGATGACCAAATATTTCTTTATAAACCCAAGGCTTTGGGTAGCGGCTACGACATTTTGGGGAAAGAAGATATATGTCAAAAATACGGCATCGTCTCTCCTTTGCAGGTAATCGATATTCTGACACTTTGGGGCGATTCGTCCGACAACATACCGGGAATTGAAGGGATAGGGGAAAAAACTGCCGCTAAATTGATTGCCCAATATGGAAGCGTTGAAGGCGTTTATGAGAATATCGAAAATCACCGGAAAACTAAAGGAAAATCTATTAAAAGGCAAAGATTTTATATCTAAAGCAAAACTTTTAGTAACCATTGAAACCAACGTTGATTTAGCGGTTTCAAAAGAAATGCTTAGAATAAGTCAACCCCAAACTTCGCAATTGTTTGCTCTTTTTGAGGAACTTGAGTTCAGAAATCTTAAACAACGCTTCGCGGAATATTTGATGCCTCAAAAAGAGTTGTTTCAGCCAACCTTGTGGGACATTCCTACAAATGAGGAAAACAAAAATGAAGGCTATCGCAAAACCATAAAGTCTATTGACCACAACTACACCCTCATCACTAGTCTATCGGATGCAAAACATTTGATGGACACTTTATCTAAAAAACCGGAAATTTGTTTCGATACCGAAACCACGTCTCTCACACCCCATGAAGCACGATTGGTGGGAATTGCCGTTTGCACCACTCCTGGAGAAGCATACTTTTTGGCATGCTCGGAATCGCTTTCGGATATCGACATTATAGGTTTAATTAAACCCATTTTTGAATCTAATGATAAAATGATTATAGGTCAAAACTTGAAGTACGACATTCAAGTTTTAATGAATTACGGCGTCGATTGCAAAGCGCAATTGACCGACACTATGTTGGCTCACTATCTATTAGAACCGGAACAGCGTCACAACCTTGATTATCTTGCATTAAACTATTTAAATTACGAAAAAATAACTACCGAATCGCTGATTGGCAAGAAAAACGAGTATCAGCGCTCAATGACCCAGGTAAATCCTGTGCTATTAAAAGATTATGCCTGCGAAGATGTAGATACAACCCTTCAATTGTGGAAAATTTTTAAACCGAAGTTAGAAGAGCAAAAACTTACGGATGTATTTTACAATGTTGAATGTCCGTTGATAATAGTTCTAGCCGAAATGGAATACAACGGGGTTTGTATCGATTTAGAAATATTGCGACGATTGGAAATTGAATATCAATCGGAGCTGGAAAATATTGAAAATCGGATTTATAAGTTGGCCGGGATTATGTTTAACATAAATTCGCCCAAGCAACTCGGCGAAATTTTGTTTAATCATCTTAAAATCACCGACAAACCAAAATTAACAAAAACAAAGCAATACGCCACTGGAGAAGAGGTTCTTCATGAACTAAAAAACCATCATCCCATTGTCTCGGACATTTTAGAGTATCGCGAACTTCAGAAACTTTTAAACACATACATACAGGCGTTTCCCAAACTGATCAACAAAACCACCGGCCGTATTCACACTTCATTCAACCAAGCAATTACTGCCACTGGCCGCTTAAGTAGCACCAATCCAAATCTTCAAAATATTCCTTCGAAAGAAGAACGCGGAAAAATCATTCGAAAAGCCTTTGTTCCATCTTCGAAAAACTCAGTTATCCTTTCGGCCGACTATAGCCAAATAGAACTTCGCATTATGGCACACTTTAGTCAAGATAAAAATTTGATTGAAGCTTTCAACGCAAACCGTGATATCCATCGAGAGACAGCCGCCAAACTTTTCAACGTTTCACCCGAAAGCGTGACACCACAGCAACGTAGTCAGGCAAAAGGCGCCAACTTTGGCATTATTTACGGAATTTCATCGTTTGGGTTGGCGCAAAACACCGGCTTATCAAATCGAGAGGCTAAACTGTTGATCGACAATTATTTTAAATCGTTCCCAAGGGTAAAACAATATATGGATCAATCCATACTATTCGCCCGCGAACACGGCTACGTTAAAACAATCTTAGGACGTATCCGACGTTTGCCCGACATCAATTCTGCAAATTCTGTGGTTCGAGGAGGTTCAGAAAGAAATGCCATCAACACCCCTATTCAGGGTTCTGCTGCCGATTTAATTAAAGTAGCTATGATTAAGATTCATAACGAATTAAAGAAACGTTCGCTCAAAGCAAAACTTTTGCTTCAGGTACACGACGAATTGGTGTTTGATGTTCCACAAAACGAGGTGGAAGAAGTTAAGCAGATTGTTGAAGAAGCCATGCTAAATTCAATTCCTATGAATGTTAAACTAAAAGTTGACATAAACGTTGGGAAAAACTGGTATGAATCGCATTAAATTATTTAGAATCCCCCATATGTTTTATTTAATTCTTAATTTTTCGACCTATATTAGTGTCTTTGGCTATCATTTCTAAAAATATGAAACTTTATCATTACTAAATTCAACAAATAAATGCAACTTTTTCAGAGGAGATAAAGAATAAATTTT
>DAOTAV010000074.1:0-11042 GCA_035382785.1 Salinivirgaceae bacterium | reverse complement strand
AAGCAGCCAAAGTGTCGTTGGGAGTTGGCGAGGGTGGTAATTGAATTAAAATATGCGATGCCCTTACGGCTTTGAACATCCGAGCATAAGCTTCTCTGTATAACTGTTCGGATATGGATTGATCAACCAAATAAGGTTCAGCTAATTGACTACGATATTTTTGCAACTCGTCATTAAATTCCTTCTTTTTATCGAATCCCAATTTTTCTGCCTCATACACCTTCAATTTAAAATTGATGAACAGGTTTAAATAGTCTTCTAACGCTTTGCGCGTGAAGATACTGTCGGTTTTGGGATTATTTTTTAAATAAATTCTCTTAAATTCGTCAACCGTTATTTTCCGATCTCCATTGATTTCGAGCAATATATCCTTCTGTGCGTAAATTGCGGTTGTTGTTATCGTTAATATCACCAACAATAGTTTCTTCATATTTCAAAGGTTTTAGTTTATCATTTAATGGTCAATCGTAAAATTATCTCTGAACTAAATTGATTTTCCCGTTCCAAAAAATCTCCGGTTTTGTTTTCCAAGAAAAAGGAAACGTTGATTTTCCGTAGATATTGTTTAAAAATCGCTACGACTGTAATTGGGTGCCTCACGGGTAATACTTACATCGTGAGGGTGCGACTCAATAACTCCGGCTTGCGTTATCTTTACAAATTTAGCATTACGCAAAGCGTTAACATCGGGAGCTCCGCAATATCCCATTCCGGCTCGTAATCCTCCCAATAATTGGAAAATTACTTCACTTAATGTTCCTTTATACGGAACACGAGCCGAAATACCTTCAGGAACTAATTTTTTGATATCGTCGGCTTCTGACTGGAAATATCGATCTTTAGAACCGGCCTGCATTGCTTCAATAGAGCCCATTCCTCGATAGGTTTTAAATTTTCTCCCCTGAAAAATGATTGTTTCTCCGGGCGATTCTTCCGTTCCTGCAAACAGTGATCCTGCCATGATTGAATCTGCTCCGGCTGCAATTGCTTTTACAATATCTCCGCTATAGCGAATTCCACCGTCTCCAATAATTGGTACGCCGCTACCTTTGATGGCCTGACTAACCTCAAAGATAGCCGAAAGTTGAGGAATTCCTACTCCTGCAATTACCCGGGTGGTACAGATCGATCCCGGCCCTATTCCAACCTTTACTGCATCGGCCCCTGCATCCACGAGTGCTTTTGCAGCATCACCGGTTCCAATGTTCCCAACTACCCAATCAACCTGAGGATAGAGAGCTTTTGCTTTTTTTAGAAGATCAATGACTCCTTTACTATGTCCATGGGCGGTATCAATAACCACAGCATCGACCCCGGCTTCAACCAGAGCAGTAATTCGCTCAAGCGAATCTTTGGTAACGCCAACTCCGGCAGCTACCCGCAAACGTCCTTTGGCATCTTTGCAAGCATTCGGACGATCTTGAGCTTTTGTAATATCTTTATAGGTAATTAATCCTACTAAGTGATTGTTTTCATCTACAACTGGCAATTTTTCAATTTTATGATTCCGAAGAATTTCAGCCGCACGTTCCAAATTAATGCTTTGGTTGGTTGTGATTAAATTTTCTGAGGTCATAACCTCATAAATAGGTCTATTTAAATTGGATTCAAAACGTAAATCACGATTAGTGACAATACCAATCAGTTTTCGGTCGGCATCAACCACCGGAATTCCTCCGATTTTATATTCGCTCATCATTCCAAGAGCATCACGCACGGTTTTATTTTTACCTATAGTAACCGGATCGATAATCATACCGTTTTCGGCACGTTTCACCATTTTAACTTGCTTTGCCTGTTGCTCAATGGACATGTTTTTATGAATAACCCCAATTCCTCCCTCTCGGGCAATAGCTATTGCCATTGCAGCTTCTGTAACTGTATCCATGGCCGCTGTCACAATGGGACACATCAAACGAATGTTGCGCGAAAACTGGGTCGATAAATCGACCTGATGCGGCAAAACTTCACTGTATGCAGGAACTAAAGTTACATCGTCGAAGGTCAACCCTTCATAAATTACTCTCTGATCAATGAATGACATGGCGAATTTTTTTATTTTGGTGGCGAAATTACAACTTTTATTTCGTTTATGGCACATTTTTTTCTGAATCCATTTACATGGGAAAACATATTTTTTCTAACTTTAACTTTTATTCCTGACCAACCTTAATGTTTCATATCATGGAATTATCGATAATAAAAAAACTAAAGCAATGGTGGACGCTACGTTCCGATACGGAAAGGCTTCTATTGTTCTTGATTTTTATATTTCTTATCGGTGTTTTACTTCGTGGCGAAGTAGTTTTAGAAAAGGCGAAAACAAGTTTTAACTATTATTTTTCAAAATAAATTTTATGGAAACCATTCAAGAGACTATTCGTAAGGAACAGAAATTTGCTCGTCAATTTGTTATGGCGGCTGTTTTTATAATCTTAGTAATGCTTAGCCTGGGGAGCTATTTTTTTCACATTCTTGAACGATACAACGAAACTCTCCCAACTCCGTATCTAATTCAAGCCAGCTTTATTCCTATATTGCTTGGGTTTATGACTTATTATTTTTTTCGTTTCTATCGTTTCAGGATTAAAACACTGAAATCACAAGCAACCAATCAATAAAAACATATCATGAAACACATTCAACGAATTTTGAAAATAGCACCGGCTATTTTCTTTGTTTTTATCTCACATTTAGCTCAATGCCAACCTCCTGCAGGATATTACAATGCTGCCCAGGGATTAACCGGTCCTGAATTAAAAACAGCCTTGCACAATATCATTAAATCGCACACAGCTTTATCGTACAGCGCTTTATGGAATGCTTTTATTTCGACCGATAAAGATCTTTTTTACGAAAACGATGGTACGGTACTAGACATTTATTCTGAAAATCCCAATGGTCCCGATCCTTACAATTTCAATTTTGGGAATCAATGTGGCAGTTACAATGGGGAAGGGAGCTGTTATAATCGGGAACATTCGTTTCCCGCTTCATGGTTTAACGATGCTTCCCCAATGTACACCGATTTATTTCACTTGTATCCCACTGACGGATATGTAAACAACCGACGAAGTAATTATCCCTATGGAGTTGTTTCCAATCCGACATGGACATCTCAGAACGGAGGTAAGCTAGGCCCCAGTTCCTTCCCGGGATATTCCGGAACCGTTTTTGAACCTATCGATGAATTCAAAGGCGATTTGGCTCGAGGCTACTTTTACATGGTAACCTGTTATGAAGACAAACTCCCACAATGGGCATCATCGTGTCCAATAACCGATGGAAGTACCTACCCGGCTTTTGTTCCATGGGTAGTTGAACTACTTCTGCAATGGCATTCACAAGATCCTCCCAATGCAAAGGAAATTGCACGAAACGAAGCCGTTTACCAAAAGCAAAATAATCGAAATCCTTTTATTGATCATCCCGAATGGGTTTATTCCATTTGGGGGACTTCCGGGATTGTTGAAAATCCTGTCAATTTTACAGCCACCGGAGAATCAGTATCCTCCATCAGACTTTCCTGGCAGCTAAACTCCAATGGTAACGAAGTTTTATTGGCATACAATACCACATCAATTTTTGGGAATCCCACCGGGAATTATGTTGCAGGCCAAACCATCCCCGGCGGTGGTACAGTCCTTTATTCAGGATTTGATACATCTTTTGTTCATACCGGATTGAATCAACAACGTTACTATTACAAAATTTGGTCGAAGCGCGAAAACCGCTATTCGTTGGGTCAGGTTATTTCAGGAACACCATTATTGCCTGAACCATCCAACTATCCTTCAAACTTCACTTCAAGCGGACAAACAGCTACTACAATTACACTTTCATGGATTGATGCCGGTGGTGAAATTATTCCTTATAACTACTACATCAAAGCAGCACCGGAGGGAACCAACATTCAAGTTCCAACCGATGGAACGATTCCGGTGAACGACCAATACAATAAAATTGTAGGCTACGGGGTTCAAACCGTATCCTTCGATCAACTAACACCAAATACCTTGTATCGATTTGCCATTTTTCCGTTTAATAATAATGGTGTACATACCGATTATAAGACTGATGGTAATTATCCAACTACTTCGGCATTAACCCTTGAAACGCAAAACCAATGTGTTCTTGAGAGTTTCCAAAATATTCCGGCAAATTCAGGCTTATATAGCAATCGGACATGGGTAGGTGATAACGGTCAAACGTGGACAGCAACCTCAGCACGTACCGATCAAACCATCAACGGGAGGGCTATCTGTTTTAAAGGTTACGTTGCTTCCTGCCCAACAGCCAATGGAATCGGTGATTTAACTGTAACCACTCTCTTCCCGTTGAACGACGAAAATTCCAATTTGCAGGTTTATGTAAACGAGATTCTTGTTGGAACTGTGCCCATTTCACAAACTCCGGTGAGAACTACCCTTTCTAATATCAACATTCCCGGAGAAATAACTGTGAAAATTTCGTCTGATGGGGTGAAACGAGCAGCCATCGACGACTTATCGTGGACTTGCTACACCCAAACCGGTATTGAAACTAACAGACAAAACGAAACCATCTTCCCTAACCCATTAGCTCAAGGTTCATCGCTTATGATAATCAATGCGAAAAATGAACCAACCATACTTGAGATTTACAACCTAATGGGCGAACGTCTTTTGCAGTATCCTTTGCAAGGGAAACACACTGAAATTGACACCGGCAGTTTACCCAAGGGTGTTTTCATATGCATCCTAAAATCAAACTCTTCATTTTCAATCCATCGTTTACAAATTCAATAATAAAGAGCTATTCAAAGGATAAAATACAAGCGTTAAATTCCCAGCAAAGTTTGCTCCGGATCGGGGGAATCGTATAACATCATCATTGGATTTTCAATCAGAGTTTTAATCGTCAATAAAAATCCTACCGATTCCTTTCCGTCAATTAAGCGATGGTCATAGGAAAGGGCAAGATACATCATCGGGCGAATAACTACCTGGCCATTTATGGCCACAGGACGCTCCTGAATGGTGTGCATTCCTAAGATTGCGGTTTGCGGATGATTGATAATCGGGGTGCTGAAAAGAGAGCCAAAAACCCCGCCATTAGTTATAGTAAACGTGCCTCCCTGCAGATCGTCGATGGATATAGTGCCATTTCGCGATTTTTCAGCCAATTTTGCGATTTCAACTTCCAGTTGAGCAATGCTTTTCCCACGAGTATCACGCACAACAGGCACCATAAGACCTTTGGGAGTTTGAACCGCAATACCGATATCATTAAACGTTGAATAGATAATTTCATCGCCATCGATTTGAGCATTCACTTCAGGATAACGCTGTAAAGCGAGTGTTGCAGCTTTTGTGAAAAACGACATATATCCAAGTTTCACTCCTGTTTTTTGCATAAAGTCGGTTTGCCATTTTTTACGCAAAGCTATCAAAGCCGACATGTCCACCTCATTGAAGGTAGTAAGCATTGCCGTTTGGTTTTTTGCTCTTACCAACCGCTCGCTTAATTTCCGACGTAACGCACTCATTCGCTTGCGTTCCACTAATCTATGATCAGCATTTACAATCTCTTCTGGTGTAATATTTAAGGCTGCTTTTACATGTTTCGACTCTATTCGTGCTATAACTTCTTCGGCAGTGATGCGATGCTCTTCCATCAGACGTCTTGCCAAAGGTGAAATTTTAAGTTTATCGGAATTTTCCTGAGATTTTGGGTCAATTAGGGTAAAGAGGCCTTTTCTCCGGAACTTATTTGCGTATCATTCTTTTGCGATTGTTTTGGATTATCAATTTTGGAGGAATCCAAAGTAATGGTGGATACCGTTTGATCTGTGTTGATGTTACAAATCACGGTTCCCACTGCAACTTCGTTGCCTTCAGAAATTAAAATTTTTATGATTCCTGCATCCGGTGCAACAATCATTAGCGTTGCCTTTTCCGATTCGATTTCAGCAATCTCCTGATCTTTTTCTACCATTGCTCCATCGGCTACTAACCATCGAGCAACCTCTACAGTGGATATCGATTCTCCCGGGGAGGGAATTTTTACTTCAATTATCATAGATTCTCAAGGGTTAATTTTTGCAGATATTCTCTTTGTTTCAATATTTTTATCCGTTGTTTGCCAGTAATACATTGAAGTCCGCAATAGCCAAGTTTTCGTTCGCAAGTACATGGTTTAAATACCTTTCGAACGATTTCCTCTTGTTCGAGTTTGTGAATTGCTTGCAACCCGACGGCTGTGGTGGCTCTTCTCCGTCGAGCAACCATTTGCAATTGCGGAATGGGAATAAGATTTCTCATATATTCCCATGCTCCCATGTTTTCGGGTTCTTCCTGAACCCATAACCAAACCAGTGCTTTTGAATATTTCTCAATCAGAAGTTGAATTTCGTTGCCGGGAAACGGGAACAATTCTTCGATTCGGATAATTGCTACATCGGTAGCTTGTAAGCGTTCCTTTTCCTGAAATAAATCGTAGGCAATTTTTCCACTGCAAAAAACAACCCGCGATACTGCTTCTACATTCACTTGTTGGTCATCAATCACGGGTTGAAAAGTTCCCGATGAGAATTCTTGCAAATCGGAAATCATTTTGGGATGACGTAGCAAACTCTTTGGTGTGAACAATATCAATGGCAAGCGAAAATTGCGTTTTAATTGCCGACGAAGCAGATGAAAGAGATTAGCCGGCGTGGTAACGTTGCATACCGAGATATTGTCATCACTAGTAAGAGCTAGGAATCGCTCTATTCGGGCACTTGAATGTTCGGCACCTTGACCTTCATATCCGTGTGGAAGCATCATGGTTAAGCCATTCATAACACCCCATTTCTCTGAGGCTGATACAATATAATTATCGATAATAACCTGAGCATTATTACTAAAGTCGCCAAACTGAGCTTCCCAAATCGTAAGGGCTTGAGGTGAAAACATAGCATAACCATACTCAAATCCAAGCACAGCATATTCACTTAATGGGCTGTTGTAAATCTGAAAATGGTTGAATCCCAGAAAATCGCGAAGCGGGAAGATTCTTTGTTCAGCAGTTTGATCATATATTGCAGCATGCCTACGAGAAAAAGTTCCACGAATGCTATCTTGCCCGCTAATTCTAACAGGGTGATGTTCGTCGAGCAGAGTGGCAATGGCAAGTTGTTCAGCTAATGCCCAATCGACTTTACCTGAGCGAATTAATGCCTTCCGGTCGTCTAAAATTTTTAAGACCTTTTTAAATGGATCATAATTGACAGGAACAGAGTTGGCTTGAATAGCAAGTTCAATAAGCCTTTCCGCAGGATAAGAAGTATCGGGCTGTTGATGCAAACTGTGTTCATCGGGGAATACAAACTCATCCCAAAGTTCCTTCCCAAAAGGATGAATGGTAATCTCCTTTTTTTTAGTGCTCTGATTGAACTCTATTTCCAACGTTTGACGAATTTGGTGCTGCAGGTTTTGAACAAAGGCAGAATCCACAACTTTATCTTCTAGTAGTTTTTGTGAATAGATTTCTCCAACGTTAGGATGTTGTTCAATGAGTTTATATAGACGAGGTTGCGTGAAACGAGGCTCATCGCCTTCATTATGGCCATGCCGTCGATATCCTAGTAAATCAATAAAAACATCGCGATGCCATTTTTGTCGAAACTCAACGGCCAATTCAACCGCAAATATCACTGCTTCAACATCGTCGGCATTGACATGAATCACCGGACATTGGGTAACTTTAGCCACGTCGGTTGAATAGGTCGAGGTACGTCCTTCGGTGTAGTTGGTGGTAAATCCAACTTGATTGTTTATAACCACGTGAATGGTTCCTCCAACAGTGTAGCCTTCCAATCCTGCCATCTGAATGGTTTCATACACCACACCTTGCCCTGCAATAGCAGCATCTCCATGGATTACTATCGGAAGAACGCTATCGAATTCACCATGGAATCGGTGTTCAATAATGGCTCTACTCACTCCTATTGTCACCGGTGTTACTGTCTCCAGGTGCGAAGGATTGGGTAACAATGTGATTTCGATGGTATTACCGTTATCGAGTTTTTTACGATTTTGATAACCCAAATGATATTTCACATCACCGGCATTCACCGATTGGTGATATCCTGTGGCTGCAAACTCGGCAAAAATATCGCGATAAGGTTTTTGTAAAATATTCGCTAAAACATTTAGTCGTCCTCGGTGCGCCATACCAACCACAACTTGCTGCAAGCCTTTATCGGCACCATACTCAAGAATTCGATCCATAGCGGGAATTAGACTTTCGCCTCCTTCAAGAGAAAACGATTTCTGTCCCGGGAATTTTTGAATAATAAATTTCTCAAAACTCACCGCTGAAAGTACGTGAAAGAGTATGTGGCGACGTTCTTCAGGAGAAAACGACCGTTTACCAAGCGAGGTTTCTAATCGTTTTTGAATCCATTGAACCATTTCAACATGTTGAATATGTTTATATTCAACGCCAACACTCTGACAATAAGTTTGATTAAGATGGTCAATAATAGTGGCTAAGGGTGAAGGAGGAAGTCCCAACAGCGAGGCAGCTCGGAAAGACTTTTGAAGCGCATCCTCAGAAATTCCGAAATTGTGAAGGTCTAAAGTGGGAAGATATTTTCTTCGTTCCCGAACCGGATTGGTCTTGGTGAATAAGTGCCCTCTCTCTCGATAGGCTTCAATAAGGTTAATGACTTTAAACTCTTCAGAATCAAATTCAGATTTATCTAAATCTGAATTTTGAGCAAGTTCGAACCCCTCAAAAAAGGCTAACCATTCCTTCGAAAGATTCTGAGGGTTAGTTTTATATTCCTGATAATATTCATCAAAAGCCGACAGTGAAAAATTCGATAAAAAAGTTTGATACGGCATGATTGTATGCATTGGTCACCAAAAGTAACAACCATGTCCAAGGTTTGTTTAAAGTTGCACCACTTACAACACCTTAAAGAGAAATTGCATTAAACCTTTTTCGTAATTTTAATAAACAATTCGGACGCTATCTTCCTTTTCTGAGCTGTTTATTTCGAAAAAAATTAAGTAATTGACTTACAATGGAATATAAAATAATGTTTTTGTCACCTAGAAAATAAACCTACTTTCCTAACTCAAGTTAGAAATCGAATGTTTTCCTGAGGAATTAGCGATTCATAACGGAACCGTAAAAAAAGGTTTACCAATGCTGCAACATCTTTTTGACAATATTCGGCGATGCGTGGCAGATCGCCATCGTACCAATAAACTTCGCGCACCCGACTACCATCGATATCGTCTTTGGGCGAGGGAATATCAAATAGATGTGTTAATAAATCGAGAGAAGTATAGTTTTTATAATCACCAAACTTCCACAATTCCATAGTGTCGAGGTGACGCACTTCCCAAGGTTTTCTCCCCGATGCCTGTAAAATCTCAGGAATACGAATTCCGTTAACCAACATGCGACGTGCGATGTAGGGAAAATCAAACTCTTTTCCATTATGCGCACACAGATATTTTGAGTTGTCGTTGAACGATTTCTCAAGCATCTCGGAAAACGGTTTAAGTATTTCCCGTTCGTCATCATCGTAAAACGATTTTATACGTAGAAAACGTTGATTGTTTTCCTGAACAATTATTCCGCAACTTATGCAAACTATTTTCCCAAACTCGGCATAGATTCCTGCACGGGGAAACAAGGATTCAGGAGTGTCGTTTTCATTTCGGGCTAATTGTTGTGCTTTTTTATCCCAGAACTCTTTAGCTTTTCCCTCTAAAAATTCATAATCGGAAACAAAGGGGACAGTTTCAATATCTAGGAACAAAATGTTCTGAAGTGGGATTTTATCGTAGGACGGCGTTTCCATGAATTATCCTATATTTAGTTTAACAATATTGGTTAATATATCAATAGCTACAGTATTATTTCCACCCTGTGGGACAATAATATCGGCAAAACTTTTGGAAGGCTCAATAAATTCGATATGCATCGGTTTAACGGTTTGTTGATAACGCTCAATAGTAGCTTCCACCGTGCGTCCGCGTTCAATAATGTCGCGCGAAATGACTCGGATCAACCGATCGTCGGGGTCAGCCTGAACAAAAACTTTGATATCAAACAAATCGCGTAATTCCTTACAAGTAAGAACCAAAATTCCTTCAACAATAATCACTTTTCGGGGATGAACCAGGATAGTATCTTGACTACGGGTACATGTTAGATATGAATAAATGGGCTGTTCAATAGTTTTGCCTTCCTTTAGAAGTTTTATGTGTTCAATCAGTAAAGGCCATTCTATGGCATTGGGATGGTCAAAATTCATCTCCTGACGTTCCTGCAAAGGAATGTGACTCATATCTTTATAATACGAATCCTGAGAAAGTACAGCCACCTGTTCCTCCGGAAGTTTTGACATTATTTTACGAACCACGGTGGTTTTACCCGAACCTGTTCCTCCGGCAATTCCAATAATAAGCATGCTTTTTCCATTTAATATTCTGCGACAAAAATAACGAAATCGATTTTGGGAAACCAACCATGAGAATCGATTTTTTTATAAATCCATATTTTTCTAAATCGGGAACATTCGGTTTTCATTGAGCGTTTATTTGGCCAACAATGTTTCAATTATCCGGTTAAGGATAAAGCATAAAGTGTTTAAGGTAACGATGCAATTAAATTGTCTCATAGAAAAACAACTTTAAAATTTCCGTATTCGCATGATTATCAAATCGATGAAAATTGATTAACCAACCCTTAACTAACGATATAAAGATAGACTTTGCTATCTTTATATTATCTTTGCAAAAAATGAAGATTATGGCACAAATCGAACAACAATTGCTGGAAAACATCATAATGATTGGCGACCGTGTTTTGATTCAACCCAAAACTCCTCAGCAACGAACCAAAACCGGCCTGTATCTTCCACCCACTGTGTCCGAGAATGAAATAATCTCTTTAGGCTACGTGATTAAAGTTGGTCCAGGTTATCCCATCCCAGCTATAACCGATGATGAAGACGAAAGTTGGAAGCGTTCCACCAACACTCCCAAATACATTCCTTT
>DAOTAV010000073.1:0-11075 GCA_035382785.1 Salinivirgaceae bacterium | reverse complement strand
TGTTTTGGAGAAATTTTAATCAAGGATGTGTAAACCTGACTTCGTTGATCTTGTCGTTCAGCAGATATGACAAACTCTTCCAGTTGCACCGCAGATTGGGCAGGAGTCAAATTTTGTTCGATGGTTTTTGAAGCTTGAACCAACACAGGGATGGCTACGGTGTCATAGCCTAAGCTTGTAGCCATGAGCGTGTATTTTCCAACAGGAATTCGGCTGATGGTATAATATCCGTTAATATCGGTGAAGGCCCCATAGGTTGTTCCTTTTAGAAAAACATTGGCAAAAGGGAGTGGTTCTCCTGTTTTTTTCTCATAGATGAACCCCCGGATATTCCCCGTTTGAGCCTGAGCAGTTGAAATAACAATCAACAGAAACATCAGTATGATGTTTTGCTTAATCCATGTTCCATTAGCTGATTTAGGCCAAATTTTCTGTCTGTGTTGCTGGTTTAGGTTTAATTTGGATAATTTTTTTTGTTTCATAGTTGCAATTATAGGGTAGATATTCAAAATTTTTATCATCTGCCCCCCCTAATGATTTTTGGTATAAAATTAAAATTTCCATGCCCTTGGTTCCCTGACAAAGGCATGGAAAAATCTTCGTTATTCTATTGGTTTACTCTTCGGTGTCTGCATTATCGATGATTTGTAGCTTTTCTTTTAAGTCTTCAATAATGGCTTTATTGCGCTCAATTTTTTTCTCAATGTCTCGAATCAGATTTTGAGCGTTGGTAGAATTACTAAAGAATCCTATGTTGTTGGTATATAGAGCGTTCTCGTTTTCCAATTCACGTATTTTATTGATAATTTTATTCCGTTCTTGGTTAAGTTTTCCCTTATTTTTGGGATTTTCTTTCCAATTTTGGAGTTTCGATTTAAAAGAATAATCGGTGACACTAACCTTGAGTCGATCAAAAATGATTTTTATCGCTTCGCGGTATTCTTTTAAAATCTCGTCTTTTTTATCGAAAGGAACGAAGCCGATTTCTGTCCACTCTTTTTGCAAAGCATTTAAGTTCTTCAGATCTTCTTCGTTATTTCCGGAATATTCAAAGTTTTTGAGTTTTTGGATGATCTCCAATTTCTTGTTCAGGTTTTCAGCTTGTTGCTTTTCCAAATTACCAAAATGTTGCGATTTGGCTTCAAAAAAAGCATCGCAAGCTGCGCGAAAACGTTGCCAGATAGTTTCGGAGTATTTTCTTGGAACCGAACCTATTTCTTTCCATCGTTTTTGGAGTTTGATATACTCTTCAGTGGTCTTTTTCCAGTCGGTCGAATCTTTAAGCGCCTCAGCCTGTACACATAAGTCGATTTTCAACTGAAGATTGTTTTGTTCTTCTTTTCTGCGTTCTTCAAAATAGGCTCTTTTAGCTTCAAAAAACTTATCGCATTCTGCCTTGAAAAGAACAAAAAGTTCATTATTCTCTTTTCTTGGTGCAAATCCTATGTTTTTCCAAAGTTTTTGGATTTCGATAATTTCTTTAGCTTTTTCTTCCCATTTTTTAGGTTTAATTAATGTTAACCTATTGATTTCCTGAATTTTTGCAATGAGTGCTCTCTTTTGTTCAAGATTATTTTCTTGATCCTCACGCAAATTGGAGTAGTATTCGTGATGTTTTTGATTAATTTGGGCTGTGGCATTTTTGAATCGTTCCCAAACTTCTTCTTTTTTGTCCCGAGGTACAGGACCAATTTCTCTCCATAATTTGTGATATTCCTGAAGTGCTTTAAAAGCTTTAGTTACTGAAGGTTCTAATATAAGAGCTTCGGCTTTCTCGCAAAGTTCAATTTTTTGCTCCAGATTTTTCTTAAGATCGAGCTCGCGCAATTCCTTGTTGATTTTCACATAGTCGTAGAAACGTTCTACCACATGGTTATACATTTCGTACAAGTGCTTCGAATCTTTTTGAGGAACTACCCCAATCTTTCGCCATTCATCCTGAAGCTGATGGAATTCGCTGAAAGTTTTGTTTAACGACTCTTCTTTGTTAATTAAGCTTTCAATGGCTTTAATTATATCTTGCTTTTTGCGTAAATTTTCTTCTTTTTCTTTTTCGAGATTATCTTTATATTCTCGAATCTTTTGCCGGTACAATTCAGCCAACTTACGAAGTTTATCGGCTAAAGGATCTTCCGAAGGAACAAAATCTTCATCATGACCATCCTTTTCTGCCTCTTTTCTTTCGCGAGCAATCTCTTCCTCTCTTAATTCGTTGTATCGGTTAATGATATCATCAACTAAGCGACCCAGTTTTTGAACGGGACGGTTATGCAAAATAGTCTCAAGTTTGGCAACTAACTCGCTTCTTGATAAAACCGACACGTCTTCTGTGTCTTGATCCTGCTCATCATCGTCCTCGTCACTTTCCGATAAAATTTGATTAATAACCTCCAAACTTTCCTTATCAACATCGACTTGGGTTTGTGGTTTTGGTTCATCCTGCGATGTTGGAGCTTTCGATGTATCCTCCTTAGCGATCAATTCACCTGAATTTTCTACGCTTTCAGGAGCTTGGGAATGAACATTCCCGAACGCTTCATTCTGGTTCATATTCATGTTTTCCATAGTAAGAACTTTTGGACTCTAATACCTTTTTATTTTAAGCCACGAAATTAGAACTTTCGGAAACATTGACAAAGAATTTTTTAAAGTTTATTTCAAAAAATCAAATTCCTTATATCAACAGATTGTTGTATTACTTTTCCTAAACGGCTTTGCAAACATTTCATTACCTTTGCTCTCTATTTGCTTGACCCCAATGTGTATTCGATTATTTGAAATCTGCCTTGCTTTTTTAATTTCCACGCCAATTTCGGTGAAATGTCAACCGATTGACGATTCAATCAATAATGCTTCAATTCCTTATGCAAAAATTATGGCTATTGAATCGTCCATTTATGCGACAGGAATGATAACCGTCGGTTTAGTTTGGTATCAGCAGTTTGATCTGAAACAATGGCATTGGTTTGACGATAAAAACGAGTGGTATCAAATCGACAAGTTGGGGCATGCTTTTTCCACTTACCAAGGAGCCTATCTAAGTCATAAGATTCACCGGCATTACGGATTCGAAAAAAAACAATCGATCCTGTGGAGTTCTGTTTCATCGTTTGTTGCAATCAGCAGTATAGAAATTTTCGATGGGTTTGCTGTTGATTGGGGAGCATCTTTAACCGATATTTCTGCCAATGCCATTGGAGCCTTACTTTTTGCCTCGCAAGAGTATTTTTTCGACAAACAAATGATGCGTCTCAAGTTTTCGTATCATCCTACCCCATTACCCAAATATCGTCCGGAACTTTTGGGATCAACCCCTTTAGAAAAAATTTTGAAAGATTATAATGCCCAGCAGTATTGGCTTTCAATTAACCTTCACGATTTGTTTTCCCTGAATTCATTCCCGCGTTGGTTGAATATTGCTGCGGGATACGGCGGGTATAACATACTGTCAGCCAATACTTCCCAGATTATTGTTCCTGAATTGAAACCTTACCGGCGATTTTTTTTGAGCTTTGATATTGATTGGTCGAAAATAAAGACTAGACACCAATGGTTGAACGCCTTTTTAGAAGCAATCAATGTGGTAAAATTTCCATTCCCAACCATCGAGTTTAATCCTTACGGAACAAAAGGCTATTGGATTTTTTAGTTTCGATTGAAACAATGAAAGATTTTGGTTGTTTCCAGAGTAAACTAATATCCCAATGTATGAATCCGAAACAAATGCTTGATTTTATAAAGAGTCGATTCAGCCCGAGAGCCTTTGCGGAAAAAACAATTACGGAATCGGAACTGAAAGAAATTTTTGAAGCAGCTCGGTGGGCTCCTTCTTCCTACAATGCACAACCGTGGCGTTTCATCTATGCCCGCAAAGGCAGTGATTTTTACAAAAAAATATTAGCGTCAATGGGCGAATGGAATCAGCAATGGGCACAATCGGCACCAATTCTAATTGCAACCCTGATTACCAAAAATTACGAACACAACCAATCGCCCTATTTTCACGCAATGCACGATTTAGGAATAGCTATTGGACAACTCTCGCTTCAGGCTCTTTCACACCAGATTTATATTCATCACATTGGTGGATTCGATGCAGAAAAGCTCACTAATTCTTTGAATATCAATAAAAAATATCAAGTAGTCACTCTTTTTGCCTTAGGATATTTAGGCGACGATAGTCGAATTCCCAAAGAAATTGCGGAGATAACAAAGAATCGGCCACGTCAAAGAAAACCGCTTGAAGAAATTTTATTCTGCGAAACAACCCCTCAATAAGTTTTATCAAACAGCCATCCACTTTGGGGAGAAAGCGTGAAACTATGCACATTAGGGTAATTGCGATTCAATTACCTTAATATTGTTGAGTCTAATCCGAAGAATTTTTATATAATCCTGAGCATAATTAAAGCGGTTTTCCTTAGCAGACTTTTGGGCGTATTCCAAAGCTACTAAAAGTTTTCCTTCTTTCTCTGCTTTTACTGCAAGATTATAGTTGGCTTTCCCCGCCAACGATCGATTACCACCGGATGCGTGTTTTAACCAAAGACTTTCAGCTTTTTCCCATTCGCCTTGGGAAACATAATATGCCGCAACCACAAAATCGTTGTGACCTGTGGTAAATAGATAACGATACGTTGGCTTCCACGTAGGTGAAATTTCTGCCGCAAAATTACGGGCAGTTTTTTGAACAATATGCTCAATAGCGCGATCGAATTCAACTAAATCGTAGAGTTGGGTAAAATATGGCTTTAAACCTTCAAGCCATACAGTATCAATATATTGCCGGGAATAAACTTCACGCTTTTCATCTGCAAAAACTTTCCATGAAACCCGGTAATCAACTCTAACCGCTGCTCGATAGTAACCCGTAGCAAAGTCGCGTACCGGATCTAATAGTGTTTTTACACTTAAATCAACATTGGTAAGTTCTATTCTTGGATTTGCAGATTCTTCCCAACGAAACACAGTATCTACTCGCTGTGGAGAAAAGCGTTCTCCTTGTTTGATTTCGCCATATAATGCCTTGATACATTCAAAAGATACCAAACTATCAAGAGCCCATTTATTTGGCTCGTCGATTTTTTCTGAATATCGATCAATAGCAAATCGATTCACAATATCAATTTTTTGTATTGTAAGATCGATTATTGTATCAGCCGGATTCAGTGTCTCGAAATAAACTTTTTCCACCACGTTACACGCATTGAGCGCGAGTGCTGTTAGCAAAATATAGACTATCTTTTGAAGTTTCATATCATTAATATTTTCTGAAATTCTAGCGATACCCAAAATATTTACGCAAAATCCACTCAAATGTTATGCAAACCATAAACAGAAACAGAAGTGATTTCAACCCGATTACATCGGTAATTTCAGAGATGATTTGAACCTGAGATTTTGGATTTATTTTTCGTATCACTGAATCAGCGAGGTTTTTTAATTCGTTTGGTAGAAAAACATTGTCGTTGCCCGATATGTTTTCTAATCGTTCAATATCAGGAAAAGATGATAGAGTCTCAGGATTTTGTTCAACAACAACAAAACTTTTTCGATCGAAATATGTTATTGAATCCGTTTTATAGATCCCGGTGAGGGTGTATATTCCGGTTGGCAAATATCCCAAAGCGGTTTGATAATGATTTTTATGTGGATGCATAGAAAACGTGCGACTTGAGCTGTTACTTGAATCGGATAGGATTACTTCCACCGGTTTATTATTGATTAATTCGTTGGTTTGATTAAAAACAAACCCTTTTACTACTGGGCTTTCGTTAACCGACCACACGGGTTCGACCGTTAAATAAAAAGGTTGGTCGAATGGTTTTGTGGAAAGATATCTTATTACTTGCAAAATAAGGTCTTCCAAGGCCGTAGCAGAGTTTAAATTTCGACGCATGTGAATATTCCACCGCCATAATCCTTCTCCAACCAATAACGCAGCTTTTCTAACTCCGAAATTAGAGATTACCATAAGGGGATTTTCGGTAGTAACTCTTCCAACCTTTTGTGTGAAGATGATTTCGCTTGGGTTAGTAACAGTCCACTTTCCAAAGGGAACTGACAACGGGGGCATAATTTCTGTGATACTTTCCCAAAGCGGTGAAATCTGAAAATATTCAAATTGTGAATTAGGAACAAAATAGGCGGCATCAATTTTTCGTTGTCCTATAAATTTCCAAGAAGGATTCAGTTGCGACAACATGGTAAGGTTTGTTTGCGAGGTAACCAAAAACCAAATGGAGCGATTCTGGCGAATTGCTTCTACCACATGACGGTCGGAGGAAAAATCTCCGTTAGGAAGCCCCGACATAATTATCGCTTTGTAGCTTGAGAAATCGCCGTTAAAATTCTGCACTTCCATTATATCTACTGAATAGCCATCGACTTGACTAATGGCGCGACGGATAATGGCTACATCAGGATGGGGCGCTCCATAGAGGAAGAGAAACTTCTCTTGGGTTTCAACCACCTCAACCACAAATAGCGCTTTGTTATTATTGATATTGCTCTCCTCGTCAGTTGAAATAAGTTTTACCTCATATTTCCGAATCCCTGTCTGATCGGCCAAAAATTTATGTGAAAATTTTATCCGCTTTTCCCCTTTAGGAAACGTTACCGATTGATTTAAAACCATTTTTCCATCGAGCGAAACTTCGAGCATCACGGTCTTGGGATCTATGGAAGTTCGTTGAATATCAAACTCAACCTCAAACCGGCTATTTAATGGAACTTGTTGGTTGGATCTGAGATTAGCTATCCAGAAATCATTTTTTGTGATAGTATCGGCTAATACTAAAGAAAAAATCGGATAATCTTGATTTGTCCGTGTAAATTCGTAGGATTCGCCCGAATTGAATAAACCATCGGTAGCCAACACTAAAGCTTGTGGTTTATCTACCGGAAAAGAATATCGGATAAAATCAAAAACGTTCGACAAATTAGTTGACGACTCATTAAACTCAAAAGCACACGTGTCGCAAACCTTCCGTCCAAAAGTAATGGTTCTTACATCGAAATATTTTTGTAAATCTCGTTTTTCATCCTCAATGTTTTCAAGAATCGATGCTAAATGTAAGGAATCATTGAGAAATCGAATTGACATAGAATTGTCAACAGCAAATATAAGAAATGGTTTTTGGGATATTTTTTTTTCAATAACAACTCGTGGATTGAGAATTAAAAAAACTAACACGGAAAAAGCTAACCCTCGAGCTAAGAATAGCGCACGATGCACCCATAGATTTTCAAACGATTTCTGACGCTTAAAGTAAAAAAAGTATGCTAACGAGTAACCGATAGCTAAGGAGAGAAGAATATAGAATAAGATCTGCAGCGCTGGAATCATAGATAAAAAATTACAGTTTCGTGAGTTCAAACCATTGCAAAGGTAGTTTTTCTGAACAACCAAAAAAAGATTTTCTTTGAAGAAAACCGACTCCGATGATCAATCCTATGCAGAAGGCATACTCAATAAAAAAAGGATAGGTTGAAAACACCTATCCTTAAAAAATATTGATAAACAACTTTTTACGATTGCATTCCCCCGCAGACGCTGATCACCTGACCATTAACGTACGACGACAAGTCGGAAGCTAGGAAAAGTGCTACTTTGGCTACCTCTTCGGGTTGGCCTCCTCGTTTCAAAGGAATTTTATCGTACCATCCTTTCACCACATCTTCAGGAAGTTTGGCTGTCATCTCGGTAATAATAAATCCCGGGGCAATAGCGTTGCATCGTATATTTCGGGAACCTAATTCTTTTGCAATGGATTTTGTAAAACCAATCATTCCCGCCTTGGAAGCACTGTAATTAGCTTGTCCTGCATTTCCTCCGATACCTACAACCGAACTCATGTTGATGATGGAGCCTGATTTTTGCTTCAACATAATTTTTTGTACGGCTTTAGTCATGGTGAAGACTGATTTGAGATTGACTTTAATCACTAAATCCCATTGGTCTTCGGTCATTCGCATCAACAATTGATCGCGGGTAATTCCGGCATTGTTAACCAAAACATCAATGGTTCCGAATTCTGCAACCACCTGATCAACAAACGATTCACAAGATTGCATATCGCTGGCATCGGAAGCATACATTTTCGCTTTAACTCCGTAACTGCGTAATTCGTTTTCCAACGCTTTGCAATTATCATCGTAGTTAAGATCGCTTCCGGCAATATTTGCGCCGTTTTGAGCAAAATAAATGGCAATTGCCCTGCCTATTCCTCGGGCTGCTCCTGTAATGATTGCCGTTTTTCCTTCCAGTAATTTCATGTTAATTAATTTTTCGGTTTAAATGCTTCATGAAAATTGTTTCCTAGCCGGAACAACGTTTCATGTTTATCTGTTTTTGGGTTTCAAAGATACGAAAAAATCCTTGCAACTATTCGAGAAATTAGGTATAAAACCTCTATGCTCATTCTTCGGGCAAGGTTAAAATCTCATAACCGTTTTTTGTAACAAGCACTGTATGCTCAAATTGAGCAGAGAGCTTGCCGTCGATTGTTCGTGCAGTCCAGCCATCAGTTTTATCAATGACTACTCTAGGCTTCCCTTGATTAATCATTGGTTCAATAGTAAATATCATTCCCGGGAGCATCACAGCGCCGCTTCCTTTTTTAGCTATATGTTCAACTTGAGGTTCTTCATGGAAATTAATACCTACACCGTGCCCACAAAATTCATACACAACACTATATCCCTTACTATGAGCATACTGAGAAATGGCATACCCAATGTCTCCAAAATGAGCCCCGGGACGAACCTGTTGAATTCCTAAACGTAAACAGTGTTCTGCAGCGTCAACTAATGCTTTGGCTTCTTCTGAGACATTCCCCACCAAAAACATTTTGCTGGTGTCGCCATAGAAATTGTTTAATATGGTTGTGACATCAATGTTCACAATATCGCCATCTTTCAACACAACTGATTTGGATGGAATGCCATGACAAACAATTTCGTTGGGGGAAATACAAGATGCTTTGGGATAGCCATGATATCCAAGCGTAGCCGATTTAGCTCCATGTTGTTCTATAAATTGAAGAATCAAATTGTCTAGATATTCGGTATCAACACCCGGTTTTACAAAGGGTTCGATATATTGCAAAACTTTTGCAGCCAGTCGACTGCTTTTTCGAATTTGCTCAATTTGATATGGATTTTTAATAACGATGGACATATCTTAAATTTTTGCAAAGATAAAAAAATCGAAGGAAAGCTTTTCCCCTCGAAAAAATGAACTAACAATCCTTTTTTTTATCCTTTAAGAATCCTCTCAATATCAAGCAAAGACTGACGGAAGTTGCGATCGATCTCCATCATATCCTTAACCGACTTGCATGCGTGTAAAACCGTAGCATGATCGCGTCCTCCGATATTTTTTCCTATAGAAGCCAAGGAGTCTTTGGTTAATTCTTTGGCAAAATACATGGAAATCTGTCGTACCAAAACAATTTCACGTTTACGACTACGACCTTTTATTTCGTCAACCGGAATCTTGAAGTAGCTACATACAGCGTTTTGAATCGATTCGATAGTAATCTTTTTGCGGGTAGTACTCACCAATTTATCCAATACATCTCTGGCAAGATCAATAGTCACTTCCGATTTATTAAGTGTTGCGTGAGCCAATAATGAAACAAGAGCTCCTTCTAATTCCCGAATGTTGGTTGCTACTTGTTTTGCAATGTAACGCTGCACTTCAGAATTAATTTCTATACCATCGCGACGCAAACGATGTTTTAGAATAGCGAGTCGTGTATCGAAATCTGGGGTAGTAAGTTCAGCAACCAATCCCCACTTAAATCGTGACAACAATCGCTGCTCAAGTCCTTGAAGTTCAGCCGGCGACTTATCGCAAGTTAAGACTAATTGTTTAGAGTTTTGATGTAAATAATTGAAAATATGAAAGAAAGCCTCCTGTGTCTTAGGTTTACTGCCTTGAGCAAAAATATGAACATCATCAATAATCAATACGTCTATCATTCGATAGAAATTGATAAAATCGTTTACTTCATTGGCCTGTATAGCATCTGTAAATTGCTGCTGAAACTGATGAGCATTGACGTAAAGAACTAAAAGATCGGGATTTGTATCTTTTACCTTTATTCCAATGGCATGGGCTAAATGTGTTTTTCCTAATCCGTTGCCTCCGTGAATAAATAATGGATTGAAGGAGGTGTTGCCGGGCTTAAGTGCTACAGAAAATCCGGCAGAACGGGCTAGTCGGTTACTTTCTCCTTCTACAAAATTTTCAAAAGAATAAATTGGGTTAAGCTTTGAATCAATTTTTATTTTTTGAATTCCGGGGACAATGAAAGGATTCTTAATCTCTTTTTGTTTTTCCAGGCTCAGGGATATCTCAATTGGTTTGTTGTCAAGATCGACATGATTTCTCCCCGGTAAAGTTACTGTTTTGGTTACTTGATCATTTGCCCCTTTGACAATTATAGGTTCGTAGGATAGTTTTGCATGAGGCCCAATAACTCGTCTTAAAGTCTTTTTCAAAAGAGAAATAAAATGTTCTTCAAGGTATTCGACATAATACATTGAAGGAACCTGGATCAATAGGTCGCCATTTTCAATTTTTACAGGGACAATAGGTTCAAACCACGTTTTATAGGTAGCCTCGGGTAGATTATCCCTGATTATTGCTAAGCATTTTTCCCATATCTCAACATGGTTACCAATCATTCCTACAACTCCTTTCATCTAACTGTCAACTATTTAAAAAATACTCCTATCACAACGCAATTTCGTACGTTTTTTTTTAAAAAAAAAATTTTTTTTTCTTGTTTTTTTCAATTTTTGTGTAGGTTGTTCAAAATTAGAGGAATAATTTTTATAAAAATTATTCAAATATCTAACTTATTGATTTTGTGATATTTAATTACGACATTTTTGCAACAACGATCATAAAAAAATCTTTTTGATAGGTATAAATACCTATTAGACACGCATTTGAGTTAACTTAATAAAATGTTTTTTGCAATGTTATAATTATTTGCATAAAATATGATATTTGATCAAATCGTGCATCTTGTTAAATATATCTTCAGAAGACTTATTTCACC